>CAZHHJ010000106.1:0-8449 GCA_964531295.1 uncultured Syntrophomonas sp.
CATTTAGAGTGTTGAAAGCGATCAGCGCAGCCAGAGGTTCCGGTATTAAATAGACATCATTAAGAGCAAAAACTTTTCGGGCTGCATCCAGGAGTATCTGCCTGGACTTCAGGCCAAAATAGTTGGGTACTGACAGGGCCAAATATTTTAGCGGGGGAAAGCTAGGCTTTATATATTGCGAATATAAAAACGATAAGAATCCTTCCACGACTTCCTGGAGATTATAAGGCCCGAGCCGGAAATCCACATATCTTTTTAAAGCGAGTTTAAAAAAGAAGACCTTATCTATCCCGGGCTCATCCAAGCGCAGGGCTAGGTTACCATAAAAAAGCTGCTCACTGGATGGCAAATAGGCTGCCAGGCTGGGAATAAGGATTCCCTCAGGGTTGCTATCCACCCATTGGCCTTCAAATAGACCGGCTATTTTAGTATATGAGGTTCCAATATCTATACCCAGATACATTTAGAATTAACCTTTCTTTCCTATAATTAAATAAGGTATTTCTTCGCTCACTTCATCTTCTACCCGGATAATAAAAATATCGCCTTCTTCTTCCAAAATGGTATTATCGATTTCCCCACTAATACGGGTATTGATGTGGTACTTATCCAAAAGATATAGGTATTTATCTGCCAGGGGTTGCCCATTATTCAAGGGTATGTGGGTAACGCGGATATCCAGGCCCTTCCATACCCTGCTTAAATTACGGGCGGTCAGGAGCCTTTCCAGATCATTCTTAATATTTCCCAGCAGTTCAATTTCAGAATCCAGACGGTTTAATAAGTCTTCACTGTGAGTAATAATGCTAGCCATATAGCCGTGCTCTTCAAGTAAAATTCTCAATCTACTGTCCATTAAAGAAAAAGCCAGGCTCAACTGCTGCAGGCCCACGCTTAAAAGCTTAAGTTCAGTGACCGGACTTTCCTGGGCCATGGTTTTATACAGGGGAGCAGAAAATTCCAGAATATTTTGCAATTGCTTGCTGAAGTAAACAAAATCAATACTCTGGATATTATCAAGATCTTGCCCGAGTTCTTCAACATTCCTATGAATTGAAGATAGATCATGGGATAATTCCTTCAGGTATTCTGGATTTTTATGATTGAGTTGATATAAATCCGGTATTAGGTGAAAAGCAGCCTGGGGCATATAAGATATAATAAGCTCCAGGAAGTCCAGCCAAATTGCCCAGAATTCTGAGAATTCCAATATAATTTCTTTCAGCCGCGGATAATCCTGTAACTGTAAGTTTAACAGGATGAGTTCAGTATAATGCAGAGCAGTTAATTGAATCTGAGCCTCGTAAAATAAAGCAAATTCTTCCTGTGGCCAATCAGTGGCGCTGCTCAATAGGGTACGGATTTTTGAGATGCGTTCTGGCATAATAGCATCATCTGATGAACACTTCTGTATCAGGTTAAAGATTTGTTGTTGCTGTTTAAGCAATTGATAATAAAAATTGCTATGGTCATGATTTTTGAAATTGCTGCTACATAAGGCTCTAGCGCCTGTCATCAAGAGCTGGGAACGGGCTGGTCCCTGAAAATTGGCCAGATCCGAAGAGAGCTCATGGAGAGAATCTATGAATCCATGCAGTGCTGCCAGTTTATACTTTATTTCTTTAAAAACATAAAGCAGCTCCAAGACCTGCCGGTCTATCTCATCGATAAAGGACAATTTTCGTTCCATAATCTTCCGTTTTAATTGCTGCAGCCGGGTGGAGATGCTTTTCACCTGGTTGAATAGATGGGCATTGCGTTTGATGACGGCCGCGATATGCTTTTTTAACAGGGCCCCCTGTATTTTCAAATCCAGCAGTTGAGTAATTTCTGTCTTCATTTTCTTCTGGTACTCCGGCCAGAAGGTTTCGTGAAAGCTGCGATAATAATAGGAGTTAACTGCCAACAGGTAACGGTCTAAATTATCGCTGGCAGTGCTATCGGGTTCAAACTGTCGGCTTATTTCCTCCACCTCACTGCGCAGCAGAATAAGAAACCGGTCCATAGTTTCACTGTAGGTCTGCAAATTCAAATCATTCTCATTCATTTTAATACCCCCAGAAAATGAGCAGCTAATATTTGGCGCTTCAAAACCGCATCTTTGCTTCTGAACAGATCAGGTCGGGATGAGATTTCCTCCAGCAGCCGGGAGTGGCTATTTTGGATCATTGCCTCGCATATCTGTCGGGCTTGGTATCTGCCCTTTCCTCCGACCAGAGGAGCCAGATGCGAGTATATAGTCTCGTTCATAAACGTGCTGCAGGGCAGCCAGTTCCACAGGTTGATATAAAGTTCCAGCAGCTCAGCCGCTATTTGTTTATTTAAGGAGATTACCTCTATTAGGCTGCACATACGGATAAATTCCATAAGCACCAAAGATTCATGTGGCAGAGCAGATATCTTTTGAGCAATAATCTGCATCAGCTTTTTTAGATGCTGGGGATCCAGGCCATTATTCAATTCGCCTGTTGCCAGCAAATGACTATCGAAAGGGTGATAATTATTAAGAAGGCTGGTGGTTCTCATATAAATTTCATATATAATGTGAGGATTTTGTTTCTGGGAAGCGTTGATAATGCTTTCGTACACCGCCAGATATTGCAGGCTGGCTGGATCACGATTAATAAGCGGAAAATACTCGCTGTAAATTCTATCGGCCCATGCATATGGAGTTAAAGGTTGAGTTAATATGGCCTGCAGCGGGATTACCTGCCGCAGCAAGCGGAAAAAAGTGCGATGAATTTTCTCATCATCCAAGAGGCTAACCAGCCGGTTTTTCTTTTTATAATCCTCATAAATATCCAAGAGAACGAGCAGGCAATCTTCAATCATAGCGCTTTGAAAGATAGCTTCAGCTGCTGTTAAGAGCACAGTAAATCGTTCTTTACAGTAAGGATCCTGATAATTGTGGATACTGCCTTTTTCCAATAAATCCAGGGCTTGAAGGATATTTTCAGTTTTATCTCCATAAAGACCGGGATAAGCTTCGCTTTTTGGAGATTTTTCAAAATCATAGAGGCTTTGTTTCCTGTTCTTGATTAGTTCAGATTCCCGCTCTTTGAAAAGATTGCGTAGTTCCGGATTGGCAGTCCTGGACTGCAGAAACTGGCAGGAATCTAGATTAAGGGAATTTATTACCTGTATCATCTCGGCGTGATATTCTGAATTATATAGATTAACTATAAACTGGAGCTTTTCAGGGGGGGGGGTCTTAAGAACAATATGCCAGGGCAGGAAGGACCAGAAGTCCTGCAGCAAAAAAGCCGGTCTATCTCCCAACCATTTTAGTACTTCCATATTATGGAGGCTGTCCAGCAGCAGGTTAAAAAAATCTGATTTTCGCTTGGAGAAATACCAGCAACGATAAAAAAACTCCAGCTCCCGGGTGTTGGATATTGATATGCTATGGTCATCAAGAACAGATGCCCTAGCGGATGCCCTCAAGCTCAGTTCGCTCTGCCATATCTCAAACAGGTCATCATTGTCCAGAGCTTTAGCTAACTCCATTAATATCTTTGGCATTTTATTTCTCCTCAAGTAGATCTTCCGTACAGTGCAATATTTAGAACCGAACAGGCTTTTGTAGCTTTTATAATATCTTTCTCATTCAAAAATATGTAATAATAAATAGATTTATCTTTATTGGTATATATACCCCCCAGTTTATCAGCTTCCAGAACCTCTATTTTATCCTGACGGGCTTTGCTGCGGGTCAGATAGCGGTATGATTGCAGACGAGTAATAAACTGGTATTTGGCCAATCTCTCCAAATGAGATTTCAAACCGATTTCCTTATAAGGATTGGCATCTTCATATTTAATTACCACCTTCCCTGCTCTGCTGGATGGTAATTGCTGCAGATTCAAAGCAGATGCGGTCAGAGCACGGCTTAGCTCTTTTATAAGATGATAATGATTCTCTTGCTTAAATGTGTATACAATATAAGGGTGCAATTCCACTGGGAATAGCTCCAGTATATCCGCTGTCCTATCTATCATATTAAATAACTCCGGGTGATATATCATGTAATTGATCAGGTCATCGATATCATATTGGAAATGAGGAATGTACATGGAATAATCCTGCCATAAAACCGAAGAATATCTACTATAAAACAAATCGTAAGATTCCATCGAGTTGCTGAAAAGTGCATCGATATATTCCGAGAGCTCTTTATATTCTTTATCAGTTAATGTTTCTCTTTTATCCAGTTTTCTAAGTATGACTCTCATTTATTTTACCACACCAGTTTTTTTATATTTTAACCTAAGACAAGGACAGTAGAAAGGTTTGGCTCCAAGAAAAAGTGGTAATATAGTTTAAACACTACTTTCTCGATGGATAGGGAGTCATGATATGACATGAACAAGAACAATAAATTTTGGTGGAATAAATATACCCTATTAGTGTTTCCTGTTTTGGTCTTGCTGAATTTAATCCTGCTCTTCAATGACAATCGTCCGATCTTTTATGACCAGAAGGCGGCTATGTATACTTATATGGATAGTGCATCCCAGGGTAAATTCGGCTACGGCTTTAATGTGCAATATAATAACGATATTTCCTTTGCCGGATTAGAGGTAGGTGACATCGTGCTGGGAGGGTATCCTGAATGCAGCTATGGCCGGTTTTCCCATGTCGGGATGTACAATGGCAATGGGCAGGTTATAGAAGCTTTTGTAGATTATGGCGTGCACCTGCGTTCTATTGACCATTTTCGGGACTATACCCAGGTATGCCTGCTCCGGGTGGAAGCAGATCCGGAGGTTAAAAAGAAGGCCGCAGAATGTGCCAGTAGTTTTCAAGGTAAGATGTTCTATGCTCTGGCATTTAAACCTGGAGATAGGATTTGGAATTGCAGTAAGCTTATATGGAAGGCCTATATGGAACAGGGAATTGAGCTGGATGAGAGCCGGGATTTATGGATTACTCCAGAGGCTTTCTGTCATAGCCCATATGTCAGTATTATCCGGGAGAAAGGAAATTAAATGCTGGTAAATGTATTAAGATTATATTTTATCCATATTAGTGCTTTTGCAGCCGGCGTTTTGAGCATTTATTTTCCCGGCCTGGATATTGTAGTTGCGCTTATTTATCTGCTGGTTATTGCTCTGGAAGCTTGCCGAGCCTACGAACTGTCCTTAAAAAAAAAGATTGCCATTGCTTTGATCTGGCAGGCCCCAGCTCTCTTTTGGGCCGGAATTCATATAAGCACTTTCAATTTTATAGAACTTTATGAATATGCCATCTTTATACTGGAGTTCTGGTATACTCCCCTAGTGGGATTGTTATCCCTGACTGGTATAAGCATCTATTCTGCTAGACCCTTATATTACTATCTGCTAATTTATTTGCCGCTTATTAGCTGCTGCTATTATATAGCCCTGGCATCGATAAACTATCAAAAGTTATCCAGGAGATTACCTTGGCGCTGAGATCGGATAACACTGCACTGAAGTGAAAGTTGAAATATTAAAAAGTCAGTGATACCGTTCCATGTGCTGCGTTGCAGCGCCTGTCTTTTAAAGAAATTTGATTGCCTTAATTAAAAGGAACCGGTTCTTTAAAATATTGCGGTATCACTGACTCTAGTTCTATTATGTGCAGGATGCATAACTTTATTCCGGTAAATAATGGCTCTTTTTGAAAGGGAATTTTATTTATTCAGGCGATAAACGGTGTTAGAATAAAGCTTGAAACTCTTGGGAGGAGGTAATATGTGCTACCCTCAGATCTTGAACCAAGAAGAAAATTATGTAAGGCTATAGACCGGAACAGGATAGTGTACACAATAGTGTGTAAGGGCCGTTTATACACTATTGTGTACATTGCAATATACAATAGCGTATACTGATTAGCTTAAAAGTGGAGATATTAACAAACTTTTAATATTAATATGAGTCATATTTGTATTATAATGTAGTAATGTGGCATGAAGTATGCTTAATTTACTTAGTATGTTTCATCTTTATACCGTTTTATATATACCAGAGAATACTCAGAAAAGGAGAGAAAAGAGCATGAAAGAGAACCTCAAGCTGTCTCCTCCCAGTGCAGCAGATAAGGAATTTATTGCCCAGATCGAAGATGCCGCCCACACCAGCATAAGACTATGTTATCAATGCGGAAAATGTACCGCCGGATGTCCGGTAGCATTTGCCATGGACAGTCCTCCCCGGCAGATCATCAGGTATTTACAGCTGGGTTTAGTGGAAGAAGTATTGGCAGCGGAGAGCATATGGATTTGTGCCAGTTGTGAGACCTGTTCAGCCCGCTGCCCTCGGGGTGTAGATATAGCATCATTAATGGACGCCTGCCGCAGGGAAGCATTAGCTGCAGGAAAAATAAAGGATAAAAAAGTAGCAGTTTTTAATGAAGCCTTCTTAAGTGGAGTTAAGAATTTTGGGAGGACCTATGAAGCAGGCCTATTGCTGCAGCATAACTTCAAGACCATGCAACCCTTAAAAGATGCCGGACTGGGACTGCCTATGATGAAAAGAGGCAAAGTATCCATACTCCCCGAGAGCATCAAAGGCAAAGATCAAGTAAAGAAAATATTCCAGCGAATTGAGATGATGGGGAGGGAATAAGATGCCTTTAGGATATTATCCTGGATGTTCAGGAGAAGGAAGCGGAATTGAATATAAATTATCAACCGAAAAAACTGCAGAGATGTTGGGGATAGAGCTTAAGGAACTGGTAGACTGGAACTGCTGCGGAGCCACTTCAGCCCATAACACCAATAAACTGCTGTCATTAGCCCTACCGGCGCGCAATCTGGCCATTGCCGAGCAAATGAACCTGGATACCATTTTAGCTCCCTGTGCTGCCTGTTACAACCGCCATCGGGCCACTGAAATACAGGCTCGGGAAGATAATGAAATGCGCTTACAATTGCAAGCAATCATAGATATGGAATTCAAAGCTGAGAGCCATACCATCTCAGTATTGGAATGGCTGGTAAATGATATTGGTATCGATAATATCAAAGGAAAGGTCAGCAAATCGTTAAAAGGCATGAAAGCCGCCTGCTATTATGGCTGCTTACTGATTCGACCTGCAGAATATACCGGTTTTGATGACAACGAGGATCCCCAGACCATGGACCAGATAGTGAAAGCCACTGGGGCTCAGGCGGTTGACTGGGCATACAAGACCGAGTGCTGTGGAGCAGCGTTAGCCACCTCCCGGCCAGAAATCGGAGCCAAAATGATATACGAAGTAATACAAAACGCCCGGCAGGCCGGAGCAGAATGTATCGTCACCGCCTGCCCGCTGTGCATGCTCAATTTGGACATGCGTCAGGCCGGGGCGGGAAAACAATATGGTGTAAACTTGGATATGCCCATCTATTATGTAACCGAGCTAGTGGCCTTAGCCGGAGGATATAGCAATAAAGAAGTAGGGATACCCCGGCACTTTGTGGAAGCTGAGAGTTACCTGGAAACGCTGCCGCAAAAAGCTACTGAAATAGAAGCCGCCGAAGCGGCCCAACAGGCTAAAAAAGGTAAAAAGGCAGCTACAGGCGCCTCAGGAGCAGATGTGGCACAGGATGGCGCCAATCAGAAGAAAATAACTGCCATGATAAAAGGCTTTGAAAAGAATCCAGACAAGATGGCCGCCAGAATAATAGAAGATGAAGAACGGTCTAAAATTCTGGCTGAAATAGTAGTCGGCGATGAAAAGAAGATTAGCAAACTAGCGGAATTAATGATTACCGACCCGGAAAAAGCCTTCAAAGTAGCGGATGCCTTTGTTACCGGAGAATTAAAGAAACGGGCTAAATAGCAGTATAGTTGGAAAAGGAGGGAGTAGGAGATGAAGAAACGAGCAGGCGTATTTGTTTGCCAGTGCGGCACCAACATTGAAGCCACCATTGATACCGAGAA
Organism: uncultured Syntrophomonas sp.; assembly: GCA_964531295.1. Taxonomy (GTDB): domain Bacteria; phylum Bacillota; class Syntrophomonadia; order Syntrophomonadales; family Syntrophomonadaceae; genus JAAYJK01. The sequence goes on from CAZHHJ010000106.1 coordinate 7,890, forward strand.
AGTTGCAGAATACGCCAGAAAACTGCCAGGCGTAGCCTATGCTACCACCTATAAATATATGTGCTCAGATCCCGGCCAGGAATTGATAAGAACTGCCATAGAAGAGCATCAACTGGAACAGATTGTCATTGCATCTTGTTCACCGCGCATGCATGAAAACACCTTCCGCAAGGCAGTAGTAGGCGGAGGGCTGAACGGATATATGTTTGAAATGGTTAATATCCGGGAACAGGATTCCTGGGTACACCATGATCGAGCAAGAGCCACCAAGAAAGCCGAAGACCTGGTAAGAATGGGAGTCGCCAAAGTCTTAAAAAACAAGCCACTGCAAGTATCCACCATACCGGTCACCAGGAAAGCCCTGATCATTGGTGGAGGAATTGCCGGCATGCAGTCCGCGTTGGACATAGCCGAAGCTGGGCATCAAGTAGTACTAGTAGAAAGAGAAGCCTCCATTGGCGGGAAGATGACCCAACTGGACAAGACTTTTCCCACTATGGACTGTGCCGCCTGAATAGGCACCCCCAAGATGGTTGCTGTGGCGCAGCATCCTAACATTG
>CAZHHJ010000107.1:0-8436 GCA_964531295.1 uncultured Syntrophomonas sp.
GCTTTTACCATACAGGTTGAGTCTTTTCCCCATGAAACGGCTACCTTCCAGGGTGTCCCTTCCATCGCTGGATCTAGATAAGTATCTATAATATCTTTTATTACTCCATCCAACTTAGCAATATTATGTATGGTGGCTACTGCCGGCAAAGGCTCTTTTGCGCCAGCTGCTAAACTTAAACACCATGTGAGCTGCTCATCATATAAAGACCAGTCCTGATCCTCTATGTCTCTCGGGTCACACCATAATACCAGTTCAAAAAGATAGCTTATTCGTTCACGGAGTTCCACTATTCCCAAGACACCGATATCATGATCATTTTTGCCCTGAAGATATATTGTGTTATCACATTGCATCTTGGTAGGCAAAATACTCTTTCTGATTTCTTGAGTCTGGGCATCCCATTCCTCTTGTGTAAAAATGGGTGCCATTGCTCGAAGTGATAATATTCCCCGGCGGGTATCTTTGATGATTTGCTCGATACCGCTAAGATCAAATAAGGTTTCTTCCATTTTTTCGCTCCTTTCTACCCGGCCAAAGCCGGATTAATACCGGCCTAAGCCAAACAAAAAGGTTTTGAAAACTCGATAAATTAGGTATAATTATAGACAAGAGGTTCCTAAGCGTTAACTCAGGAACCCCTCTCGCCAGTAGGAAGTTGACTACAACTCCTGGTGCGACTGAAGTTTAATGTTTCAAAGAAATGGGCTAGTATTTAATTACTAGCCTATTTTCTTTGATTGAGCTGGTGTACTAGGCTGGCTACCGCGATAAGGAAAAAGCCGCCTTAAGTGTACATGAAATATTTGATCCTTATTTGCCTATATTTGCCTGTTAGCAAGAAATTGCTACTCAAACAAATCCTCCATCTTCCGCTCTATCTCCGCCTTCCGCCTAGCCGTTTCATCTTGATCAACTGATAGACTTAACACAATCACATCCCCTTCTTTAGCTACTACTGGTAACCATGCCCGGGGAATGTCATAGAACTTCTCTGCATATTCAACTACAGCAATCTCGCCTTCAAAACGGTCGATAATAATCATGCCAATCTCTCCCTATGGCTTACACAATCCGCAGGGTGTATAGCCCTGACTGACCGCTTCTTCCCTACTGTCAAAATACACCCTATTATCCGGTGCTGGCAATGATCTGCAAGTGGGCAGGTGGAACTTTTTGCTGTTTTTATTGCCGATATACTTACCGGAATCAGCAGATGGAGCAGGTGCTACATTAATAGTAGGCTCTACCGTATTGGATGCTGGCGTTTTCACTGCGGATGGGGACTTGTTAATCGTAATGCTAACTCCGTCACTAACAGCAATAATTGAACCATGTTCATCCGTCCGGTAAATTTTCGCTCCTGCATTCTGCAAACGTGCCAATGTTTCTGCACTCGGATGACCGTATTTATTATCACTACCGACAGAGATAACTGCGAACTGTGGTTTAACCGCATTCAGAAACGCTGTCGTTGATGATGTATTGCTTCCATGGTGCCCAACTTTTAGCAGATCCGCCTGAGGATTAGAACCAGCACACAGCATTTCTGCTTCTGACAGTTCCTCTGCATCCCCGGTAAGCAGGTATCCGGTGTTCCCTAGTTCGATTTTCAGAACAGCACTATAGTTATTGAGATTATCATACTTAGCAGAATTAGGTGCAACGAAATAAGCATTAAACTCCTGTCCGACATCCAAGCTGACACCGGCTTTCGCTTCAGTCACCTTAAGCCCTTTGTTCTTGATTGCATCTATCATGTTTTCAAACGTTTTTGTTGTATGTGTAACCCGTGGCATATAAAAACTGCCGACCTCAAAACCCCTAACTACATCTGCAATACCCCCGATATGATCGCCGTGGGGATGTGTCACAATAATTGCATCGAGTCGGGTAATATTGTTCTTTTTCAAATATGAGATGACGGGTGAGCTGTTCTCCCCGGCATCAATCAGTATGTTTTTCCCGGATGAGAGTTCGATCAGGATAGAATCTCCCTGACCCACATCAATAAAGTGTGCTGTCATAACTCCATTTTTCTGTGCGATAGCAGAACCTTTACTGCTTATCTCCACCCGGTAAGCTACTCCGTTCCAGTTTACCGAGCAGTCCAAAGCCTCCCCAACAAACCGCAGCGGAACCATCGTTCTTCCCTGTATGATTTTTCCCGGCACGTCCAGTTCTACTGCCTGTGAGTTCCGATATGCGACTTTATTGCCAATCTGGAGACTAATATTAATTTCTCCTTTGGTTGCGGTAACTGTACTGGTATTGCCCTCCCAGACAACATTTGCCCCCAAGCTCTCAAAGATAGCCCGCAGCGGTACCAATGTACGTCCATTTTCAATTGTCGGTTCTACATCAAACTCTATTTGCTGACCATCAAGAAACACCGCAGGAGATGCAGCTTGTGCGAACCCTGCAAATAAACCCACCATCAGAATTACCAGTATTGCCAATAGGAATTTTTTTTGTTTCATTTCGGATACCTCCTTCTGAATTATCAAGTTCTATATATCTTCCATAAAGTCCTGTGTGAAATCATAAATGGAAATTTCACTATTATCGTATACTTACCCCATTTACCGGGCAGTGTTGTCCTGAAAACAAATACTCTATTTTAAAACGAGTATTTACCCTGCTAGCCGGACACCAAACAAAAAAAGCATCTATAAATAAAAAATCTCCCCGAAGGGAGATCGTTCCCGGCGTAAATCGCCGGATTTTTAATGTCTCGTAAATCGAGCCCTTAATTTTGTTTATAAAAAAAGCCTCACTCTAAAATCAATTTTAAGTGAGGCTCTTATGTTATTATATAATCTTTCTGCGGTTCTGTCTAAATAAGGTTTAGTCAACATCAGTCAATATTCTTAACCGGCCTTCGTTCATATATTTTAAAGTCTCTAAGTCATCGTCCGTTGTGTAGTATATGGGCTTGTTAAGGCTTAGGGCTTCTAGTTTATATGATAATAATGTTATCGATTCTTCCGCAGGTGCTATGACTATCAATCCTTGCAGACCCATGGTTTCGGTTAATAATGATTTCATCCTGGTGTCATCTTCACGGGGTGCCCATAGTCCGAATCGCTGCCCTTCAATTAGTATTTCGGCTATTAACAATTGAAAGCCGCTCAAAAGCTTCCAGGCGTCTAGTAGATGTCCTCGCATGAAGAAGAATTCGTTGGCTATGATGTATTCCTGCGCTCGATTGATACTTAGCTTGGGTGGCAGGTATCGGGTTACCCTGGCTCCGTTTTCACTTAAAGAATAACCGATGATGGGGATCTCTTTATCTTTGCAGTATATTTCATATCTGACTAGAAAGTCCTTTTGAGCTAACTCGTTTAGCTTTTTTCGACCTGTTCTATTGCCGCTGCCAAATAAGCTGTTGACTATCTGATCGACTTCCAAGAAGTAATGCTTGCCTACAAATTCTATTATCGGCCGGCCCCATTTGGGTAGTTCATAAATGTATGGCTCTGGTTCTTTTTGTATCATTTTAATTGGTTCACAACCATTGATCATGTTTACTTTCACTTCCTTTTTTAAATTATATTATGTTTTCACCCTGCCAAGCAATATCCTAGGATATAATTCGGTGGTGCTCTAATTTGGTAAGTTCTTTGTTTATCCGGGCCTGGAATGTCCACGGTTCTTCAAATTTGCCAAGTATCGGTTCGGCGTTACGGCCATTATTGACGACTTTGACTAGACCATGCCAGGGTGGGGTCTCCAATACGTCTGTGTAGGTGAAACGCCTGATGTCTTTGTCGACTTCAGCGTATGAATCGGGTATGACGCTAAATCGCTTTTTGGTTACTCGTACTTCTTTGTCTTTGTTCTCGCCTAGTAACTCTGATACGAGTTTGGCGTCTTTGGATGATTCGATGCCGATTACTATCTTGTTACGGCAGCCGTTAATAATTATCTCTCGCATCGCCTGGCCTTGTTTGCCTTTTTCTAGTTGTGATGGACCCTGGATCGTGAACGTGCAAGCACAACGATATTTCCTGCCCATGTTTAATAGGTTTTCGAGTTCGGGATTGAAGTATGCCGGCAGTTCATCAATATATAAATAATGGGGTATGCGCGTAAACTCGGTTCCGGGCCTTCTGAAAACGGCATTCTGGATGTGCATTATCAAAAACTGGCCGAAGGTTTTGCTCATGTGGCCCATCTTGCCTAATGCGGTATTGATTAATAAGACGCCACCTTCGTTCATGTGCTTGTCTAAATCAATATCGGATTTGCCTACCAGTACGTTGTATATCGTGTCGTTGGCCAGTAAGTCTGATATCTGCATCCTTAAACCCATAGCGAATTGATGTAGCTTGTCTTTGTTCTTGCCAAATGCTTCTTTTTGGAAGTAGGTGGTCACTATGTCTTGGCCAAAGATTCTGACGTATTCGTCTACGTCTGTCTGGACTCCTTCTATGTCCATCAGTGAGTTATATACATCCAGCATGGTGAGATCATTGCCCCGTAATCGTTTCAACAGCATCATGGTGTTTTTAGCGTGAAGTTCCTGTGCCTGGGCAAAAAACGCTTCCTGCTCTCCGAAGGTTGCTCTTAACACCGTTCTCATTATTTCTGCAACGATGATTGGTTCGCCTTCTAATGGATTGAATTTGCAGGTGTCGGGATCATCCAGGTCGATTATAGTAAATGGGATTTCTAGTGTTTTACACCAGTCCCGTACCGTATGACAAAATTCTGCGTCGGGAGCTACTATGGTTATGCCTAGCTGCTGGCCGTTTTTGTAGCTGACCAGATCTTGCCAGACCGAGGGCTGTAATACGGCTGATGTTTTACCGGTACCCGTGGACCCTATTAATAGTGTATGCAAGTATCGGTCTTTACCGCTTATTCCTATTTTCCGGCTCGGGTTGCTGGCCTTACGACATAACTCTACCGAGGGGTGGGTTATTTCTTCGTTGTCTAAATCGGTTTTTGCCCTATGCGGTATTGAAATGTTTAGGCCGCTTAATACTGATTCTGCTTGGTCTTGGATATGACTCTTGTAAAACATATTGAAAAATATTGCCCCGAATAATAAGGTTGCACAATATAGTCTGGCTACTGATGCGCCTGCAGATGCTAGTTGCGGCGATAGGTTAGTATACCCTGCCGCCAGTAACGGTGCTGAATAAATGGCGATAATAATTATTCCTACGGTGCCCAGAGTCCTTATCTGCTTTAATATAATGGATAATATAACTGCACTTACAAACAAGATCAGTAACCAAATCGTCGCAACGGGGGTCATGGTTATAACTGTGGTTCCAAATAACACGACTGCTGCCCCAAGTACAATTATATTGAATGATTGCCCAAAATTAATTTCTACAGCGATGCGTCCTCCCCCCTTTGCTCTGTGTAGTTTCGTAATGCCTGTGCCCATTTATCGTCGCCCTGGGGCGGCTTTGCCGAAATAAATATGTCTTCGTCATTTTCAAGCAGTTTACTTAAATCATGCACCACTATGTTTTCGTTGGTTTCGTAGTCGGGATAGTGCGTGAAAAGCCTCTTTTGCTCGCTGGGGTTGCTGACTAGTAAATGGATTATGCCAGGGGCTCTTTTTACCCTGCGGAGGGTCTTGGCCGGCATACCGACTATATCAAATATATTTGCCAGTTCACCATCGATTACATAATGGCAGCCGTCATAGGGTGTGTCTAATTCTTCTATCTCGATTCCGCTGTTTAAAAAACAGTTCTTGAATTCTTGGGCCGGGTCCAGTAAGTATCGTATCGCATCGAAATCACCCTGGACGAGTATCCGTTCTTCTTGGCCGTAATTTTCTATGCTGTAATTTACGAAGTTGTTTCGGCTCCGAGTGTTTTCCGTTAGGATTAGTGTGTTTTGATTTTGAAATCGGTCCTGTAACCGGTGACATTCAACGATTATCTTTTGTGTCATGTTGCGCTGCTTGTCCAGATTATCAAAGAATATTAGATTGTTGCCATTTACTAAAGCGATTGGAACAAAGTTGGGAATGTCTTGATCGGTCTTATACCCTGCCGGGGCCGAGAAGGTATCATATATGTCGAATAAACCTTCAAGAAGCAAACTTACCCGATATGCCTTCTCCTTTTCTTCTTCATTAGGTCTTTTCCCTCGTTCATCACCATGGATCGCTTCTTTCGTAATTAAGCTTTTAACTGCGACTACACCTTTCCTCGTTAAATAGTATATTGCTGCTACTTTTTTGTTCATTACCCTGGCGCCTGCCTTGGTAGGTTTCACAAATGCTTCACCTGATATTAACCCCTGCCTCTTTAATGCAGAAATCCTATCACGACCTTTTTGTGGTGTGTGTCCTGATATTTGAGTTAATACCTTCCCTCTAAGATATTTGTGGTGGTACAAAGCTTCCAGTATTTTTAAATCCCCAACCTGTTTTGCCCATGTTCTTGCCATTGAAATTTCTCCTTTCTGTCTGCCATAATCATGGCTAAAATTCATGCTTAAATAGTGTCGCTGATTGATGCTAATTTAATAGTGTCGCTGCCGGGCTCGTGCATGTGGAGATGTATTGTGGTCGCAACTACAGTACGAGCCCGCAATGCTTGTTTTATTCGCGTATTATCTACCTCTATCGCCGAATAGTGTAAAGCCGAGAGGGTGTCAAAAAACGCAAAAATAGAACAAGCAACTCCTGATTTGGGGGCTTTTAATCTTCATAATCATGAGCAGTGTTTTAAAAACGTCCTCAAAGCCCGGATACATATGGCTTCGCAAGGGTTCCCGACTTGTTTTATCGGTTTTCTCTGATTTGCGAAAAGGTTTATCGCCTGAAAAGCCATTTTACCGGGATTTATAACTCAAGTGTAAGGCGTTTTCGGATTCTGGATTATTAATACCTTAAATCTGCATGATCTTTTGGTAATAACCCCCAAAATCCACTGCCCTTAAAAGGGTGATTTCTATCCCTGGTTTGTCAGGATTTACTACTCCATCACAGAAGGTTGCTAGATAATTTATGTTGTCATCTTTAATGATTCCAGCATCCCGAAACGTGTTATTTATTTGGCTGATTGTGTAGTTGTCCGAGTCTGATTTTCTCAGGAAATGGAATTTATACATGGCGATTGCCTTTTCTTCTCCGAAGGGTTTTAGGCCCTGTTTCCTGAGTTCATGGAAGGCGGTTTTCATGATTAAAAACCAACGTTGACGTTCCTTGGTAAATCCGATTTCTTTTGTGAATTTTGAATGTTTATAGGCCCTCAAATGTTCTGGTATTTGATTAGCAAAAATTCGGATTCTGTAGGGATCTTCGAGTATCTCCGTTTCCACCATGCCCGGGTTTTCATCATCTGCCATTTGCCAGTTTTGAGCGATATATTCGGGACTGTTTAAATAGTCGGAAACTAATGCCTCCCCGAAAATATTATACATTTGCTCAATTACGCCATAAAAAGCTTCTTTGTCTCGCGTTTTAAGGGTCTGGAACGTTTCAATTACTCCTTTGTCTACGCATATATTACTTAAATCCATATTAAATCACCTCAAAAATAGCGAAAAGCCGCTGATATTATATCAGCGGCTTTCTAAATTGATCTTATAAAAAGGCTTTTCCGGTAATTATCCCTTTGAATTTCCCGTTGCCGTTCTTATCGGTTATTTCAACTATCAGTTCGTCGTCCCGTTGCATTTCAAACCAATCCGGTTGCGGTGAACATAACATATCTATGCCCGGTTCCAGATTAATGAATACCCCATTTTTGATGAAGTTAGTAACTGTCCCTAGATACTGGCCTTTAACCTGATACTTACCGACGCGTTCCTCCCATTTTTCCTTGTCCTGTAAGAAGTTTTTATGAGATACGGTGATCTTATTATCGGTAATTGCGATAACTTCCACACGGATTTTCTGGCCATAGGTGAAAAGCATCTTCAGATTACTTCCCGGCATAATGCCCACTTCTTCCTGGGGCAGAATGGTTTCCAGATAGGAGTTATACTCTATTTTGGCCTCTGTTTCGCTTACGCTAATTATGACCCCATCAAATACCTGTCCGACTTCTAGTTTATGGGACTGTTTGAGGTCTGTGATCGCCTGTATATTTGATATAGTTAAAGGATTAATGTCTATTATTTTGCCTACAACGGTGCGACCAATCAACCTACGGGCTGTTGCTCGCAAGTTTTTACTGTCTTGTATATTTTCTATTCCGACCTCGGATGCCGGTAATAGTGCATTCATTTTTTCCGATAAACGAACGGTCAATGCCACCTGTTCTTCTTCGGGCGTAATAGCAATAATTCTGCCTTTTACGATTTCTCCATTTGTATAATTCATATTGTTATTTCCTCCTTAAATTTGAGATTTCTTTTAGTTTACTATTTTTGTGTAGATAAGTTAGTATTAATCACCCCCTTTGACCCAAAAACAGTTAAAAGATCTCCTTACTTTCTTCCTAACATTTGGTCGAT
>CAZHHJ010000108.1:0-8338 GCA_964531295.1 uncultured Syntrophomonas sp.
GCGGGTTCATTACACGTTTGTTTCCCGCCGCAGGAAGCAAGCAATGGTATTGTTCCATGGCCGGTATCGACTGGCGCGGCAAGGGTTATCCGAACCGCAGGCTCCAGGATCTTTTGTTGTTGCACGGAATAATGCCTGCCAGATCTCACCGTGCCAGTGATGATGTTCGGGCTACGTTGGATTTATTGTCCTACCGGCAAACCTGTGGAACGACTTATTTGTCTGAACTTCTAGCGGGGTTATTGAACAGCAAAACTGAGGGTGCTTAAGGCATGGGGACGGTTTTTTGCCTGCAATACTATTCTGCGAGACAATGAATTTGTTCTGCATCGCTGCTGATCCTCGGGCTATAAAAGAGAGCCTGGCTATTAAAAGTAAAGAGTTAGAAGCAATGCTCGCAATACAGAACCGGTCGGCAGTTTTGAAGCAAGAGTTAGCGGCGTTTTGGGTAGAAAAAGAACGTTTTGAAACCTATTTCAATGAAAGTAATGAAGAAATTGTACCTTATCGTTCTTTGTATCGGCCCAATGCAGCTACCATTATGGCCCTATGGCTGGATTATCAGCGGATGGCTGAAAAAGATAACCAGGTAACATTGAAATATAAACTGAAAAACCTGCTACGCTACGGGATAATCAGCTTTTCATTTTATAAGAATTCTAACGAACAAGTAATAGATCTTTTGCAAAAACTCTATTATGAGCGCAAGATAGAGGAATTGAACGATCAGATTCAAACCTTAACCAAGCGATTGGAAAACTTTCATTTTGATCGTGCGATGCAAGAATATAGCGATAATCCTATGCAGCTGTTCAAGGCAGAACTGGCCGAAAGATTTACATATAGCAAGCAACGGACAATATTTACTAAGGATGCGTTATGGAAAGATTTCGCTGCCTACGATTATGCGGAAAATAGTATGCTTTCTTCTATTACCAAATTGTTTGCAAATGTTCCCCGAACTCTATTGCAGGAGCATTACCGTTGCCATCCAAAAATTATCGGCTTTTGTAATCAAAAGTTCTATAATAATGAACTTATTGTGCTCACCGAAGAAAACCACCGCGATAAACCGCTGGTGGTCTATAAGACAGCTAAGGGAAAACATGCCCGGGGTAACTATAACCAGCGGCAAATTGACATGATCGTCGAAGAAGTGCTGCCGGAACAGGGTGTTGATGCTACCAAGCATTCGATTGGGATAATCTCTTTCTATCGAATGCAAAGGGATAAGCTGATAGAGGCCATTGGAAACCCCAATATTGAGGTCGATACTGTTCATAAATACCAGGGCCGTGAAAAGGATGTTGTTATTCTCGCCACCGTAGTGAATGATGTGAATGAATTTGTTGATAACCCCAATTTAATCAATGTAGCGGTTTCTCGGGCCGTGGATAAACTGATTGTGGTAGTGGCAGATAACGTGGATAGTAAGAACGCTAATGTTGGTGATTTGCTTGTGTAGCAAACTTAAAGAGATCCAAAATTTGATTTGAGCAATATTTTTGTTTGCGTGCCGCGTTTTCAGGATAGGATGAGTCGTTTTTGTTATTATGAGTAGACAATATTCAAAAAAATGTTAAGATAAAAATGTTCGGGGTATGGGTTGATTTAAAACTGAAACTCGCTCCTGAGGGCCGAATATAAAGGAGAATGTAAATGAAGAAAGTAATAATGTTTACAACCAAAACCTGACCACACTGCAGAACGGCGAAAGAGTTCCTTACGCAAAATAAGATTAGTTTCATCGAAAAAGATGTCAACGTTGATGAGGACGCACGCACAGAATTTGCACGAAGAAATCTCAGAGGAGTACCTGCATTTCTGATAGGAGAAGACGTTGTTGTCGGATTAGATAAAAACAAAATCCTGGAACTTGTTGATCATCGGGTTATCGAATGTGAACAATGCCACACCAAGTTGCGCGTGCCGATAAATAGAGGTGAAATTAAAGTCACTTGCCCGAAGTGTAAAAACAAATTTGATTGGACCCCGCGATAGAGAAGAGAGCAAGGAGTATATCAGCGTGAAAATGGACACTTATGGATTAAGTGATACCTACAATTATTTCAGACCCGGACCAGATATTGCTCTGGCTGCTTCCATAGAAACAGCCATGAGAAAAGGTGAACCATGGGTTGGATACTATTGGGAACCTACCTGGATTATGGGCAAGTATGATTTGACCCTTTTAGAAGAAGCGGCCTGCAGTGATGAATTATGGGAAGACGGCTACCGCTGTGCATTCCAGTCTGGTGATGTTACCATTTGTGTTAACAAAGATTTGCCGGAAAAGGCTCCTGACGTTGTGAGCAATGGCAAATATCGGCCGGTTCAAGTATAAATTCCATTCTTGGTAAACCTGCGGCCTGCCTCTTGGAATACCAAGCGGTAGGATTCGCTCAGTTTAACAAGCATAGACTTTGATTGTTCTCTAAGTTCCCTGCCTTTCAAGGTATTCTTTAACATACTGCTTATTGTGGTGCGTTCATCATACGGCACCCTTTGGTTTACTTCTTGCCAGGTCTGGTCTGCCTTTTCCTTTTGCCCGCTTCTTATTTGGCTCAATAGATCTGACTTCATAGTGCTTTTTATTACATCAACGAGGTAAGAAGGATCTTCACGCCAACGAGGATTTTTAATTTCTAATTCATAAACTGCCCAATGACCGCATTTAGCCAGAAAACTGCGCAGTGCTTGTTTAAACGGGGATTCTTCCGGCAGAAGCATGTCATACATTAACCATTGCTGAATAGATAAATTCACATAAGCCCGCCCCCCATATAATCGGATGCCTTGAAGGCCAGGCAGCAGTTGATTAGCAAACATGTCTGATAATTTAAAAAAGCGTTTATACATACTCCAGTTAAGTGTGGATTGAACCATGGGCATAGTATCGCTGAATTTAGCATTTGACCATATGTCAGGCTGGTTTTCTATCTCGTCAAAAGTATACCTGGGCACTACTCAGCATATTTGTTTGGGGGTATCCCCCTGGAGATTCCTCCGGTTCAGGCAACAAACCGATCTTATGGTAATAGAGAATGGTCTTTGACATGCTTCCAATAATTTAGCAAATCGCCGATGTTATTCAATTATCCACCCGCTATCCCACCTTTCTAGCCAAGATAAACCCTGTCCCGAGGGCCAACCTATATTCACCTAAATTGATGGTGACGATGAAGGGGGTTGAATCCTCGATCTCACGGATGTTAACCGTATCAAACTAAACTACACTCCGAATATACATACAATTCCCTAACTCTTTAAATGCAATAGCGTTTTACCCAAAAAGCCCGTAAAACTTACATTGGCTTTTGTTTATCAGCCAGCAAGATTTTTTTAATCACCATCTCTGCCACTTGACCGGTAATATATACACACTGATCAAGATGTTCAGAGCCGCCAAAATCAAAATTCTTGATCAGCACTCTACAGCAGGTACTTCGAAACTTCGCTTTGAACTCATCGTGCAACTCCTTGGACACCTTGAACATATCGGGCATTTCAGCTCTGGGTTCGGAACGGCCGAATTGCAGTCCCAGGGCCATAACCCCACCAGATAAAGCTCCGCAAGCACAACCGGCAGTACCCATACCCACCGGGAAGCCTGACGCCAATTTTACGGTCTCGGCCGGCATTGGTTGTCCCAGGTAATCATTAATCACAGTAAAAACCGCCTCCGAGCAAAGGTAATCTCCGTTTCTATACAGATTCTCGGCCCTTTCTCTGGCTTCTTTTATAATGGTTTCTTCTTTCAGATCAAAATTCATTTGTTTTACCTCCGGGGTTGTTTTCATTTAACATTCTGGAACTACCTGATTAATTCCTTTTGGTGAACAAATACATAACAAAAAGTTATAAATGATGCTATGATACGATGCTTCTTTAAAAAACACCTTCCTGACAATGTCAACTAAAAGCAAAAAGAATTGGATGTAATGGACAAAAACATTAGGGGTATTTACCACTTGCTGCTGGAAATGGGGTGGTGTTTTGGGAATCAGGGGTTTTATCAGCAACCTTATGAAGTATTTGCTAGAGTTTTTGCATCTCTGAGCTGCGGACCCTGGAATATATTTGTAAGAAAAGGATCCTTAGCATCGTATGGTTAAACAGACAATGACTGCAGCCATGGGAAGCGGGGAAGCGGTTTCGATTTTGCAGGGTCTGGGAGATTACCAATATGAAAACTACCCTGAAAACATGTATAAGTTGCGATCCTATATCACCGGATTGGATCAGAGCCAATGGACCCAGAATCTTTATTGGAACTGGCTTTATACCTGCGCCCATCCACCGGCTCCGGGCTCCTTTCACTCGGTATGGCCGTAAGGGTCAATGACGGGGATGAATTCAAAAAATAAGTTATAACAGACATAAGTGCTCAATAATTCTTGGTGTTAGAATTGTTGTCATAGATCTTCAAAAGAAGCAGAGTGGTTGAGAAGGTCGCCAGAGGAGTGAAATGATGGCAAGACAACAAATGTAACAAATCTTATCAGCCTTATTTCTGGCATCTAGTAATTAGTCGAATAAACTGAAAGAAGGGTAAAGATGAAACGCTCAATAGTTGTTTTACTATTGATAGGGTTAATAGTAATACTATTTAGTAGCCCTGTTATGGCTGCTCCTATGTTGACGGTGCAAATAAACGGTTCGGTGGTGAATGCTCCGGCTGATACGAACGTGGTAGAAGGCCAGGTGATGATCCCCTTGCGCTGGGCGGCTGAGCAATTGGGAGCCAGTTCAGTACAATGGGATTCCCCAACCCGAACAATAAGCATCAAGACTCAGCAGGATTTTTATAATATGGAGAAATTAGCTTCCTATGCCAGGGGTCTGCAATCCAGCGCTGACGAACAAGATGAGGAATTCTGGCCACTCCCGGATAAGGCTAAAAACCTTCATCTATCCCATGCTGTGCCCAACCGGGAATGGGTTTTAGAGCTGAATCAATTTAAGGCGAAACAAATGGATCCAACGCAGATCCGGGACCATATTTGCATACGAATGACCAGTGAAGATGGCCTCATTGAACGCAGTTCGCTAGTATATAGCGCCGAAAATCGCCAGAATCATTATTACCTGCCCATGGACTGGCTGGAATACTTATTCAATGCCACGGTCAATTATGAAAAGACTAGCAATGTACTATCCATTCAAACCCTTGAACGGGACAAAATCAAATCTGAAATTGCCCTGATAGAGAATGCCCTTATTCCAGCCAGTGCGGATGAAGCTGTAAAACTATGGGGCCGGGGCGAACAAGCCCGCAATGGAGCTCTGCAATATGCAGCCTTATCGCCCCAACTGCGCCAGGAAGCAGATAAAAGTTATTATGATTCCTACCCATACTGGGTTACCGGCGTTTCAAGCCCCTGGGTTGGGCCTATAACCATAAAAAACCGGAATAAACTCAGCGATACCAAGATCGAGTATACTATCTCTTTCCCGGAAATTACTTCTAACCCGCCTAATACCACCACGGCGGAAAAAATGGTGGTAGAGAAGCTTCTTTATAATGGCCAGGAAGGATGGTATATTACTCAAATACTACAAGCCAGTGGTTATGGAATTATTAAAGGCCATACGTTCTTACCAAATTCTATAGACACAGATATTGATGGAGACGGCGAAAATGAAACGGCGCAAATAATGGTCAATAACGACAACAGCAAATGGGAGCTTACAGTAAGCAAAGGTGGTTCAGAGACCACTTGGGTAGAAATATTCAAAGGTGATACCAAAGGTTTTAGTGCAACAATTGACGCCGGCCATTTAATCAGCCCTGACACGATAGATTTTCTGCTCACAACTGATTATAGAAGCATGCCGTACGGTGGATGTGGCTATGAGCTGTACAGCCTGAAGGACGGAGCCCTTACAAAAATTGATCTTTCCAATATAACCAAGGGCACTGTATTCTCAATAAATGTAGATGAAAACAACGGGTCGGCAGAAATCGAAGCTAATGGAGCCGTTACTACGGTGCTGCTTTCGGACTTGGATTTCGATGGCTACAAGTTTTACGGAAATGAATTTTGCCAAAATTTCTTTATCGAAATAAAGCTGCAAAACCTGAAAGGAGAAGTGTTGCCGGAGCTGCTTACAACTGAGGTGGTTGCGGCAACTCTGCCACTTCACTTAACTTATCTGCATACCACCTATAAATATGTCAATGGAGCCTGGAAAGCAGAAAAAACAGTGTTTTCAGATGTGCCGCCTCGGCAGAATTAAGACCGTGGAAACCGGATGTCAATACCGGCATTGTAAGTTATGAATACAAATGCTCAATAGGTTATCATCTTCATCATAAGTCATACTAGTAGTTTTACTCAGCGGGTTGGTGATCTCTGTAAGCCTGCCTACTGTATAATAGGTGTAGGTTGTAGAATAACTCAGGGTATCAGTTATTGCTGCGGGCATACCGTTATTATAAAATTATGTAACCCCGTTTTCAATCTATAGCAGTCAGGAAAAAGCCGCTGCATAAATATCATGTTTTGGAAGAAGGATTTCTCTTATCAATTCCAAAATCGTGTCTTGACAAGGGGGGACATTATAAACGAAGGGATGGTAGGTATATGAAGCTGATTTGGAGACATCTCACCATCGGCCTATTTTACTCTCACAGTTTTAGACTAATTCCAGCGCTGGTGGGAACTATTATCCCTTTTTTCTGGCAGTTGGTAAATTTTTATGGTACCCTGCCGGCAGTAATATTAATATTTTGCATATTTCAAATGCTTATAGTTGGCATAGCAGCTATAATATATCCTTTTCTCTTTTTTTTCAAATTCAGTTTTATACAGGTCTACGGCCTGGCCGTAATTTTCATGATTGTTGCTATTATCAGCTGGCAGCTTATAAATATTTCGATTAACCGCCGAGCCGGTTTCAAACTGTTCAAGCTGCAGTTCTCAACCCGCTTGGCCCTATTATTGATGGGGTTGCTGCTAGGCAATCGTTTACTAACACTGCCCATATCACCCCGCACTATGTTCTGGGACCTGCATTTAAAACCACACCTGGTCGGACAGCTAAAATCAGAAAGCCGAGAGGAAATCGTTGCTGCTATACGCTACGATTACCAACAGGCTCTAGACCTGCTGGATGATGCTATATTCTTCGGCTGCTCCCCCGGTTCATTTAAGAAATTATTAATTGCTGCCGGATTAAAAGAGTCGCAGTTTATTATTATGGAAACCATCATCCCCATAGAGCATGCTAAAGTTTTCGGACTGAAACGTCCATTCTACTTTTATGTAATATTTGTCCGTAACCGGGGCAGTCAATAAATAAAATCCCGAAGGACAGGGGGAAAGGAACAAGGAACCTGTTCCCTTATGCACTTGACATCCCTTGATATGAAAGTAGGGATGCACTATAATAATTTCCAAGCAGAAGAATAAATGGTAAGAATGACCGGTGTTCAGTATTCTAAAATGAAGGAGTGATGGTATGAATATCCTGGAAGTAATTAAAACTCGTCGTTCGATACGTAAATTCAAATCTGACCCTATCCCAGATGAAGTATTAGATGAAATCCTGGAGGCTGCGATATGGACCCCCTCACATCGCAATTCGCAACCATGGGAATTCGCGGTAATTGGTCCCCAGACCCGTAGCCGCCTTAACCAGATTTATCAGAAGTTTATGGAAGAGAATGTTCTTCCCGATCCTGAACTTCCGGCTCCAGCTAAAGAGGGAATCCAGAGTCTAATCGATAATTTCGGAGGCGCTCCCTATATGTTGGCTGTTTTGAGTCGGCCCCCACAGGATGATTTAGAAGTCGTAGAGAACCCTATTACCGCCGGACTGACGGTGCAAAACATGAGTCTTGCAGCCTGGGATAAAGGAGTAGGCTGCATCTGGCTATCGCTCGGCGGTCTTCCTGGGGCACGTGAAATCCTTCAGGTAAAAGAAGGTTACCAGGTAGTAGCTGTACTGGCTCTGGGCTATCCAGAAATGCTTCCTCCTGCTCCACCCCGGGAATCCTATCAGGAGCGTATCACTACCCTGCCGTAAAATTTAAACGGTATATGCAAGAGACCCCGGTGCCTGACACCAACTTATCAAAAAACACAAAAGAACTTCATTAGAGAAAAAATCTATGCTATTCTTTTTTGAGAGGTCATAAATGATTTTCCGGTTATTTTTGAAAAGTCGACCAGAAATACATGTGGGTGTAGCCTGTGGACTTTCTCAAGGAAAATCTTGACCCATTTCTGATTCTCCGGAATTGTTCCGGCAAAGATGAATTCCGGAGATATCAGATTTAATCCATACTGTATCAATTGTCGGTTCTTTACAATTCGCTTTCGGTAATAATTAA
>CAZHHJ010000109.1:0-8215 GCA_964531295.1 uncultured Syntrophomonas sp.
CAGCTGCTCTACCGATTGAGCTAGCTCGGCTCAGCAAGTAATATTGTATACGCTGGGCCTAACAAAGTCAATAGTTAAGTGTTGATTCAAGTCTTTGCCCTAATATGGTTCACTGCGGAGGGAAAAAACACCACCAGAAATTATAGATTTGCCTTATAAGAACAACCCTGGGGACTGCATTACAGGTTAAATCATTCGCTCTATTCAGCATTTATAGCTCATGCCTGTCTTCCAGATATTTTTCAAGCTTTCTTTTTACCCTCTGCAGGGCATTATCGATAGATTTAACGTGTCTTTTTAACTCAATCGCTATCTCCTGATAGGATTTGCCTTCAAGATAAGCCATTAATACTTTCCATTCCAGAGAACTGAGTATTTCCCCCATTTTCTTCTCGATAAATATGAATTCTTCTCTGCTTATTATTATCTCTTCTGGATTGGTAATTTTGGTAGTTGATAAAATATCTATTAGAGTTCTATCTGATTCTTCATCATAAACGGGTTTGTTTAAGGAAACATACGAGTTTAATGGAATATGCTTTTGCCGGGTTGCGGTTTTAATAGCAGTTATTATCTGCCTGGTAATACACAATTCGGCAAATGCTCTAAAGGATGTTAACTTATCCAATTTATAATCCCGTATGGCTTTAAATAAGCCTATCATTCCTTCTTGAATAATATCTTCTTTATCGGCACCAATCAGAAAATACGATCTGGCTTTGGCCCGCACAAAGTTTTTATACTTGTCTACCAGATACTCAACCGCAAACTGTTCACCTTGTTGAGCTATATCTACTATTTCCTCATCGGTCATATCTGAGTAGGTAAGGTAGTATTGCTGAGCAGCGAGAGAACTAAGCAATTCAGTCGCCTCCATTAGCTATTTATTATACTGTACTGACAAAAAGTTTGTTACATTTTGAACACTATAAATCATTATAGTCGGTGCCCCCTGAAACGTCAAGTTGTCCGAAGGTTTGCAGCATGCTTCGTTTGCAGCATGCTATAAAATATTTAACCATGTTATTCCATTTAAAACTGCCTCTTTTTCTATATCGATTTTTAAAAACAAATTATTTAATAAAACGAGCCCCTAACCTTCATTGATTCAGCCCTCTGCTCGCTTCCCGGCAAATATCCCCTGAAACAGGATTACCTGATTTTACTTAATTTCTTGCTGCCTTAGTATCTCGTAAATAAAAAGGGCTGCTGCTACAGATGCATTTAATGAACCTAACTTACCCTTCATGGGTATTTTAAGCAGTAGATCACAGTTCTCCTTCACTAGTCGTCTCAATCCTTTACCCTCACCACCAACCACCAGAACACTGGGAGTAGGAATGGATGCCTCAAAATAGTTGTCCTTGGCCTCCATGTCTGCACCGATTATCCACATGCCCTGCCCTTTTAACAATTTTATCACATTAACCAAATTGCTTTCTTGAATAATATGCATATATTCAACCGCACCTGCAGAAGCCTTTGACACCACTTCGTTCACCTGCACCGAGTTATGCCGGGGAATAATGATGCCATGTACTCCCGCGCTTTCAGCAGTACGTACGATAGCCCCAAAATTTCTGGGATCCTCTATACCGTCCAGCATTATTATAAAGGGCATCTCATTCCTCAAGGCCGCATGCTCCAGTGCCTCCTCCAGAGTGCTGTACGGGTAAGCATCAGCCATAGCGATGATCCCTTGATGGTTGCCAATGGTATAGAGTTTGTCCAGACGGGTTTTTTCCACGGTCTGAACATAAACCCCTTTTTTTTCGGCCAAATTCATTAACTCCCCTATTCTTTTACCCTGCCGGCCCTCCTGCACCATTATCTTTTCAATCTTCCTTCTTCCCTTTAAGGCTTCCATTACACTGTTTATACCAGCTAGTTTTTCCTTCATGCACTGCCTCCTGCTTTTATTGAAACCAGGGGGACGGTTCTTGTGGTCACTTTGGCGCCTTTGGGGTGACCACAAGAACCGTCCCCCTGGTTTGTTTATATGTTAAAAAGGTCATCACTGATTAGTACTTCTGCATAATGTTCCACCGGGAAAGCAGTGTCATACGCAACTTTCCCAAATAGCGCCTTAAACTTGTCCTGGAACAATAAAAGCAAAGGAATGGCCACTTGCCTCATCTGCGGGTGGGCAGCGGTAGAGCATCTCATATAGAAAAAGTGCCGCCATTCCCTGATATTATAAGTAACCGCTATTTCGGTCTTTAAACAAGTGGGCAGTATGGACCTAGCTTCCTGGGGGGTAGAGCCTTTATCCAGCAAATCCAGGTAATTTTTTTCTGCCAGGAGACAACTCTCCTCCCAGAGGGCATGAGTTTCTGTCCCTGGGATATAAAAATACGGTTTAATAACGCTAATTTCGCGGCCGAACCGGTCTTTGCCATAATTGCAGTAACGGGTTGATTCCTGACTGTAGCTGCCAATGCGGTGTCTTACCAGTTCATGGGATATTCCTCGGTCTATAATAAACAGGGCGGTGACTTTCTCATGTTCTATCACCGATTCATGCCCGCTGTTTACAATCCTTTGGAGGAAAGACTGACTATATTCATCATCCATTTTATCTTCTGATTTATAGCAGATTCTGGCACAACGCTCCAGGCGAAGCATTACTCTTTCATCTAACTGTGAGGCAGGCACCCTTATTTCTGGTGGTATTATAAGCATACGCTCCAGGTCTCCCCTTTCCCTTTATCTCCTAGTTTTCCTCCATAACTTTTCCGGTTAGATACAGCAAGCGTTCCTGGTCACCCTTTAAATATAGATATCCCAAGAGGGCTTCAAACCCGGTACTCATGCGATATTCTATTACATCTGCATGTTTAGGGGATGGACTTTTGGCATTTCTGCCCCTCCTGGCTATATCCTTCTCTTCTTCACTGAGTTCTTCATACAACCGCCTTATGGCCTGGGCCTGATTCTTGGCCTTGACCATATCCACGGTATCATGATGGATATCCTTCATCTTTCTGGGGCCCGATGCAATAGTATGTTCTCTCGCTATTAGTTCAAATACTGCATCGCCGATATAGGCCAGGACAAGTGCTGAATATTCGTTTAGTTTATCAATACCCGGCCCGTCATGCATTAACAAATTTCCATCTAACTCCTTCCCTGGTATCTTCAATAACTATGCCTCTTTCCAGCAGGGCCTCTCTTATATAATCAGCCCGCTCATAATTCCTCTTTTGCTTGAACGTGGCTCTCATTTCCAACAATTTCCCCAGCAAACCATCAAGTTCCGGTTGTTTCTGGTATCTAAGCCTGCTGCCCTGACTGGTATCTTCTATACTTACTTCCAGGGTGGTTAAGAAGTCCCGCAGAGTATCTGCTACTTGATAATCTTTTTCCTGTCGGGCAGTTTGTCTCAAGTTTACCAGAATATCCAATATTTTATCTACTATTTCTTGTTCATCATACCCGGTATCCATAAAAATACCCAGGACTCCGCCCAATTCCTTCAACAAACTACTGCCCTGCTTTACTGCCTTCTGATCCATCAGATTGTCTGAACTGGCTCCGGCTATATAGGAATTAATCTGGTGAGCCATCTCAAATAGAAAGCCGACCGCTTTAGCAGTATTAAAGTCGTCATCCATGGCCGCAATAAATTCATCTTTTAATGCCGCCAGAGAGTTCAGGAAATCCAGGGCTGGACCTGTAATTATTACCTCTTCAGATTTTCCTCTAATAAACTCGTCAGCCAGCATAAGGGTAGTTTTAAGCCTGCCCAGAGCCTTGCGAGCTTCCTCCAGTTTTCCGTCATCGAAGTCCAGTGGACTTCGATAATGGGTGGATATAAGATAATATCTAACCACCTCCCCTGGATAACTGGCCAGTATATCCCGCAGAATGAAAAAATTCCCCAGTGATTTGGACATCTTTTCGTTATTAACCGTTATGAATCCATTGTGTATCCAGTATTTCACAAACTCCTGCCCGGTAAGTGCTTCTGCCTGTGCTATTTCATTTTCATGGTGAGGAAATATAAGATCGCTTCCTCCCCCATGAATATCAAATGTGTCTCCTAAATATTTAGTCGACATTACTGAACATTCTATATGCCAACCCGGCCTTCCCTTACCCCATGGACTATCCCAGGCCGGTTCACCCTCTTTGGCTGCCTTCCAAAGCGCGAAATCAACCGCTGCTTCTTTTCGTCCATCTACTTCCACCCGGGCTCCGGCCATCATATCGTCCAGAGTTCGTCCAGATAGTTTACCATATCCTGCAAATGCCTTTACTCTAAAGTATACGTCCCCATCGACTGCATAAGCATAACCCTTATCAATTAATCCTCGTACTGCTTCAACTATATCTGGAATATGGTCACTCACACAAGGGTGCACATCGGCCCTTAAAACATTAAGCCTATCTGCATCCCGGAAGTATTCTTCTATATATTTTTGACCCAGGGCCAGGGCATCGATTTCTTCTTCCTTAGCCCGATTAATTATCTTATCATCTACATCAGTGAAATTCTGTACATATGTCACATCATAGCCCTTATGCATCAAATATCGTCTGACGGTGTCGAACACTACCAGTGGCCTGGCGTTTCCCAAATGAATATAATTATAGGTTGTCGGCCCACACACATAGATGTTGGCTTTATTAGGGTTAAGCGTTACCAATTCTTCTTTTTTCCCACTCATGGTATTGTGTATTTTCATGCTGGACACCCTCCTTTTCATAGGTATTTATCCTTTGCTCCAGGCAGTTAATTCTTTCTTGCAGGGCCTTTAGTATATCCGCTACCGGGTCTGGCAGCAGATGATGCTCCAGATCTACCTCGCCGTTATTTATTCTGGCTCCCTCCCGGACAACTATTCTTCCCGGTACCCCTACAACTGTGCAGTCCGGGGGGACAGTGCTTAAGACTACCGATCCTCCACCTATTTTAACATTATCTCCTACCGTAAAAGAACCTAGTACTTTGGCTCCGGCACTTATCGTAACATTATTTCCAATGGTAGGATGTCTTTTCCCTTTTTCTTTTCCTGTACCTCCCAGAGTAACTCCCTGGTATATGGTAACATTATCCCCTACTTCCGCTGTTTCGCCAATAACTACCCCACCCCCATGGTCAATAAAAAATCCTCTGCCTATGCTGGCTCCGGGATGAATCTCAATACCGGTCAAAAAACGACTGAAATGCGAAATAAGCCGGGCCATAAAAAACCGTTGTTTTTTATAGAAAAAATGTGCTATCCGATGATTAATAACCGCATGAAATCCAGGATAACAGAACAGTACTTCCACTACGCTTCTAGCGGCCGGATCCCTTGCAAAAACAACATTAATTTCATTCTTCAAAATTTTAAACATAAGTGACCTCCTCAAATAAAAGAAGCCTTTCATCTCCCTTAGAGACGAAAGGCTAAACTTCCGTGGTTCCACTCTATTTGAGCACGCAAATAAATCACATGCTCCACTTCATTACCTTAACGGTTCAAACCGGATATGCCTACTAATATATTCAGCATACCTGCTCCCGGGCGCAGATTCAGGCGGTTTCTTACTGTGAAAAGGCTCTCAGCCGGTGACCTCTTCTCTCTGGCAGCGATGAGCGCCCTACTTATCCCGTTCTCTGCATTTGTTTATTCAATTACTGTTATTATATGCAGGTACCAGCACAATGTCAACGCGAATCATGTACAAGCTAGCATACTGCTGTTATTCCGTTGACTGAAGAACCTTTCTCCCTATATCTTCTGCAGCAAAGGCCTTAAAAGCATACCTCTCCCTACGAACATCCGCAAAACCGGATACCTAGACATCAAGGCTGTGACAGCAAATCTGAACTTGCCCCAGGTTCTGGTTCTGACGGGTGTGGTCATTTTAATCCCTGCAGGTATTCATGAATGGCTTCTGATGCCTTTTTACCGGCGCCCATAGCCAGAATAACTGTTGCTGCTCCGGTTACAATATCTCCACCGGCAAATACTCCTGGTTTCGAGGTTTGACCGTTTTCATCAGCCACAATGTTACCCCATTGGTTAGTATCCAAATCGGGAGTAGTCTGGGGCACCAAGGGGTTAGGCCCCTGTCCGATAGCCATGATCACTGTATCAACAAGCATTTCAAACACCTCTCCAGGAATGGGAACCGGGCGCCGGCGTCCTGATTCGTCTGCTTCTCCGAGCTCATATCTCTGGCAGATAATCGAGGTAACTCTTCCTTCCTCATTACCTTTAATTTCTCTGGGACTGGCCAGGTAATCAAATTGAACTCCTTCTTCCATAGCATGTTCAATTTCTTCATATCGGGCTGGCATTTCTCTAAGGGTTCTACGATAGATGATGCGAGATTCGGCCCCTAATCTGAGAGCAGTTCGGGCACTGTCCATAGCCACGTTTCCTCCGCCGATAACTGCTACTTTATCACCTACTCTTATGGGGGTATGGTATTGGGGGAACTTGTAGGCCTTCATAAGATTGTTGCGAGTCAGGAATTCATTAGCTGAATATACCCCATTCAGGTTCTCCCCGGGAATATTCATGAAATAAGGCAATCCCGCTCCGGTACCGACATATACGGCATCAAAACCCTGTTCCAATAATTCATCAATGCTGTTGAGTTTGCCCACCACAGCGTTTACCCTAATGTCAACCCCCAGCTTGGAAATATTCTCGATTTCCCGAGCTACAATTTTTTTAGGAAGACGGAATTCAGGAATGCCATAACTGAGTACGCCTCCGGCGATATGCAGGGCTTCGAATACAGTAACCTGGTAACCCTTTACAGCCAAACCGGCAGCCGTTGCCAAACCAGAGGGGCCAGATCCTACGATAGCCACTTTCCTGCCGTTGGGTTTAATCTCCGGGCGGGACTCTAAGCCCTGATTCATCTCCCAATCAGCTATAAAACGTTCCAGGCGGCCAATGGCCACCGGTTCGTTTTTCTTGCCGATGGTACATTTTACTTCACATTGGCTTTCCTGCGGGCATACCCGACCGCAAATAGCAGGGAGATAGTTCTTTTCTTTTACTTTGTTAATAGCACCCGCAAAATCCCCTTCAGCAATCATTGCAATAAAAGCAGGAATATTGATCCCAACCGGACATCCATCTATACAGGGACTGTTCTTGCATTGGATGCAGCGCTCGGCCTCCAGAACTGCGGTTTCCTTAGAGTATCCCAGGGCCACTTCTTCAAAATTGGAACAGCGCTCGCCAGGTTCCTGATATGGCATGGGATACTTTTGGGGTATTATTTTCCTTTTCTCTCGTGACATTGGCATTCTCCTTCCCCGCAGCTGTATAGTAGTGCTTCCTTTTCCTCTTTAATAAACATCTTGGCTCTCATCTTAAGCAGTTCCCAGTTTACCTGGTGTCCATCAAATTCAGGACCATCAATACAAGCAAACCTGCTCTGCTTGTTCACCTCTACCCGGCAGGCTCCGCACATACCGGTACCATCTACCATTATAGGATTCAGGCTTACCATGGTGGTGATATTATCTGGGGCTATCCGGCTGACAACCTCCATCATGGGAACCGGACCAATGGCAATGATCCTATCCACATTGGTCTGATCCAGAATCTGGGCTAGAACATCACTGACAAATCCTTTATGGCCGGCGCTGCCATCATCGGTTGCAATATGAAACTGGGAGCTGATCCTCTCCATTTCTTGCTTCCAAATAAGCAACCCTGCATTGCGCGCCCCAATTATAGAAATAACCGTATTGCCAGCTTCCTTTAACGCTTTGGCTATGGGGAAAACCGGAGCTATACCCACACCACCGCCAATACATACTACAGTTCCATATTTTCTAATTTCAGATTCCATCCCCAACGGTCCTACGAAATCAAGCAGGGCATCACCCTGTTCCATGAGTCCCAACAAATTGGTGGTTCTGCCCACTTCCTGAAATATTATAGTAATAGTCCCGGTATCAGCGTCAAAATCGGCAATAGTCAGCGGAATCCGCTCTCCCTCTTCGCCAATCCTCAGTATTATAAATTGTCCAGGCTGAGCTTTTCGGGCTATTTCTGGGGCCAATACTTTGAACAGCTTTATTTTCGGGGCTAGTTCCTCCTTTAAGACAATCTCAAACGCCATTTTTCCCCCATCCTCTCCTGTCAATTTGTACTATTTATACTTGATTTGCTTTTGCCAGCCTGACTATCCATGGCCTTGCCTCGCGGATCAGCGCATCGATGGCCTCCATAGCCGCCTGGTCTATGAGGCGCGA
>CAZHHJ010000110.1:0-8172 GCA_964531295.1 uncultured Syntrophomonas sp.
AAAATGAACACATTATTCCCTCCTGCTTAGAATAAAGCAAGGAGAGTGATAATGGGTGTATATTGTGAAACCTATAATCTATAAGGTTTATGATAGTTTATTCCAGAAGGAAGAGGGATGGGCGCCTCCCGGAGTATCTCTTATTGCAGCACGCAAGATATGGCCTTCCAGCAGGGGTGAGGGTTCGGTGGTCGCCATTATTGATACCGGTATAGATTATAATCACCCAGATCTGAAAGCCAATGTGATCGGGGGGGTTAGTTTCGTTCCTGGCGAGCATGATTACATGGACATGAACGGGCATGGTACTCATGTGGCCGGCACAATTGCGGCCAATGGGGTGCTACTAGGGGTAGCCCCCCAAGCTAAGCTGCTGGGAGTAAAAGTACTGAACAAAGATGGCTTCGGTTCATACAGCGATATAGTTCAAGGCCTGAAGTGGACCCGCAGCTGGAGGGGACCGGCGGGAGAGAAAGCAAATGTAGTAAATATGAGCCTGGGGGGGCCTTTTCCCAATACTACCATGCATCAGGAGATTATCAAGCTGGTTGAAGCAGGTATAAGTGTAGTGTGTGCAGCGGGTAATTCTGGAGATGCTAATCCCGATACTCGTGAAATATCATATCCGGCTTATTACGAGGAGAGTTTGGCAGTAGGAGCGGTAGATTTAAGGACCGGAATAGCTGACTTCAGTGCTTCTAATGAACGAATTGATATAGTAGCCCCGGGGGTAGATACTTATTCTACCTATCCGGGCGGGAATTATGTCAAACTTTCGGGTACGTCCATGGCAGCTCCGCATATTTCCGGAGCTATGGCCTTGATTTATTCTCGCAGCCTCCTGCGCTTTGGGCGTTATCCTTCACCCCAGGAGCTGAAGGACATGCTGCGTTACCAGGCCATAGACCTAGGAAACGCAGGGTTTGACACCTTATACGGCTATGGACTGTTTAGTTTTAATATTGATGGAGGAAAGAACATAACGCTGATGGCAGGGGAGCGGAAATATATTATTAATCGGAAAGAATATATTCTGGAAAAGCCTCCTGTCTCGCTTGAGGGGGTTGTTTATGCTCCGCTGCAGGAGATATGTGAGTTGCTGGGGGCAGATTCCGCTTATAACGCCCCTGATAAAAGCAATAACAAGCCGGAAGGATCAGTTGAGATCTGGTCCTAAGAGAGCGAGGCAGTGGCAAAATCTCTGTTTACCCTTATTCTGGAACGGAAAAAAGAAGGGAAATAATGCAATATTGTAGAATAGTTTATAATGAGGGACTACACTAGCAAATAGGGGGATGATAATTATGTCTGAAAAGTTGCACATCTTTGCCGTGTCAGACTCTGTAGGTGAAACTGCTGAAAAAATAGCTATAGCTTCAGTTCTGCAATTTGAAGTAGAACGTAGTGTTACACGTTTTTCTCGGGTAAATAAAGAAGAGCAGGTAAGAGACATTGTCTCCAAAGCCGTTGAAGAAGATGCAATTATTATATATACTATCGTGAAACCCGAGTTGAGCAAATACATGGAAATGCATGCCAAAGAAGAAAGTGTTTTAGCAGTTAACGTTATGGAGCCGCTATTTAAAGTTATCGAAGACAAAACCGGTTTGCAACCCGCTTACATTTCTGGTTTAACTCGTGCTCTGGATGATCAGTACTTCAATCGTATGAAGGCAATTGAATATACTATCGAACATGATGATGGTCAAAATTTAGAGACCATACAAGAAGCCCATCTAATCATTCTGGGACTGCCCAGAACATCGAAAACCCCATTAGCCATGCATCTGGCTAATTTGGGAATCAGAGTAGCCAATTATCCTATACAGATTGATACAGAAATACCCGAGGAAATCTTGAATCTCAAAGGAAAGGTGCCTATGGTAGCATTGACTATTGATATAGAAACATTAATGAAACTCCGTAAAGAGCGCATGAGGAGTTTTGATCTTCCTCAGGATATGGATAGTCTGGATGAAATGGTGGCGGAGGAACTGGATAATGCTTACCGCATTTATGCCAAACTGAAGTGCCTGGTCATCGATGTCACTATGGAGGATATAGAAACAGTTGGCAATACCATTACCCATAAGTTCAATCTGCCTTTGAGAGTAACCCATCATCGCTGTTAAATGCCGTTTTTTGGCTGAGGGATTTTCCCTCGGCTTTTATTTTGGAAAGGAATGCTGGCTATTATTCTTGTTGCTTGAAACAGAGTAGGCGATCTTGAACGGCAAATATCAAGGTCTTTACCTGGCAATTGCTGGTATGCAATTTTAAGGGGGATATTTATGCACTATGTTTATATCCTGCAATGTAGCGATGGAACATATTACACTGGATATACCAGGGATTTAGCCGGCAGGCTCAAAAAGCATAATGAAGGCAAAGCCAGCAGATATACTCGAGGGCGACTACCGGTCCAATATGTATACTGGGAAGTAGCCGAAAGTCATAGCCAGGGCTTGAAACGAGAGATTATTATAAAAAAAATGCGACGAAGCGCAAAAGAGCAGTTAATTCAAAGCCACAGCCTCCCGTTCCTGATTAACAGCTAATTATCCCTATACATAAAAATCATCCTACCGGGGATAATATGCAAAGATCAATCAATCGAACAGGAGGTTTTTAATGTGTCTGATAAAAAGGGCAGAATCATAAACAAAGAATTCCTGGTAAATAACAGTGCTTATGTCAAGGAGCAGTATGAAGGTTTGCTGGTATGTGTGGATGAACAAGGATTTTATAACATAGGCATACAGCTGAATGACAATGACGTTTTAATCGTGGATCAGGCCAAAGAAACCAATGTCAGGGAAAGAATTCAGAACTGGGCTGCCCAAGTGCAGGATATACAGGGTAAATACAGCAGTGGTTATGAATCGTCGGGAAGTCTCCAGGACTAAAAAAGTTATCAATAGATAAAGCCTAGCAAATAGAAATATGAAAAATAAGTTATAAATTCCTCCCTCAGTATATAATATTAGTTACTGGAGGAGGGATTTTTAGATGGAATATCTTGAATATGTAAAGTTCCCTTTCCACGATCGGGAATGGTTGAAAAAGATGCTCCTGGGTTGCATTTTTATGATTATACCCATTGTAAATATTCTGGTGCTGGGTTATTTTGTGGAGTGCATCCGGCTGGGAATCAGGGGAAAAACAATTCTTCCCGATTGGGCAGATTGGGAAATATATCTCAGGCAGGGCTTAATGGCGTTGCTGATTTTTGCCGCTTATCTAGGAATACCCATGTTATTCACTTTTATCCTGCACATCGTACCCATACTGGGGATCATGGTATCGGCCATCGTTACCCTCTTGGCCGGGGCAATGGTGCCTATGGCCATTGCCAACTGCACCATCACTTCCAACATTCTGGATGCCTTTAAATTTGGGGAAATAATTTATAAGATAAAACACGTAATCGATTACTATGCCCCAGCCTATCTTATAATGGCCATCATTACCGCGATATCTCCGGCCATCGTGGTGGGAATACCGATAATATCATTTGCCGGTATTTTTCTCATGTTCTACAGCGGGGTAGTATACAGCAATTATATGGGCCAGCTTTATCATCAGGCCACCAATACTTGATTAAAGCACCAGACAACCGTCTTCTGCATATTCCCAGGTCATATTATAACTTAATGGGAAGAACCTGCTGCCTGGGTCTTATTAATGATAAATATAATCAATACCTTATCGCAGCAGGTCAGATGCAGCTATAAGGCGCTGAATCTCGTTTACGCCTTCATAAATTTCGGTCAGCTTGGCATCGCGGAAGATTCGCTCAAGGGGGAACTCGTTAATATAGCTGAAAGCTCCCATGACCTGCATGGCTTTGCTGGCCACCCGGTGGACGGCTTCAGAAGTAAAGAGTCTAGTTCTTGCGGCATCGGAAGCCAGTTCCTTTCCTTCTGAAGCCTTAAAAGCAGTAGCTAGGACTATTTGCTCTGACACCATCACATCAGTGGCCATATCGCCAATCAAGGACTGAATAGTTGGGAAATGGGCGATGGGCTTACCTCGCTGCACCCGCTCTTTGGAGTACTTAACCGCCGCCTCCAGGGCTGCCTGAGCCATACCCACAGCTTGGGCGCAGACCGACAGTTTGCCTATCTGGGTTGCACCGAGGAGCACCTGAAAACCCTTGCCCCGCATGCCCTCACCGCCGGTGGTATTTTCATAAGGCACTCTTAGATCTTCCAATACCACATCGGAAACTTCCAGACCGTGCATACCCATCTTCTCATAAATTTTCGGGGTGGAATATCCCTGGATGCCTTTGGGTATGATGATGTTGGTGCACTTGCCGCCCATTTCGACATCTTTGCAGAATATACCCATCAAACCTGGCAGGGTGGCGTTGGTGATAAAAATCTTTTCACCGTTGATGACCCATTCATCCCCATCACGGACACAGGTGGTGCGGAGTGCATTAGGGTCGGAGCCGGTTGCTGCCTCAGTGAAGGCGAAACTGCCGATCCCATTGCCATTCAGCAATTCCGGAAGGAATTTCAGTTTTTGCTCTTCGCTGGCAAATAATGAGATATTCGCCCCCAACATGCCGTTAACAGAAATGGTACAAGCAGTGGAACAATATACCCTGGCCATCTCCATCTGCATAATAACATACTCAACATAGGTATTCCCTGTACCGCCGTATTTTTCCGGGTATTGGATGGAACACCAGCCCAAATTTTTAATCTTTTTAATAAGATCCCAGGGCGTTCTTTTTTCATTTTCCATCCATTTGATCAGAGGAGCGATCTCCTTTTCAGAAAACTTTCTCACCGAGTCCTTCAACATAAGCTGTTCTTCAGTATAATTAAAATCCATTTATTAAACCGCCTCTTTCATTTGATTAGTCGCCATCTTCATCCTTGCTGTCGGCCAAATTTCTTCCTATGGGCCAAGTCAAAACTGAAAATTGATCCCCATGATTCCTAGTCTGTCTAAACTCCTTCAAGCCAGAGCCACGATAGCATTCCGAGCCGTCCTTTCTACCAGGCCGTCTTTGGCTTAGCACAATCCCCTCCTTTCCAAGTTACTAAGCAGCAACTTGAACGGATGATAGATATGATTTTGTTTTTTCTTCTCAGTATATCACCGGGCGTTCTTGCCAGCTATGATTATTAGGTTTTACCCAGGAAAAGTTTGCTGCGGGAGGGACTGCCGGAATTGGCCGAGCCTGGCAGATTGAACAGGCCCACGGGGTAGCAAGGCTAAACGATTTCTTTACACAAGAGTAAAGAAGCAGGTTGTTAAAGAATCCCGGGAACTTGCTAATGCAGCTGGTCGAAAGGTTGAACCTGCGGATGATTGTCCACTTCGCTCGGCGGCTCATCACCATCTATGATACTTGGGTCTGGTACAGTGATAGCACCATCTTCATCTTCCCTTTCAGCTTCATTTTCATCGGGTAAGGTATCTTCACCGTTTTCTGTTTCTATAGTATCCGATTCTTCATCCTGTAACCCATCTTCCTCATCCAGGGTCTCTTCCTTCTTCGGTTCTGGCACCGGCTGAGGCTTAAACGGGACTTCTTCGAACATATTGCTGTATATGAGCTGGTTCATATAATCTCTCCAGATAGGCGCAGCTACTGAGCCTCCAAAACTTGAACCGCCATGAACTTTCTGGCCATCACTGTTGCCGATCCATACCGCCGTAAGCAATTCAGAAGTATAACCGACAAACCAGAGATCCTTGCTGTCTGTAGTAGTTCCGGTCTTACCACCACATGGGATAGCTATTTTAGCCCTGTTGCCTGTTCCATAATTAACTACATCCTTTAACATGGAGTCCATCACTTGAGCAGATTCAGGTTTCAATACTCTTGTTTCATCATGGTCGGATGAATATATTATATTACCATGTTCATCTTCGATTTTCTCTATGGTGTAATAACTGCGATATATACCCTGAGCTGGGAATATTGTATAAGCTGAAGCGAGTTGCAGGGGTGATATGCCTCTTTCCATGCCACCTAGAGCTAATGCCAGCGTTTTATCATTATCCTCTATACTGGTAATTCCAACCTTTTCAAGGAAACTTACTGCTTTTTTTATGCCCAAGCGATCTAATACTTCGACTGAGGCAACATTATATGAATTTATTAGAGCCTTTCTGGCTGTAGTTGTACCTGGGTTGTTAGTGCCAAAATTTTTAGGGATGTAGTCCCCAAAATCCCGTTCTTGATTATTTAAAACTGTACCCTCATTTATCTTTCCTGCTTTTACTGCAGCTGCATAATAGAGTGGTTTAATTGCCGAACCGGGTTGACGGGCTGATACTGCCATATTGAACTGATTATCTTGATAATTGGCCCCTCCCACCATAACCCTAATCGCTCCATTGCGTGGAGCTATGGATACCATAGCTGCATCTTTAGCATTTAGTCCCGAAGATTTAAATCCTGTAACACTCCTTTTTATTAACTTTTCAGCAATGGTCTGCATGTTAGGATTGATAGTAGTATAGATTTTCAACCCGCCCTGATAAAGTTTTTGTGCACCTACGATTTCTTCGAGTTTGGCCTTCAGGTAAGACATATAATAGGGATGTTCTTCTGAATATGGAACAAATTCATGTATATATACATCCGCTGACTTGATTTCTTCGCCTATACCAGAGCTTATGAGTTCCTGCTCTGTCAGTAAATTAACCACTATGGCATTACGTTCTTTCACTGCCTTTAAATTATTATCTGGTGAATAGTACTCTGGTGCCTTTATCATACCGACCAGCATGGTAATTTCAACTTCATTAAGATCCTTTACATCTTTAGCGAAATACGATTTAGCAGCAGACTGCATACCTGAACAGCCCCTGCCTAAATAAATTTCGTTTAGATACATCTCCAATATGGCCTCCTTACTATATTTATCCTCTATAGCGGAGGCAATGAATATTTCTTTGATTTTGCGTGAATAAGTCTTCTGCTGATCAAGAAAAAGGGTTCTGGCTAACTGTTGGGTTATTGTGCTTCCACCCTCTGATTTGCTTCCTTTTTTGATGTTGTTCCATATTGCTCTTCCTATTCCCCGGGAATCGAGACCATTATGTTCATAAAAGCGTCGGTCCTCAACGGCTACTACCGCCTGTTTCATAAACTCCGGGAAAGTATCGCTGTACTCTTTTTGGTAGCCTATCTTCCCCATTTCGCTATTATCACTGTAATATATCGTGGTCTGTTCTTTAACTGCATATTCCCATTTATTTACTCCGGTAATAAATTGGATAAGGCTTGTGCTTGACTGGGCAAGAGAAAAACCTATAAAAAAGAAAGCTATGCCTACTAGAACTACAGCCAGAACGGTTCCCAGCCTTAATAGTAATTTCATTTGCCATCATAACCTTTCACTACTGTTAAATGAGGATCTAGCATAATTGCAAAATCCAGTTCTTTAAAATTTGAATATAGTTTGGAGGCTAATTACCCCTAAAATTTCGTGTAATATTTGCAGTTCCTGTTCGTTAAACGTTTCTGCAATTTTGGCCGGGTTTCTGACTAGGGACATCCAAACCCTTGAGGTCTTCTATAAGCGACAAAGAGTGCAAAAGCGGCTGGGGTATTATTTATAAACATCTTAACTATCCAAATAGCTTCGGATAATCGCTTGCACCGTGAACTATCCGATAAATATATACTATGTTATCAATTGATCGGTAAATACATATATATTCACCTGATATCAGTTTGCGATAGCCTTTCTCTTGTAAAATGGGATCTGAGTGTTCACTTCCCATTAATGAATAATTAGCAAGTTTTTCGATAGAATCTAGTAGCTTGCCAGTAATTTCCTCCGCTGATATTGGTCCTCCTGTTAGTAAATGATAATCCGCTATTCGGTCAATGTCATTTAAGGCGGGAGTTAAAATTTTGATTTTAGCCTTTGACATGAGAATATTTCTCCTTTAGACGATTCCTCACCTCGTCCACAGTATAAGTCGGTTCCTCGGAAAGGCGAGATAATTCGGCTTCTAGAATCTTTGCACGATGTTCTAGCATTCTTTCTCGCTGTTCGAATGCATCAATACTCATAACTACTATATCGCCTTCACCGTTCTTGGTTATATAAATCGGTTTGGCTGTCTGGTGAGCTAAATTAGATATCTTTGTATAATCATTGCGTAGAGATGTTGAAGATTTAATAAGCATAT
>CAZHHJ010000111.1:0-8118 GCA_964531295.1 uncultured Syntrophomonas sp.
TGAGGTTAGTGAAGGCTAGCAACATAAGGGAACTAACCGATGAGGAATTAAAACAGAAAGTTAGAAATTATAAAGAAGAACTCTTCAATTTAAGGTTTCAACTGGCCACTGGGCAGTTGGATAATCCCATGAGAATCAAGGATGTAAGAAAGAATATTGCTAGATGCAAGACTATACTACGCGAAAGAGAAATCGCACAGCATCAAAACGCATAAAGGAGGTCTAAGGGTGGCGGAAAAACCTGGTAATAGGAAGGTTATGATGGGAACAGTCAGCAGCAGTAAAATGGATAAAACCATAAGCGTTAGTGTTGAAACTGTGAAACAGCATCCTCTATACAAAAAGACTATTAAAACCAGCAAAAAATATAAAGCTCATGATGAAAATAATGAAGCCGCAGCTGGTGACATTGTAAAAATTACGGAAACTAGACCCATTAGCAAGGACAAGAGATGGAAACTCACGGAAATAATACAAAAAGCTAAGACTCTACAGTAGATGCGTAGAGTGCTAGAAGGGAGGATAAGCAGTGATTCAGCAAGAGACAATGCTTCAGGTTGGCGATAATACCGGCGCTAAAAAAGTGCTTTGTATAAAGGTCCTGGGTGGGTCCAGCAGAAAGTATGCGAGTGTGGGAGATATAATAGTAGCAACGGTTAAAGAAGCGGCGCCAGGCGGAATTGTCAAAAAAGGTGATGTGGTAAAAGCTGTAGTGGTAAGAACCAAAAAGGAAATCAGACGCAAAGATGGTTCATATATAGCTTTTTCTGAAAATGCTGCTGTGATTATAGATGACAATAAGAATCCTAAAGGTACTCGAATATTTGGACCGGTGGCCAGGGAATTAAGGGAAAAGAACTTCATGAAGATCATATCTCTAGCTCCTGAGGTTCTATAAACGAGGGAGGTGTTTCAAGTGAATGTAAAAAAAGGTGATATTGTTATAGTAACCAGCGGTAAAGATAGAGGGAAAAAGGGTAAAATCTTGAGATCAGTGCCGGAGCACAATAAAGTGGTTATCGAAGGGATAAACAAGATGAAAAAGCATCAAAAACCCAGCCGCGCAATTCCTCAAGGTGGAATATTGCAGATCGAAGCACCTATTAACATAGCCAATGTCATGTATTTGTGTAAAAAATGCAATAAACCTACCCGTCTGGGCAGTAAGATCTTAGACAATAACGAAAAAGTTAGAGTCTGCAAGAGATGTGGAGAAATTGCAGACTAGCAAATCCAGGAAAGGAGGCCATTAAAATGGCCAGGCTACACGACCTATACAAGCAAGAAATAGTTCCCAGCTTGATGGAGAGATTTAATTATAAAAACGTTATGCAGGCTCCTAAAGTGGACCGAGTGGTATTGAATATCGGAGTTGGGGAAGCGATACAGAATCCCAAAGCACTTGATGGTGCAGTAAACGATTTATCAACCATAGCAGGACAGAAACCGGTAATTACCAAAGCGAAAAAGTCCATTGCGGGATTCAAGTTAAGAGAAGGGATGCCCATCGGATGTAAGGTCACTTTACGCGGTGAAAGAATGTATGAATTCCTGGATCGTTTAATAAATCTATCCCTACCCAGGGTAAGAGATTTCCGGGGCGTATCCCCCCAGGCTTTTGATGGCAGAGGCAACTACTCACTGGGTATAAAAGAACAGACCATCTTCCCTGAAATATACTATGACAGGATTGATAAAATAAGAGGCCTTGAAGTAGTAATAGTCACTACGGCTAAAACTGACGAAGAAGGAAGAGAACTATTAAAAGGCTTAGGAATGCCATTTAGATAGGAGGTAAATTATCAGATGGCTAAGAAGGCTATGATTGAAAAGCAGCAAAGGGAACCACGATTTAAGGTTCGTCATTATAACAGATGTAAAATATGCGGACGGCCCAGAGCCTATATGCGTAAATTCGGAATGTGTAGAATATGTTTCAGGGAACTTGCACACAAAGGCGAAATCCCTGGAGTGACCAAGTCGAGTTGGTAAGCTTTAGAAAAAAGGAGGTTTAGGATATGGTCATGACTGATCCAGTAGCTGATTTCCTGACCAGAATCAGGAACGGTAATATGGTCATGCATGAAACCGTTGAAGCACCCTCATCTAAAATAAAAGTTTCAATAGCTGAAATTATGAAAGAAGAAGGGTACATCAAGGATTATGAATATATCCAGGACGGTAAGCAAGGGATCATAAGAGTATATCTCAAATACGGCCCTAATAAAGAGAAGGTCATTACCGGGATTAAGAGAATCAGTAAACCCGGACTGAGAGTATATGTTAAAAAAGACGAAGTACCAAAAGTATTAGGAGGGCTTGGAACTGCACTTATTTCCACCTCCAAAGGGTTAATGAGCGACAAAAGTGCACGTAAAACTGGACTCGGTGGAGAAGTAATATGTTACATCTGGTAGCAGAAGGAGGGGTGAACAGTGTCCAGAATAGGTAAAAAACCTATCAATCTGCCTAAAGGGGTAGAAGTTAATATAGAGGATCATATAGTTACTGTAAAAGGCCCCCGTGGTGTTTTGACTCAGCAATTGCCTGCAGACATTAGTTTGAACATAAGTGATGACGAAATACTAGTCACCAGACCCAGCGATGCCAAAAAACACCGCGCTTACCATGGTCTGAGCCGTGCTCTGCTTGCCAATATGGTGGAAGGCGTCACCAATGGCTTTGAGAAAAAGTTGGAACTGGTCGGCGTGGGCTATAGAGCACAAATGCAGAGCAGCAAACTTTTGCTTACAGTTGGGTATTCCCATCCCATTGTAATAGATGCCCCCGAAGGTATTGATTTTGAAGTTCCTGCAGTAAACAGAATAACGGTTAAAGGAATTGATAAACAACTGGTAGGAAATACGGCGGCGCATATTCGGGCTTTAAGAAAACCGGAACCTTACAAAGGCAAAGGGATAAAGTATGAAAATGAAATAATCAGACGTAAAGCCGGTAAATCAGGCATCAAATAACTAGGAAAGGAGTGGCAGTATTGTTTAAAAAAACCAGCAGTGCATCACTCAGGCAGAGTAAGCATAAACGAGTGCGTAAAAAAGTATCAGGTACTACAGAAGTACCCAGATTATGTGTTTACAAAAGCCTTAATCATATATATGCTCAAATAATCGATGATGAAAAGCGTGAAACCCTGGTAGCTGCTTCAACCCTGGAAAAAGAGTTCCCAGAGCTTAAATCCAGGACCAATAAGGAAGCAGCAACATTAATCGGCAGCAGAATTGCTGAGAAAGCCAAGGAAAAAGGTATTATACAGGTGGTATTTGATCGCAGCGGGTATAAATATCACGGCTGTGTGGCATCTTTAGCTGATGCTGCCAGAGAAAACGGTTTACAATTTTAAGGCAGGATTCACTTAGTAAGGAGGGAAAAGATGAACAACAGAGATCTGGCTGCTCCGGAATTAATTGAAAAGATAGTTAATATTAGAAGAGTTGCCAAAGTTGTAAAGGGTGGCCGTAGATTCAGTTTCAGTGCTCAGGTAGTGGTAGGCGATGGAGCCGGTAAAGTAGGTACCGGAAAGGGCAAAGCTAATGAAGTACCTGAAGCCATTAGAAAAGCGGTTGAAAATGCTAAGAAGAATATGATAGATGTCCCATTAATTGAGGAAAGAACTATTCCCCATGAAATCACGGGCCGCTTTGGAGCTGGCAGAGTATTGCTAAAACCTGCTTCTGCAGGTACTGGTGTTATTGCTGGCGGGCCGGTCCGAGCAGTTTTAGAAGCAGCGGGAGTTAAAGACATTCTGACTAAATCCCTGGGGTCCTCTAATTCAAATAATATGGTTCATGCGACTATGGAAGGGCTTAAAAATTTGAAAAAAGCGGAGCAGGTTGCTAAATTAAGGGGCAAGAGTATAGATGAGTTGATTAATTAGGAGGGGTAGGACTTGGCTAAGCAGATCAAAATTACCTGGACCAAAAGTTATATCGGCTGCCCCGAAACCCAAAGATCTACTATTAAAAGCTTGGGATTGAGGAAATTGCAGCATAGCGTTATTAAACAAGACTGTCCAGAAATTAGAGGACAAGTGGGTAAAGTACATCATCTAGTTACTGTAGAAGAGATAGATTAAATTCAGGGAGGTTTTATTGTGAAACTTGAAGAGTTAAAATCTCCACCAGGCAGTACCAAACGGATCAAAAGAGTCGGGCGCGGCATGGGTTCCGGGCATGGAAAAACATCTACCCGGGGACATAAAGGCCAGAAGTCAAGAGCTGGTGGTGGAATAAGACCTGGTTTTGAAGGCGGTCAAATGCCGTTACAAAGGAGAATACCCAAAAGGGGTTTTACCAATATATTCAAGACTGACTATGCCATTGTAAACGTAAAGGATCTAAATATTTTTGAAGATGGCACCATAATTACCACACAATTGTTAGCAGATATGGGTATAATTAGAAAGGTAAAAAGTGGCGGGGTAAAGGTACTGGGGGATGGAGACTTACAAAGAAAGCTTATAGTCAAAGCTAACAAAATTAGCAAACAAGCAGCTCAGAAAATCGCTGACCTGGGTGGCGAGATAGAGGTGATTTAATGCTGGGATCTATGCAGCAAGCCCTTAAAATTGGAGATTTAAGGAGCAAGTTATTGTTCACCCTGTTGATGCTCTTGATATTTAGATTGGGAGCACATATACCGGTTCCCAATATTAACCCAGAAGCAATTCAACAGTTTTTGAGCGGACAATTGTTCAGTTTCTTTGATGTAGTTTCAGGTGGGGCATTCAAACGCTTCAGTCTATTTGCGATGAGTATTACCCCATATATTAACGCATCAATTATTATGAATCTACTGCAGGTAGTTATTCCCCGCTTGGAAGAACTGGCTAAGGAAGGTGAAGAAGGCCGGAAAGTTATTGCTCAATATACCCGTTATTTTACGGTAATATTAGCATTTATACAGGCCATAGGTATGGCTGCTGCGTTGGGCAACAACAATGCCATAATTAACCCGGGCGTAGTGAGTTACCTGATTATTGCTATCTCCTTGACAGCCGGCACCGCAGTTTTGATGTGGATCGGGGAAATGATAACCGAACATGGGATAGGAAATGGTATATCCTTGATTATTTTTGCGGGGATAGTATCCAGAATGCCCAGCCAGTTAGCTGGAGTTGTGCAGGAGCTTTCCGGAGGGATAATTGGTTACTTCAATATTCTGTTATTTATAGTTCTGGCCCTAGCCATAGTAGTAGCTATTATAGCAGTAAACGAAGGACAAAGAAGATTACCGGTTCAATATGCCAAAAGGGTGGTTGGCCGTAAGATGTACGGAGGCCAGAGTACTTTCTTGCCCCTGAAAGTGAACGCTGCAGGTGTTATTCCGATAATATTTGCTATGTCATTGATGATGTTTCCAGCTACCATAGGATCATGGATGAGCCAGACTGGGGGGTTCAATAATTTTTTGAATACCTATTTCAATTTCGGCAGTCCAGCCTATAATATTGTGTACTTCTTATTGATTGTATTCTTTACGTATTTTTATGTAGCCATAATCTTTAACCCGGCTGATGTGGCAGAGAATATTAAAAAATATGGTGGTTTTGTACCTGGCATACGACCGGGCCGGCCAACAGCTGAGTACATAGATCGTATTTTGTCCAGATTAACTCTAGCCGGAGGCATATTCCTGGGATTGATAGCCGTGTTGCCTAATTTTGTTATCGCTCTGACTGGAATTACCAGTTTGTGGTTCGGAGGAACCTCACTACTGATCGTAGTAGGTGTTGCTCTTGATACCATGAAACAAATCGAATCTCACTTATTGTTAAGAAGTTACGAAGGCTTTGTTAAATAGGAGATGATTATATGAACATTATTTTAATGGGACCTCCAGGAGCGGGAAAAGGAACTCAGGCAGAATTAATAAAGGTAAAATATGCTATACCTCATATATCCACCGGAGATATGTTCAGAGATGCGGTAGAAAAAGGGACTGCCATGGGAAAAGAGGCCCAAAAGTATATGAATGACGGTAAATTAGTCCCGGATCAAGTCACCATAGGTATTGTTGAAGATCGACTGGCTGAAGAGGATTGTCAGACTGGCTTCTTGTTAGATGGTTTTCCGAGGACTATTAAGCAAGCTGAAGCCCTTGACCACGTATTGAATGCACGTGGAAATAAAATTGATGCAGCAATCAATATATTTGTACCGGAAAAAATCCTGATTGAAAGGCTGTCCGGCCGATTGAGCTGTAAAGAATGCGGTACAATATATCATCGCTTATTCAATCCTCCCTCCCAGGCAGGAAAATGCGATAAATGTGGCAGCGACCTCATCCAACGCAGTGATGATAATGTTGAAACTGCAGCTAATCGCCTACAGGTCTATGTAGATCAAACCAGCCCATTACTGGATTACTATCAAAACCTAGGGCTGTTGAAAAATGTTGATGGAAATCAAAACAGTAAGGAAGTTGGATCAGATATAGAAACGATTTTGA
Source organism: uncultured Syntrophomonas sp. (assembly GCA_964531295.1). Lineage (GTDB taxonomy): Bacteria > Bacillota > Syntrophomonadia > Syntrophomonadales > Syntrophomonadaceae > JAAYJK01. The sequence continues at coordinate 6,469 of CAZHHJ010000111.1, forward strand.
ATGGACTATAAGTTAAGATAGACTGGCAGTAGATTAGGATATGATATTAGGTGCAAGCTTAATTATTTAAGAGAGTTCTAATGTGGTCATTTTAATAAGAAGCAATTATCATCTATCGCACCGAGTTATGGGGGTGTCTGAAAATCCTGAATGATATAATAGGCCGAGTGGTTTATTCCAAGTCAGGCCGTGATAAGGGCAGGATAATGGTGATTATCGATTTGATTAACGAGCAGTACTGCATGGTGGCAGATGGAGATCTGAGGAAGATTGATAAACCAAAAATGAAAAACATTAAACATTTACAATTAACCAAGATGAAAGCAACTTCTGTCTTGGAGGTTTTGGCCAGAGGTGAAGTGCCGGAAAACCATGTGATAAGAAAAGAACTGGGTACATTAAAAGGGATTGGAAAACTAGAAGGGAAGGAGGGCTGGTAAATGGCTAATAAGGACGATGTTATTGAGGTTGAGGGGAAAGTTATAGAACCACTGCCGAACGCTATGTTCAGGGTAGAACTAGAAAACGGCCATAAGGTCCTCGCCCATATATCCGGCAAAATGCGAATGAATTTTATAAGAATATTACCTGGTGATAGGGTCATGGTTGAGTTATCACCATACGATCTCAATCGCGGACGAATAGTATACCGTTTCAAATAACTTAAGGCAGACGCATTTAATTAAGGAGGTATTGAAAAGTGAAGGTGAAAGCCTCAGTGAAAACCATGTGCGAGAAGTGCAAAATAATAAAACGTAATGGTAAAGTAATGGTAATATGTGAAAATCCTAAACATAAACAAGTTCAGGGCTGATTAACGGGAGGTGAAAGAATATGGCAAGAATAGCAGGTGTTGATTTACCCAGGGACAAAAGGATTGAAATATCTTTAACATATATTTATGGTCTAGGCAGATCATCAGCCAGAGCAATATTGGCTGTAACTGGTATAGATCCAGATACCAGGGTGAAAGATTTAACTGAGGAAGAAGTATCCAAGTTAAGGGAAGTTATAGAAAAACAGTATCAAGTCGAAGGGGATCTGCGTAGACAGATCAGCATGGACATTAAAAGACTAATGGATTTAGGTTGCTATAGAGGAGTGCGTCATCGTCGTGGCTTACCAGTACGTGGTCAAAAGACCAAGACCAATGCTCGTACTCGAAAAGGGCCTAAACGTACGGCTGGCAGCAAGAAGAAATAGCAGATAAGGAGGATAAATTAGTGGCAAGAAAAACTTCCACCAGAGTTAAAAAACGGGAAAAAAAGAATATTGAATCTGGAATTGCTCATATAAAATCTACCTTCAACAATACCATGATTTCTATTACTGACAAAAAGGGCAATGCCATATCCTGGGCTAGCGCCGGAACAGCCGGATTTAAAGGTTCGAGAAAGAGCACTCCTTTTGCAGCTCAGCAGGCGGCCGAAAATGCAGCTAGAGCGGCTATGGAACATGGCTTGAAGGAAGTAGAATGCTTTGTAAAAGGTCCGGGAGCAGGCCGTGAGGCAGCTATCCGTTCATTGCAAGCGGCGGGTCTAGAGGTTAGTGTGATCAAAGACGTCACGCCTATTCCACACAACGGATGTAGACCACCAAAAAGAAGAAGAGTATAAGGAGGTATATGGATAAGTGGGAAGATATACTGAT
>CAZHHJ010000112.1:0-8104 GCA_964531295.1 uncultured Syntrophomonas sp.
ATAAGGTTGAAAGCCAATCGCGGAAGAAACCGAATTATAGAAAAAGAGGGGGTACTCGAATCAACCTACCCCAATATTTTTGTTATTAAAATAGATGAAAGAAAAGTAGAGCGACGGGTGTCGTATAGTTATGCCGATGTGTTGACAGAGACGGTAGAATTATTTGTCTACGATAAGCAAAATTCAGAAATACGCATACCTTCTGCCACCATATAAAGTTAATATCAATATTTACAAATAGATTTACCGACCGCATGAGTTGATCATGCGGTTTACTTTTTTCCCCAGATTTAATCCCGGAACATCCAAACTAGAATATGAATATGGTATCCTAGCAGAATTTAATCACATAAAGGAGCTTTTTGCTTATGAAGATACTATTTGTTAATTCAGCGCCAATAATTATTTATGGTGTGGGACAGGCGTTTTCCGATCTGGGTCATCAGGTAAAATATTTGAATATAGATATGGGCGACTCATTGGCAGAGGCCATTGATGAATTCCAGCCGGACTTTGTCTTTAATGACGGGGGTATTGATCGGATGCAAAAACTATTCCCACTATTAAATGACCGGAAAATTCCCCATGTTTACTGGGCGATTGAAGATCCTACCTGCTACCCCCTCTCCCTTCCTTATGCCCGGCAATCCCCCATTGTATTAACGCCCTGTAAAGAATCGATTGCGGAATATGCTAGACATGGTATACAAGCCCATCTAATGATGTTTGCCTGTCACCCTTCTTTCCACTATCAGGTTGCCCCGGACAGCAGATATCAGCATGAGCTTATTTTTGTGGGCAATAATTATGATTATCATATGGCACGAAATAAAGGGGTAAATACTATCTTAAAGCCAGCTTTGAACTTTGATACTAAAATATATGGTAACGAATGGTGGTTAGACAAAAGCCGTTATTTTCATATTTCACCGGAATATTATGGAGGCTACCTGCCCAATGAGTATATTCCGCTTATCTGTGCGTCATCCCAAATCGTGCTGGGGGTTCATTCCATCACTGACTCTGAGACCATGATGAGTATGAGGACCTTTGAAATCCTGGGCAGTGCCGGATTTTATCTAACCCAATGGAGCAGGGCAATAGAATGCTGGTTTAAGAACCATTACCACCTGGTATGGTCCAAAAGCGAAGAAGAAACCATAGACTTAATAAAATTCTATTTAGCCCATCCTGAACTCAGAAAGAAAATAGCTGGACAGGGGCAGCAAGAGGTATACGCTCGGCATACATACCTTAATCGAATTTGGTCTATTGGAGATCTCATTAATCAGGTAAGCAATTTACAAGCGACCCGGGCTAACAGCCTTACCAGCGCAAAAAGCAATATCAGTGTTAGATACCAAAAAGCATGGAAAGTAAAATGATTCAGCAGAAATTGGGCGAAGCAGTAAAAAAAGCCAATCATTATAGCACGCCTGTGAGGCAGATAGCATAGCATATAAATAAGTAATATCCAACTCTGCTTTTATAGAACCGCTGCCGACCACAGGCTGTTCTTGACATGAAACATCTTACTGCAAAAAACATAAAAAAGTCAGGGGGAAACCAATTGTCAAATATCAATTGTATTTTATATCCGCCTACCCTAGAGTACGATTATCTGGTTCAACGGCCCCAGCAGCTCATGAGGAGCTTTTCCGAATTAGGTATAACGGCGTTTTTCCTCAACAATAGCAATGCCTACACAGGAGAAGAGCAGGGGATTAGAAAGCTGAATGATTCATTCTATTTAGTAAATAATGTTGATCCTACTCCATTTTTAGGCGGCAGAAAACCGATAGTATATTATACTTCCACGGCCCATGTGGAATTGGTAAATTACTATAATCCAGACTTAGTAATTTTTGATAGTGTAGATGAGCCCAGTGAAGAGTTTGAATCCTGGAGACCCAATTATCATAAGGCGGTCAGTAGCGCAGATATTGTACTAACTGCCTCTGATAAACTATACTCGATGGCAGCTGCTATTAATCCCCGCACCTATCTAGTGCCCAATGCCTGTGATTATGATTACTTTTCCGGCATCGGCGGTCTGGAAGCAGACGGGGACATATTGAGTATAAACAAACCTATTATTGGCTATATCGGAGTTGTAGCAAGTTGGTGCGATTTGGACTTAATAGCCCAGACTGCGGATAAGTTCTCCCACTGCAACCTGGTCATGATAGGACCATTGTATAATATTTCGGAAGTTCCGCAGCGTCCCAATCTTCACTGGCTCGGGTTTAAATCTTATGAAAAGCTGGCAGCCTATGCCAGATTATTTGATGTAGGAATAATACCTTTCAAAAAAACTAGCATGACTGAATCAGTAAACCCCATCAAAATGTGGGAATATATGGCGACGGGGATGCCGGTAGTAGCTACCGCTCTTCCTGAAGCTAATAAACATGGTGATCTGGTCTTATATTCTGAAGACTGGGAACAATTTATGAACAATCTGAATATCGCTTTGTATCATGATTCCCAGGAGAAGAGAGTGCGCAGACAAGAGGCGGCCCGACAAAACTCCTGGCTGGAAAGGGCCAAACAGATTGTGGAGATAATTGAAGAGGAAATGCAGGCCAGAAATATCATTTCGCCCTATGATCCGGTAAGTATTTCCGAAGATGCATTACAGAACAGCCAGTGGGGAAATATGCCTTCCTATATAGAAGACTTCAATATTTCTCCATTCCGTAGCCGGGTCACAGTAGGCAGGAAGATCGCTATTCATGGCGCCCAAAAAAGCTACAATAATCCAGTTCCCAGCACTTATAACTTCAGGAGGCATATAGCGACACAGAACAGCAGAGCTAACCGGAAAACAGGATCAACCCCAAGGGTTACCGTAAAAAGAGCTCTGAAACTTTAAAAGGAGTAAAAGGCAGTGGGAAGAGTAATGATAGGGTGCCCGGTTCGAAACCGGGCCTGGATATTACCTGAGTATTTGCGCAGCTTAGAAGGAATTTACTATCCCCGCGACAAAATCCAGTATTGTTTTATCATAAATGACTGCCAGGATGAAACCCAGGACATCTTGGAAAAGTTTGCCCGAAATCATCCGAAGGCGGTGAGATTGCTTATTGATGATGCTAAAACCAGGGGGTATAAGCGCGGTGAGTACAGTTTTCAACGACTGGCCTGCCTCCGCAATCTCCTGTTACACGAATTTATGCATTCTGATTGCGATTATCTATTTTCCGTTGACAGTGATGTGTTGCTTCCGCCTAAGGCCCTGATCCAGCTTATCAATAGTAACTGCGATATAATTTCCTGTCTGGTCTGTAACGGACACGAAATTGCTGATAGGTCTTTATACAATGTATTGCATAAAAACGAACGAGGCCATTATTGTCATATGCGCAGCATCCCTAGGGATAGGATATTCAAAGTTGATTGCACCGGGGCAGCTTATTTAATTAAACGTAAGGTAATAAGCGAGCATGGCATTCGATATTCCAACCTATATGGTGCAGAAGACATTGGCTTTTGTGAAGATGCCGCCAGCCATGGTCTAGACATCTATTGTGATGGACGAATGGAATGCACTCATGTTATGAGCAAATCTTAGCCTGAACGTCGGCCCCCATCCCAGCTGAGGGCCGCTGAATTTCGATACTGCGCCTTTACCGGGTGAGCACAATAGTCTCCCCGGTTTCTTCATGGGCAGACACGTCCGGCCTTCCCGGCTCCCAAGAAAGCATCGACATAGTTAAGAGGCCGAATGCGAAAAGAGAATTATTTATAAGAATAAAAAATAAGAGTAATCACATTATGTTCCCTCCTTTCATAATATATCCTAGGAATTTGAACTCACAAATTTCTACCGGTGAAAATAAATATTAGATAAAAGGAGGGGAGAGCACTATGGCTGAACTAAAGTGTGAATATCCAGAAGGTTGTATGTTGGATTTATGGGCTAAAGTAATAAAAGCCAAATATGCTGAGAAGCAAGTCAGAGTTCTCGATACTATGTTTTGCGTACCTGATGAACAAGTAGGCGGAAAAATATCTACCGTAGATGACATTAAAGTAAAAGTTATTCAAGCATATGAGGAACTAGGTTTAAACAAAGTAAAGATCTTTATTGAGTTTGAAGTTATACTGCTGGTAATAGTTAATAATGAATACCAGTTGATAACCGTCACTGACAAGTATGATCAAGCAATCGATCTGGATGAATTTGATCCGCCCTTAACGGTGGAGGAGTTCAGGGAAGAAATCGAACAGTCGGAAATCATATTAAAGAATTGGACCTTTGACTTTGACATTAAAGGTAATTGTGAAGATCCGCATAATCCATGCCATTTAACTACTCCGGTGCGTGGAACCTGTATTGGGCTGAGAGTCTATGTGGACATTATCGACAAACTAGGCAAAATGCATGATGTTATTGTATATGGTGAATTGGAACCCGACGGTTATCAGATTAAGTAACCCGCAGACCTGGTCAAATGCCCGGTACCAATAACCGGGCATTTGATATTTATAAAGGAGTTGAGACAAACATTACTGTGAACAGCAGAGGAAAAATAGGCCGGCCGGAAAAGAATATCATGAGGTCTCAGCTGGAAGAGATATTGGCAATACACCGAAACCTGGACAAGAAAATAGATAGCTACAGGGAAGCAAGCAGCAACGGCGAATACCGTAGATTCTGGAAAGATTTGCAGGAGGAGAATACGGAAAAGGTCAAGAGCATATCCCGATTTATGGTTTTGAAATGCAATCGCTGAATTTAAGCAGTTATGGAGCTGGATGCTCTGTTAAACCAGGAATAGGCGGGTCTTCTAAAAGATATTCAAAGAATATCGCGGGGAACCGCCTTTCTATTCCTGAGCCCAAATTTTAGGGGGAATTCACATGAAAGGCCTGGGGTTGGCTTTAGGTGGCGGGGGTTTACGAGGGTTAGCACATATAGGAGTGTTGCAGGTTATAGAAGAAAACAATATCGACGTGGCCATGATATCTGGCACCAGCATAGGGAGTATTATCGGCAGTCTATATGCCTGTGGCATATCAGCTTTTGAGATAGAAGATATAGTATTGAGATTAAAACCGGCTGATTACCTGGATTACAATATAGGAGGATTTTTGAAATATATAGCAGGTCTTCTGCTGCCGGGAGTAAAAGCTCAGCTTAATGGAATTATTAAAGGCTGTAAATTGGAAAGACTAATGTACGATTTAACCGAAGGGAAAAGTCTGGCAGATATAAAGATGCCTTTGAGCATAATTGCCTGCGATATTAATAGCGGACTGGAGATCGTCTTTACCAATAGCAGCCGTATAATGAGTATAAATAGAATCCTGGTAATAAATAATGCTCTGCTCAGTGAAGCAGTACGCTGCAGCAGTTCTATCCCGGCAACTTTTGTACCGAGGAAATTTCACGGTATGCAGGTGGTTGACGGCGGGGTTAGAACCATAGTTCCAGTTTGGATTCAAAAATTTATGGGGGCCGAATATATTCTGGCAGTTAACCTGGGGCAGAAGGAATACAACACTCCGGTATCGGGGCTTCCTCAGATAGTTTCCAGAACTATCAATATATTAACCTTTGAAACCTCCAATACAGAAGAGAAACTGTTTGCGGATATGCTTCTATTTCCTGGAGTAGGAGATGTAGACATTGATGACCTGAGCCAGGCCCGGGAAATCATAAAACAGGGGAGATTAGCCATGAAAAGTAAAATCCCGGAATTAAAAAGAGCTTTAAAACAAGTATTTAAGTAACCCGGACACACAAGATTACATATAATATCCACTAGGAAGCACTATCAGCCGAAGTAATAATACCAGGCAGGGAGGAGGGTAAAATGGCTACGGATAAGTTTGAACACGCTACTTTTTATCTGACCAAAAATCAGGTAGATGATATAAAAATATTGGCAAGGGATAATCAAATTTCCAGGAGTGCCCTAGTGAGAATGATAATAAGGGAATATCTGGCCAGGCAGGAGGATAAGGCGAAATAACGCTTGTTGTTGCCAAGGTGTTTATAGTGTACATGGCGAACTGCTTACCCGCGTATGGAGTCTGGAGGGTATGGACATATAGTTTAACGGCCGGGTTTAACCCGTAATTAGAATAGGCATAAGCCCCTGGTAATAGAGACCAGGGGCTTTTTGCCTATTGTTCAATAGTTTTCATACTTACAGACCCAATCAAATAGGGGCTTAGCGAAGCAAAAATAAAGGCTTCACCCCTGCTTTTGTCGAATTTATAAGGTGAACAAGACCACAATTCAACAGAATGGAGGAAGAAGCCACCTTACCGAGAGAATGAAAACTGGCACAAACTATATAATCAGCGAAGCGGGGTAGAACGATGTTTTGGCCGATTAAAAGAACACCTCGGCCTTGAACATCTAAAAATACGAGGCATCAGTAAAGTCATAACCCATGCGTACCCCTGTGCTATATCACTGGCATCCACAGTGAAAGCAATAAATTCAGTTAAGAAAGAACAAGTAGGCACCTAACCAAACAAACCATTCGAAATTAGGTACAAGGGTGCCTTATTCAGGGTAATCGGTACGACAGATAGCCATTCATAAGCCATTATGCTTGGTTTTCTTGCTTGGGTAGGGGTAGTTACTGCTTATCGGCTCTGATTTTTTGGGGTTATGCAAGACCCGCAATATAGTGTTAATTTGCCCCTCTTAAGGATATGTCCAGTATGAATCATTGTGCCTCTGTTAGTAATTTTGGATTATGCAAGAACCTCTATTCTGAGATTCTACCGATTGGTGGCTACTAATTTCAGCCTATGTAAGAGATTCAATCAATGTGCTGGAATTCTCCTTAAAGACTATCGCATATCTCAAGACTAGGCAGGAGGAGGACGGACTTGCTTCGTAACTGGTTTAAAATAAACTTCCGGGTAATTGCGCTAATGCTCCTATTGCTCTTCTTGCTGGACGTTGCCCTTGCCCAGGTGATATTGCCTCATTATTTGCAAGCTGACGAAGCGGCCATAATTGGTACTGACAGTATGCCGGCTATTAAAAGGCTACCGGTGGAAGACAATGAAACCCTGGGATTATGGAAAGACCACTTGGCGGGTTATAACGGCTATAAAATAGTTTTTTTGGGGGATTCAATTATGTATGGCAGCGGAGTACCCGATGATACCGAGACTATACCTTCTTATTTCGCCTATTACCTGCAATTACTAGTTCCCCAAAAAAATGCCCAGGTGTATAGCTTCAGTTTGCAGGGGTGTAAACCAGCAGATACATTGCATATTTTAAATTTCATAATCGATGCCCAACCGGATTTGGTTATCTACGACGTCAACATTGGCTGGTTTGGCTCGAAAACTGAAATGGATCATCCGAAACTAGCAGATTTAAGTGGAAGTTACCAGCTAAGTCGGGGTCAGTCAACCGATGACAGAAAAGCTTCCGGGAGTGTAGAACTGGAAAACCGTGTCAGCCGGATGGTTACTGACCACTGGAATCTTTATCGTTACCGAATCTTTCTAAACTATCTTCTCTTTGGGGGGCCGTTAAAAGAACAATTAGGGCTGATCATTGATTCTCCAGAGCAGAAGAACGACGCAATATTGCCCTCTAATCAGGAGGATAGCTTCAAACCGTGGTATGACAAGGATTTTAGTTATTTAGCGAAGAGTGAAGGTAAATTAGGTTACTGTAAGCTGGATAGATCAAATCCACATTGGAATAATTATTTGCAGATAATCCGGACTCTGGATAAGAATCGCATTAAGTCGGTATTTTTCACAGTTCCGCGCAATCAGGTTCTCTACCGAAAGTATGATTTGTTGGATGAAAAAGTCTTAAACGAAAAACAGGATCAGCTTCTGTCGGTTGCGCGGCAGCATGAAATTGCGACTTTCGATTATACTTGGGCGGTTAAGGACCGGTTTTTCGTGGATACAGTTCATTTGAGCAAACAGGGGAATCAGGCCGTGGGGCAGATGTTGGTTTGGGATATTATTCAGGCTGATATATTTAAGTGAGGAAAAGAACTTGTTAAACACCTGGACATTTATGGTATTCGTCATAGCCGTCTGGCTAATTTACTGGTGGATAGTACCGCTCAGGGGGCGTTCATTTTTCCTGGCCCTGGTCAGC
>CAZHHJ010000113.1:0-8074 GCA_964531295.1 uncultured Syntrophomonas sp.
GTCGATTGTCTTTGATCACTGATCCGGGTCGTTTCTGGCAGCAAAAAGGCTGGAATTCTCCCCGCTTCATTTTGAACCATGGTGCTATGGACACTCCCCTCCTTCTCTTCGCTTCTTCAGGATATATATAACATTCTTGGATAAACTAATGATTAGCCAAATTTATTTGCTAATTGGATGCAGCACCCTTCCTTCTGTAACCTACGGGTAAAGAGCCAGTAATTTTTTAAGAAGGAGAAAATTTTAATGCCAAGGATAAGCAATTTTCAGCTCTACGCCATTTTGGTTTTATTTCTTTCCCCCTTAGCTTTCCTGGAAGTACCTGGAGCACTTATTAACCTGGTCGGTCAAAATGCTTGGTTGGCAGCTTTTGCTGGTATTATCCCCGGTTATCTTATGGTGTTCATCTATAACTCCATTCTCAGGAAGAGCCGTTATCCATTCCCCCAGTTGCTGGTTGAACATCTGGGTAAATACCCGGGCAGCATAATGGGTTTCCTTTATATTCTCTTCTTCATTTTTCTGAGCAGTTTCAGCCTGCGGTTTTTCACAGATTTCATAGAGACCAATGTCTTGCCGGGCACGCCCATTAGTATCCATATTGGGGTGTTACTCCTGGCTCTGGTCATAGGTTTACGATCGGGTATTATCAATATAGCCCGAATGCAGGAGATTATAATGACGTCTGGAACGTCTTTCGTAATACTAATTCTGCTCTTGGTTATTGTCCCTCATTGGAATATCGAGAGGCTTTTGCCGGTGGGTCACGTTGATCCTAAAGTTTTTCTTGTTTCGGTAGGAGGCAGCATGTTTGTAGTGGGCAAATTATTTATTGTATTGACCTTTGCCTTTTGGTGCGAAGAAAAAAGCCGGGTTTTTTCTATTATGGTCAAGGCTTTATGGACTTACATATTTATTATTGTGTTTACTACTCTGGCTGCAGTTATGGCTTTGGGAGGTGTTATTAGCTCATTCCTTACTTTCCCCACCTTCAGTATGGTAACCCTGGTAAAGATAGGAAGTTTTATTCAGAATATAGATATTGTATTCATTGGTTTCTGGATATTAGGGATATATGGAACTACAATCATTTCGTGGTTTATGGCTTGTTATTCAGCCCAGGTGATATTTGGCCTTAAAGATTATAAGTTTTTAGCCGCCCCCAGCTCATTGATTATAGGTATTCTTTCCATATTAATCAGTGCTAATATTCTTGAATTGCTGGTTGTGGCCCGGATTTTAATGCCCATAATAGAAGGAGCCTTCTTCATTATAATCCCGGTGATAATATTTGTTATTACCCTGTTTAAACCCTCTCTGGCAGATGACGCGGTCTCAAACACCGGTAGCAATGAAAAGATGGGGAATACGATCTGACGATTGCGCTATACTTGTCAAGCATATGAGAGGGTTGCGAATTGCATAGGTTTTGGAAGCAGGGCTAAAACTAGGGGAAATATATCAGATCCTTTAGAAAGAGGTGAAAATATGCGCTATATAAAAAGCAAAAGAGGCGAGAGCCAATTGGGCCCTACAGAGGAAATCATTAAAGCAGATATTTCTGCTTCCCTGGAGGATAATCTTCTGATTCTTAATACCTTGTTTGCGGCTTGCTCAGATATTGTGATAAGAGAGTTTGATTTCGGCCGTCCCGAGACGGGTGGATTAATAATTTATTTTGATGGTCTGGTTAACAAAGATGAAATAGAACGAAATATATTGCGTCCCCTGCTCTTGGGCATGGATATCTTATATAGTAAAGGCGATGACCTTATTGGTAAGGATATTTTTGAAGAAGTAAAGAATAAAATAATTTCTCCGGCTGAATTGAAGGCAGTAAAGACTCTGGATAAAGTCTGCCATCATGTCAGTTCTGGTGACACAGTCCTGCTTATAGATGGCTGTGAAGAGGGTTTAGTGGCCGGTACCAGAAGTTGGGAAAGCAGGAGCATCGGATCACCCGAAAATGAAGTAGTTATATTTGGCCCCAAGGAGGGATTTAATGAGACCCTCCGTTTTAATACCGCTTTAATACGAAGACGATTAAAATCCAGCAATTTTAAGATAGAAAGCTTTGTACTGGGCAGAATAAGCAAAACTGATGTAGTTATGTGCTATATCAAAAACATAGCACCGGCTGGGATGATAGAGGAAATAAAAAAGCGCATTAATGAAATTGATATTGATGCAGTACTAGATACTAACTATATTAAAGAATTTATTACAGATGATAATAAATCTCTTTTTTCTCAGGTTATGCATACTGAAAGGCCTGACCGGGTATGCGGGCAGCTTCTGGAAGGAAGAGTTTGCATAATGGTGGATGGATCACCTATGGCTCTCATAGTCCCAACCACTTTCAGCGAGTATATTACTTCACCTGATGATTACTACACCTATTTTATTCCGGCCTCACTGATCAGAATATTACGCTTTACCGCCTTCTGGATTGCTCTACTCTTGCCATCTATTTATGTGGCCTTAATTGCTTATCATCAAGAAATGATTCCCACGGCTCTTTTATTAACTATTGCTGCCAGCCGGGAGGGGGTTCCATTCCCATCATTTGTTGAAGCCTTTATGCTGGAAGGAATGTTCGAAATGCTGCGGGAAGCTGGTATCCGGCTGCCGCGAGCGGTTGGCCCGGCGGTCAGCATCGTGGGGGCATTAATTATAGGGGATGCCGCAGTCCGGGCCGGTCTGGTATCAACCCCCATGGTGGTAGTAGTGGCCGCCACCGGCATAGCTTCATTTGTTTCGCCATCTTATAATGCTTCACTCATAGTGCGTATGCTTCGCTTCGGTTTTTTGGCGGCATCAGCCCTGCTGGGGTTTTTAGGCATTATGATTACGTTGGTGATAGTACTGGTGAGGATGGTTTCTTTAACTTCTTTCGGGGTTCCTTACCTGGCTCCGTTTGCTCCTCTGGATCTATCCCAACTCAGCGATATTCTGGTAAGACGTCCCTGGTTTGCCAACCGACGCCGTCCTTATCTGGAAGGAATGCTGAACCAAACTCGTCAAGGGAACGGGAAGGATGATAAGAGCCAGTGAGGTTAAGGATAATAATTCTAATTATTATAGTACTGATAATTCCAGGCTGCAATGTTCGGGAATTGGACGATGCTGCCATAGTTGCTGGCATCGGTATAGAATTGGAGGATCAGCAATTAAAAGTTTCGTTGCAGCTAGCTCAGCCTACGCTGCCAGGTTCGAGCTCATCCGGGCCAGGGTTTAAGGTAGCTTCTGAAACCGGACGTTCATTTACTGAAAGCCTGAGAAAGATCATGCTTTCCTTTCCCCGCAGTCCCATACTATCACAGGCTAATTTGATAATCTTAGGAGAAAAGCTGTGCAGTACCGATCTGGCCTTGATAGCAGATGGCAGCCTTCGCAATCCCGATATCAGGAAAAACGCAGACGTGGTCGTGGTCCGAGCTGCTTCCCCGGAAGATATATTTAACACCCCGGTACTTATGGAGACGCTTTCAGCATCAGCTATACCTAAGATGATCAAAAATCAGGAAGGCCTAATTGGTATCTATAGTAGTGTTACTTTTGGAGAATTTTTGGGCAAGCTTTCAGCTCCTGGCGTAGAAGCAGTTGCCCCCCAGGTGACAATTTTTAATACCATTAATGGAAAAACCATTAAACTAGAAGGCACTGCAGTTTTTAAAGGCAGAAAAATGGTAGGGTATTTAAACGCTAGGGAAAGCAGGGGTTTACGTTTCCTTACTCCCGGACGTATGGCGGGGGGGATAATAAATATACCGGCTCCCTTTAATTCTCCAGGTACTGTGGCAGTGGAGCTGAGCAGATCACAGAGCAAAATAAAACCTGAGCTGGTAGACGGAAAGATCGTAATGCAGATTGAGTGCATAGGGGAAGGAAATTACTATGAACAGACCTCCCCAGCCGATATATTAACCCTGGAGAATATACCGATCCTGGAAAACTTGGTTGAACAATCTATTAAGGCGGATATTATGGCCTGTATTAGTCAGGCTCAAAAACTGGACAGCGATATTCTGGGATGGGGAACCATGATCAATGGCAAAGACCCTGATTTATGGAAACAGGTGGAGAATAACTGGGATAAAATATTTTCCGGTGTCAATGCTCAGATTACAGTCAAATTTAATATAAGGCGAGCCTATCTGACGGATAAATCACTCTTGCTTGAATAAGCCGGCTGATGATAAGCTGAATTCTCAATTTTGGAGGTAAAGCATGATATTGATTCTTATCCTGGTTTACATGGTAATCATAATTATAGAAGTACCAGCTCTGGTAAAAAATAATTGGCATCGGGAATTAATGATATTCTCACTGCTGTTTATCCTGGGTGTTTACCTGTCGCTGGCCCAGTATTATCAGTGGCCTCTGCCTCATCCCCTGCAGGGCATAATTCATAATGTTGCTCAATGGAATATTTAGTAAAATAGGATGGTTTTCTATGAAAAGGATAATAATATGCATTATTTTCACCCTGCTGCCATTATCTTGTGGATGTTATAACTTGTTGGAAATAAATGATGCGGCGGTGGCCCAGAATTTCAGCATTGATCTCTTAGAAAATGGACAGCTAGCCTTTTACGCTCAAACTACGCAGCCTGTGCCCAGGAATGAAGCCGGAGAGGCTACTCCGACTAATAACATTACAGTGAGGGGAAAAGGAGATACTGTGGCAGGCGCGGCCCGTAATATGTATTTATATTTCCCCCGGGTATTTTTATGGATACATGCCAATAACGTGATCATTGGGGAAAATCTGGCTAGGGAGAATCTGGCCCAGATAACGGATTTTCTACTTCGCAACCGGAGTTTCCGGCTGCAAGCTTATGTCTTTGTGACTCATGATGCCAGTGTGCAAGAGGTGCTGAAAGTGATGGATGAAAACTCTTTTGGCAGTAGTTCGGCTCGATCCATAGAACGGCAGGTGGAAATGTTGGAAGAAGATCTGGGCTATTATGTCCCCATTCGGATCAAGGAATTTCTGGAATATCTGATGACTCCGGGGATAGAACCAGTTATCCCCCAGCTGCTTATTGTTAAAAAATCGGGACAAGAGAAAATCGAGTTTCAGGGTATGGCAGTAGTGAAAAAGGATAGGGTCATCGGTTCCCTGAGTGAGGCGGAAAGTCAGGGCTTTCATTTTCTAAGATCAAAGAAGAAGGAGGGGGGATTACTGCTTATAGAAAATCCTATGGAAGGGGTGGATTCGGTGAGCATGGAAATCACCAGCTTCAGCAGCAAGATCCGGCCTGAAATTCAAGGTGGGCAGCTGAAAATGAAAGTTTCCATATACTGTGAGCTGAGATTTCTGGAGGAGGTAGGCACTATCAATATGTATTGCCCGGCCTACCGGGACCTGCTGGAAAACCAGGCGCAGCTGCAAGTGCAAAAACAGATTAGGGCCTGTATCAATAAAGCTCAACTGCTTAACAGTGATATCCTGGGCTGGGGATTGAATACCAGCCGTTATGAACCTGACTTATGGGATCAGGTAGGTGCTCGCTGGGAGGAAGTGTTTCCTCGCGTTACCAGCACTATTGATGTAAAGGCAGTGCTGAGGAGAGATGGGCGCAGCGATAGCTCTTTTCAGTTTAAATAGAGGGGGAGGGAGTTCATAATGCTGTCTATTCTGATTATTTTCATAGTTCTGGTGGTAGTTTTGGAATTTCCCAACTTGCTTAAAAGAAAAGCCTGGCAGGACATATTGATTGTTACCCTCTTGCTATTAATTGCTACAGCTTATGGGATTGCCTATGATTTGCACAGTGAGTTGCTGCCCAATCCTAAGAGGATATTATTCAGCTTTGACCCCTTGGCCGATTCATTTCAGTCCCTACTCCAGATAGGAGATGAGGTACAGCCGTGAGCGAAAATAAAATAGTCAGCCGTCAGGCCGCTTTTATGATATTTATATTGATCCTGGGCAGTGCCATAACATATATGCCGGAGAGTACTGCTGGCAGGGATGCTTGGGTATCGACGCTAATGGCTGCTCCATTGGGCATATATATTCTCTGGCTCATCATTAGCATACAAAATATGTTTCCCGGAATGAATATGCTAGATATAAGCGAAGTGGTTCTGGGTAAGTTGCTTGGTAAAATATTGAATGTCTTCTACATATGCTTGTTATTTACAGTTGCGGTATTTTATCTTTATGATCTTGCTATTTTCTTGGATATGCTCCTCTTTGACCTGCAACGATACGTCACTTACGCTATCCTCATTCTAGCGGCGGCATATTGCATATATAAAGGAGTAAATGCGGTAGCCAGACTGATAGAATTGATGGTCGGGCTCATACCCTTTTTTTTAGCCCTTGCTTTTCTGGCCTTAGTGGCTAGCCGCTCAAATTTTTCATATCTACTGCCTGTTCTGGCCGACTGGAGACCAGTCTTGGCCGGCAGTCTATATGCGGCTAACTGGCCTTTTGTTCAAGTCAGCATCTTGATTATGTATCTTCCTTTTGTAAGTGATCTGGCGGAAAAAGGAAGGACAATATATGCCTGGTATCTTATTGGAGCCTTAATTTTGGTGGTGAGGAGTGTGGTGACTATCTCAGTTTTGGGAGTAAAACTCAGCAATTCTTCCCGCTTCCCATTTTATGAGGCTTTCACTTTATTGAAATGGAGCAATTTTGAACGGGTCGAACTATTGTTCTTTGGCGTTATCTTTCTAAGCTCCTTTTTGGGCCTGCTTCTTGGCTATCAGGGCTTGGTGATGGGAGTACAGAAATTGCTGGTCAGGGATGATATGCGCTATCTTATTCTGCCAGTGGGTTTGCTCCTGGTAATATTGACTACTTATATGTTTCCCTCTGATATCGAAATATTTTGTCGGGAGGTTCGGGTCTTGCCATTTATTACCCTCCCAGTACATATTTTTTACCCTTCCATAATTTTCGGGGCTGCCAAGTTTTATCAGAAACGAAATGCTGCCCCTAAAACGGCGGCCCGGTAAGAAGCTGCCTTTTCAGCCTGGACCTGAATGAAGTACCATATCATACTGACGCAGTACCGTGTGCTTCCGAACGCACAACCATATCATTCTGAACGCAGTGAAGAATCTTAAGCAGGGGTCAAAGATCCTTCGCGCGGCCCAGGGTGGCAGGATGCGATGCCAGAAATGACTATGATCGGGCGAAAAACAAGCCCGATCATGATATACATTGTTAGTGGGTTGGTCACTGCTCCGCTCTATATTTCGTAGTAACATACCCCCAGTAAACCGGGGCCGGTATGTACACCCAAGGCCGGACTAATATCCGAGGTTATGAATTCCTTAATATTAGGCAGTTTGCGCAAGCGTTCCGCTAGTTTATGAAACTCTTGCTGTGCTCCGCCGTGAACTACAGCCAGTTTTATCTCTTTTTCACTGGTTGCCTCTTCTACAATCTGCACCAGTTTTTCGATAGACTTCTTTCTCCCCTTGGCTTTACAGTAGGTAAAATATTTTCCATCTTCATCCACTGATATAAGTGGCTTCAAATGTAAAAATTCTCCCAGAACCGCTGCAACCTTGCCGATACGCCCACCCCGGCGCAGATATTCCAGGGTTTCCAGGATGTAGTACACGCGAACGCTTTCCTGCAGCTTATGTACGGAGTCGATAACTTTTTCAAAGCTGAGTCCATTGCTTATATTGCGAGCAGCATCCAGGACTATCCAGCCGGTTCCCATAGATAGGGTCTTGGTGTCAATAACTTTAATAGTTAAATCATTAATATCCCGACATATAAACTCCACCGCATTGAAAGTACCTGAGAGTCCGCTAGATATATGAACTGCCAGGACATGGGTAAATCCTTCCCGTCTTATTTCATCCAGAGCTTGTTTGATTTCATCCAGGGAGGGCAGGGAGGTAGTAGGAATTTCTTCCGGCATACGACTGTATACCTCTTCAGGCTGAATATCAACCCGGTCTGAATATTCGCGATCTGGATATACCACCTTGGCTGGCAGGACTATTACTTTAAACTTCTGTATAAACTCATTGGGCAGATCGCACATACTATCAGTCAAAAGTGCAATTTTTTCTTTCATATCTTATCTTTGCTCCT
>CAZHHJ010000114.1:0-7989 GCA_964531295.1 uncultured Syntrophomonas sp.
ATCCAAATGTTCTCCTGAGCAGTTTGTGCAGGAATTTTTAGTGCGCAGATTAGCTTTACAGGGAGTTTTTGTGGGTTTTAATTATTCCTTTGGACACCAGGGAGCCGGGACCCCCAGATTATTAAAAGAATATGGTCAAAAGTACGGTTTTGAAGTCCATATAATACCTTCGGTTGAGGTTGACCAGGCAGCAGTTTCAAGTACTCGGATCAGAAAAATGCTTGAAGACGGCGACATCAAAAATGCTGTTTCCTTACTGGGTTACTATCCAGTCCTAGAGGGGATGGTTATTGAAGAAGAACACCGGGGAACTGCTATAGGATTCCCCACTGCTAATCTGAGGGTCGAACCAGGGATCCAAAAACCGGCCCAGGGTGTGTATGCGGCTTTTGCTTCTTTAAATGGAGAAAGACTGCTGTCAGTAGTTAATATAGGCCGCAAGCCGACCTTTCACGAAGAATATCCAGTCTCTATAGAGGCTCATATTATAGATTTTAATCAAAACATTTATGGCCAAAGACTACGGCTTCATTTTGTGGATAAAATAAGAGATGAGATGAAATTTGCAGGAATCGATGAACTGGTAAAACAGATATCGGAAGATCGGAGCACCGCACATAAAATTTTGCTGGAAAGCAGTGAGAATTTTACATTTTAATTGGCGTGTGCTAAAATTTACCTTGTTTACTGTGGAAACTACCGTAACTGGGAGAGCGGCAGGACCAATGGGCCTGATAAAAATATAAATAAATAGTTTTCAGTAATGTTTGATGAACCACTGGCTAGGTTATACGAATGCACCGACGTACAGCTTGGTCAATGGCGATTATTTAGTAAGAGGAGGTGAGACCTTGGCATTAACACCAGAGAGAAAAGAAGAACTGATAAAAACTTATCAGGTACACGATAGTGATACCGGATCGCCTGAAGTGCAAATTGCAATATTGACCGAAAGAATCAACTATCTCAACGAACATTTGAAGATCAATAAAAAGGACCATCATTCCAGAAGAGGGTTGCTGAAAATGGTAGGCCAAAGACGCGCACTTTTAGATTATCTTAAGAAAAAAGATTTTGACAGATATCGTGTTATGGTAACTAAACTTGGACTACGCAGGTAAAGAGCGGATTTGCCGCTCTTTATATTTAATGAGAATCTGATTTAATGAGAATCTGAAAGGAGGAAACTCAGATAGTTCACAAATATGAATTAGAAATTGCAGGCCGACCATTAGTGATAGAGATTGGACAAGTAGCCAAACAGGCTAATGGTGCGGCTATGGTTAGATATGGTGATACGGCAGTGCTAGTAACTGCCACTGCTTCCAAAAATCCCCGGGAAGGTATAGACTTTTTCCCTCTTACCGTTGATTATGAAGAGAAGCAGTATGCGGCCGGGAAAATACCGGGTGGTTTTATTAAGCGAGAAGGCAGAGCTACGGAAATAGCTACCCTATCAGCCCGGCAAATAGATAGGCCCATAAGACCATTGTTTCCTAGAGGTTTTAAAAATGATATTCATGTAGTGGCCACAGTAATGTCAGTCGATAAGGATAATACCCCGGATGTTACGGCAATAATTGGGGCTTCTATGGCTTTAGGGCTCTCTAATATACCCTTTGCAGGTCCGGTGGCAGCAGTAATAGTTGGCATGGTAGATGGTGAGCTGATTATTAATCCTACCGTTGAACAATCCTTTAAATCTGAAATGCATATGGCAGTGGCCGGTACAGCTGAAGCTATCATGATGGTGGAAGGCAGTGCCCATGAGGTTCCTGAGCAAACCATGATCGATGCCATATTTTTTGCCCATGATGAGATCAAAAAAATAGTGGCCTTCCAGGAACCGATTATAAAAGAACTCGGACTGCAGAAATCAGAAGTGAAAATTGCGGAAACCAATGAAGATATTGATCAAGCAGTTAGAGAGTATTCGCAAAACATTCTGGAAGAAGCGGTAAATAACCCGGACAAGAAGTCCCGGGAAACTCAAATGGATCAGGCCAAAGATGCTATCCAAGAACATTTCGCCGAAATATTTCCTGAGGGTGGCAAAGAAGTGGCCGGGATAGTTGACAAAATGATGAAAGAGATTGTTAGGAAAGCCATCCTGGATAAAGGTGAAAGAGTTGATGGAAGAAGCCTGGATGAAGTAAGAGCAATCAGCTGCGAAGTAGGATTCCTAGCTCGTCCCCATGGTTCGGGATTATTTACCCGGGGGCAAACCCAGGTTTTATCTGTCACTACCCTGGGTGCCGCCAGCGAGGAACAGCGCCTGGACGGTCTGGGCATAGATTCCACCAAAAGGTATATCCACCATTATAATTTCCCTCCTTTTAGTGTGGGCGAAACCCGTCCCATGAGAGGTCCGGGAAGAAGAGAAATCGGGCATGGTGCTCTGGCAGAACGGGCATTATTAGCGGTGCTGCCAGATGAATCAGATTTTCCGTATACTATAAGGGTTGTATCAGAAGTGCTCGAATCCAATGGATCGAGTTCTATGGGAAGCGTATGTGGGAGTAGCCTTTCGCTGATGCATGCGGGGGTACCCATTAAAGCTCCAGTTTCAGGAATTGCCATGGGTTTAGTAAAAGGAGAAGAAGGCTTTGCCATTTTAAGTGATATACAAGGAATTGAAGATGCCCTGGGAGATATGGACTTTAAACTGGCCGGGACCGAAAAAGGCGTTACCGCCCTGCAGATGGATATCAAAATAACCGGTGTCAATAAAGAGATCGTGACTGCTGCGATGAGCAAAGCACGCGAAGGCAGAATGTTCATAATGAATAAGATGATAGAAGCAATTGCCCAGCCTAATCGAGAACTTTCACCTTATGCTCCTCGGCTGACTAAAATGCAAATACATCCTGACCGGATCAGAGAAATTATCGGCCCGGGCGGCAAGACCATCCATAAGATAGTGGATGAAACCGGATGTAAAATTGATATCGAGGACGATGGAAGCCTCTTTATAATGTCCATGGATGAAGAAGGGGCCCAAAAGGCTAAATTCTACATTGAGGCAATAATTGCTGAAGTTGAAGTGGGAAAAACCTACCTGGGTACGGTAAAAAGAATCATGGATTTTGGCGCTTTTGTGGAAATAATTCCAGGAGTACTGGGAACCTCGGGCAAAGAAGGCCTGGTGCATATCTCCCAGCTAGCTGAGGAAAGAGTCAATAAAGTTAAAGATGTAGTTGATATAGGAGATAAAATTCAGGTAAAAGTAACTGAAATTGACAAACAAGGACGAGTCAACTTATCCAGAAAAGCCGTTCTTATGGATGCTAGAAACAAATAAAACCATAGACTCCAAACAATCCCAGCAAAGAAAACAACTAAGAATTAAAACTAAAAGACTTAAATAGCAAAAAAAAGCAAAAATTAACCAAGTAAACCGAGACGTCTCGGTTTATTTGTGCTTTCTGGGATGCTGGCGAACCACAAGAACCGTCCCTGTGGTTCTATGAATAGCTGAACGATTAAGGGAATATCTATAAAAAGACAGATATAAAGGGGGTGGGATATATTAAAAGGTTTTTTCTTGGTGAATATTGATGGGAGAACTCTTATACTATTGGGTTTGTTTATCAGCCTGCCCCTGCTGACATCCTGGCTGGATAGTTTGGATCGCTATCTGTTGGGTGTAAAGCCCGGTGTAACCATCAATGGGGAAGATGTCGGTGGGCTTTTGCCAGAGGAGGTGACAGCATTGGTGGAAAACCTGGCCATAAGATACCAGAAGGTACCAATTGAGCCAGGGTTAGATAAGCAAAGCGGGGAAATAATAGCAGAAGAAAAGGGCTGCATAATAAGTCTGGAAGAGAATATAGAACAGATCATGTCCGCCCGGGAAGGGGAGCAGGTGCATTTGATAATCACGCCGGTTTACCCCCAGTATAGCGGGCATGACATCGAAGAAGCTAAACACCTTGTCGGAGCTTATACGACCTGGGTCAGTGGGAGTGAAGAAAGACACAGCAACATAAGGCTGGCCGTAAATGCTATTAATAATACTCTGCTATGGCCCGGGGAAGTTTTTTCATTCAATACTGTCGTCGGACCTAGAGGCATGGCTCAAGGATATCTGCCTGCTCCTATTATTATGCAGGGACAAAGTGAGATGGGTTTTGGGGGTGGAGTATGCCAGGTTTCCAGTACTCTTTTTAACGCGGTTGAAAGTGCGGGAGCAGAGATTATTGAGAGGCATCAGCACAGTAAAAGGGTACATTATGTTCCTATGGGCAAGGACGCTACTGTAACTTATGGGTATCTTGATTTCAGATTTAAAAATACGCTGCAGGGTCCAATCATCATTAAGGCAGGAATTTCAGGCGGTAAAGTCTGGGTCAATATTTTGGGGAGGGAAAAATGAAGATTTATTTTTTTGATAAAAAGAGCCTGGTGGGGTTATCGATTGTTATTGTGGTACTGGGTTGTTTGCTAGCTTTGTTAATCATGCACTTTAATCAAAGCGGAGTAGCCGCCAGCAGCAACCAAGAAGCTGTTTATCAGGGGAACACGGGCCAAAAAGCAGTTGCCATAAGTGTGAATGTTGACTGGGGTGAGGATTATATTCCGGCCATGATGGAGGAATTTGCTAAATATAATTGCCCGGTGACTTTTTTTGTTACCGGGACCTGGGCCGAAAAGAATCCGGAACTCTTGAAAAAAATGAGTGCAGCAGGTCACAGCATTCAAAATCATGCTTATAAACATGTTCATTTCAGCAGTTTATCCGATGTGGAAGCACAATCACAGATCAAGAAAGCAGAAGAAATAATTTTTAAAATTACGGGCAAGAAGACCACTTTCTTCGCACCGCCATATGGCGAGCAAAATCAGAGGCTGCTCAAGGCAGTCGCGGATATCAACTATGAACTGATCATGTGGAGCGTTGATACCATAGATTGGCAGAAGCCCAGCCCGGAAACGATAGTGAAAAGGGTTAGCAACAAGGTTCATAATGACGCCATAATATTGATGCATCCTACCGATCCTACTTTAAAGGCCCTGCCTAATCTATTGAATTATCTAAAAACAGAAGGGTATGAGATGTTGACCATTGAGGGGATAGTGAAAAAAGTGGGTGGGAAATCATAATATGAAAAACAATTACTCAGGAATTATCGCGCTACTAGCCTTACTCCTGTTTCTGGGTGGTTTTCAGCAGCAGGAAGTCCAGGCCCAGCCGTACCTTAGTTCTAAATATGTCTGTCTACTGGATGCCGATAACGGTCAATTACTTTATGCTAATAACGCTGATGAAATCAGAGCAGTGGCCAGCACTACCAAAATAATGACCGCTATCCTGGCAGTTGAATATTCTGACCTGGGAGAGACGGTGACCATTAGCGAAAAGTGCGACCGGACTCCTGAATATACCATAGGCATGATCTCCGGGCAAGAAGTAATGGTCTCAGAATTGCTTAAGGCGGCCTTGTTAAGGTCAGCTAATGATGCTGCGGTAGCATTGGCTGAGCATGTGGCAGGCAGTGAAAGGTTTTTTTCCTACCTTATGTCCAAGAAAGCCTTTGCGATTGGGGCTGTAAATACCCATTTTGTCAATGCCTCAGGACTGCCACATGCAGAACACGTCAGCACCGCATACGATCTGGCGCTTATGGGTCGATATTTATTAAATAAAGACTATATCAGTGAATTAGTAGCCGCCCGTCAGCTTGAATTTAAACACCCCGGCTATCAACAGCCATTAACCATAAGCAACACCAATAGGATGTTAAGCAGCTATGAAGGAGCCAACGGTATTAAGACCGGTACCACGAATGCAGCCGGAAAATGCCTGGTGGCTTCTGCTAAAAGAAATGATCGGCAGCTGATCGCGGTGGCACTGAATTCCCCGGACCGAAATGGTGATTGTACCCGTCTATTAAATTATGGCTATAAAGA
This sequence comes from uncultured Syntrophomonas sp., assembly GCA_964531295.1. Classification (GTDB taxonomy): domain Bacteria; phylum Bacillota; class Syntrophomonadia; order Syntrophomonadales; family Syntrophomonadaceae; genus JAAYJK01. Next base: position 5,911 of record CAZHHJ010000114.1, read on the forward strand.
AGTGAAGTGGGAAAAAATAATAGACAAGAGTACGCCGTTTAAACAAATTAAAATTCAACAGGGCCAACAGGAGTATCTGGAGGTATATCCTGAAAAGGATTTAAGCCTGTGGTGTGGCACAGAAGAAAAAAGCATAAGGGTTGAAAAAAAGGTAAAAATGAACTATTCCCTTAAGGCCCCGATATCTGAAAATCAGACTCTGGGTGTTTTATATGTCTATGTTAATGGTAAACTGTTTGACAGCCTCAGACTTATCAGTCATGATAATATCGATAAAAAAAATCGGTGGATGAGTTATCTGGAAGAGATTCTGGATTATTAATGGATTGCAGTTCCTTAAAAAGAATAAGCAGCCAGGCCGATTTCAGGGGGAATACTATGATAAATTATTGGAAACTCAGCAATGGAGCAAGATTAGTAGTAGAAGAGATACCCCATATTCATTCAGCAGCCATAGGGATATATATTGGCCTCGGCTCCAGACATGAACCGGAAGGCCTGAAGGGTGCCAGTCATTTTATTGAGCATATGCTGTTCAAGGGAACCGAACATCTCTCGGCCCGAGACATAGCCGAGGAATTTGAAGTTATGGGCGGGCAGTTAAATGCCTTCACCTCTAAAGAATACACTTGTATCTACGCCCGTACCCTGGATGAAAATATTTTTGAGGCAGCTGATATTCTATTTGATATGCTTTTTGATTCCCAATTCAACTCAAGTGATTTTGAAACGGAAAAAGGGGTTATTGTTGAGGAAATCAACATGATTGAAGACGCACCAGATGATTTGATTCATGACCTTTTCGCCCGGCAACTCTGGCTTGATCATCCTATGGGCTCGCCCATATTAGGGACCCTGGCTACAGTCGCCAATTTCGCTCGGGACGATGTTTATGAATTCTATAAAAAGGCTTACGTGCCCTCTAACCTGATCATATCGGTAGCAGGAAATGTAAATGCTGCGGAAATAAGAGATAAGGTGGAGAAGTATTTAGAGCATCAGGCCAATGCGGAAGTGTATTTGCCCTATACCTATCCCAATAAATATCAGGGTTTTATAGATCTCTTGGAGAAGGATACAGAACAGGTGCAAATTTGTGTGGGAGTGCAGGGTATATCTTATAATGATGAAGATAGGTATACCCTCAATGTTATGAACAATATATTTGGGGGGGGTATGAGCTCCCGGCTGTTTCAAAAGTTAAGAGAAGAATTGGGCCTGGCTTACTCGATCTATTCATATCCTTCCACTTACTCGGATACCGGGGCATATTCCATTTATATAGGCACCGGACAGGGCAAGATAACCCCATGCTTTGAAGCTTTACAAAGTCAAAGCGAATATCTGGTAAGCCATGGAATTAGCAGTGAAGAGTTGGAAAGAACTCAGAGACTGATAAAGTCCAGTATGTATCTGGGATTGGAAAGCGTCATGAATCGCATGAGCCGACTGGGTAAATCGGTGATAATGTATGATCAAATAGTAAGTCCGGAAGAAGCTATCGATCGGGTGCTGAAGGTAAATAAACAGCAGATACAAGACCTGGCGGTTAAGCTGCTGGGTAATCAACCCATATCAATAGCTGCCATCGGTCCGACTAAAGTAATGGGAGAAGTGGAAAAACAGTACCGAAAGTTATGGGGTTAAAATGCCGCCTGGAGAAAATCTCAATTTACTCTTTTTTACCGTAGCGGAGATTTCAATCTCCGCGTTAACCGCCGTATTACAGCAGAGAGGAGAAGTGCATGAAAGTTTACATAAAAAGACTGCATTCATTTGACCTCCCTTTACCTCAATATATGACCACTGGTTCTTCAGGAATTGATATCTGCGCTGCCCATGATGCAGACCTAAAGATCGCGAAAGGGGCAATTGTTCTTGTGCCTACTGGGATAGCCATCTCCATCCCGGAAGGATATGAAGCACAAATCAGACCGCGCAGCGGCCTGGCCCTTAAACATGGTCTTAGCGTTTTAAATAGCCCTGGAACCATTGATGCCGATTATCGAGGGGAAATAAAGGTGATAGTTATAAATCTGGGGGACAAAGAGTATATTTTAAAAAAGGGTGAAAGGATAG
>CAZHHJ010000115.1:0-7988 GCA_964531295.1 uncultured Syntrophomonas sp.
TAGCGGCAAATTTAAAATTGGGGACTGCTATCTAGTATCCTCATAATAAGCTGTTTATATAAACTGCAGTCAGGGGTTTCAAGCAGTTGTATTACAGTATAGAATGTTATACTGGGATTGAAAAGAGATATTTGCGAGGGAGGACTGTTGGTGAACTATGAAAGCAGCCGGGGACAGGCAGCGAATGTTAGCGCAGCGGAAGCTATAAAAAAGGGAATGGCGCCGGATGGAGGTCTGTTTGTTCCCGAATCCATACCAGAATTGAGTGAAGACATTTTCAGAAATATGGAAGAACTGAGCTACCAGGAAAGAGCCAGCCGAATACTCACCTATTACCTGAGCGACTTCAATGAACAGGAAATAATCAAGTGCGTACAGGGGGCCTACAATGCTAGCAATTTTGATAACGACAGCATAGCGCCACTGTTCAGACTCAGAAAAGACGTATATATACAGGAATTGTGGCATGGTCCAACCTGCGCTTTTAAAGATATGGCCCTGCAGATACTGCCTTATTTGATGACTGCCAGCATGAGGAAAACCGGTGAAACCAATGAAATAGTTATACTGGTGGCTACTTCCGGGGATACCGGCAAGGCCGCCCTGGAGGGTTTCAGTAATGTGCAGGGCACCAGGATTATCGTGTTTTTCCCTGATGAAGGCGTGAGTGAAGTGCAGAAGCGCCAGATGGTGACCCAGGAAGGACAAAATGTCCATGTAGCAGGGGTGTTGGGAAATTTCGATGATGCCCAGAGCGGGGTAAAAAGTATTTTTGGGAGTCAGTCATATAACCGCCGGCTGGCCGAGCAGAATATGAAGATGTCATCCGCCAATTCCATTAACTGGGGACGCCTTTTGCCCCAGATTGTATACTATATTTCCGCCTATATTGACCTGCGGGCCGAAGGAACATTGAAAAGCGGTGACAAGATTAACATAGTAGTGCCCACCGGCAACTTCGGCAATATCCTGGCGGCCTTTTATGCCGGGAAAATGGGAGTTCCTATTGGCAAGCTTATATGTGCTGCCAACTCTAATAATGTACTGACTGATTTTATAAAAACTGGAGTTTATGACTGCAAGCGACCTTTTGAAAAAACTATTTCACCTTCTATGGATATATTGATTTCCTCTAACCTGGAGAGGCTACTCTACGAAATAAGCGGTCATAATGCCCTCAAGGTATCAAACTGGATGGAAGAACTCAAAAACCGTGGCAGCTATGATGTGGGTGAAGAAGTTCATCAAGAGGTGGCAGCTTTGTTTTGGTCCGACTATTGTTCGGATCAAGAAACTATAAAGACTATCAGGCATACCTGGCAGGAAAAGAGCTATCTTTTGGATACCCATACCGCGGTAGCTGTAAATGTATATGAAAAATATTTGCAGGCCACCGGGGATGAAGCTATAACAATAATCGCATCCACCGCCAGCCCCTTCAAATTCGGGAGCAGTGTGGCGGCAGCAGTTCTGCCCCCGGCAATGATTAGCGGGCGCACCGAGTTTGAACTCTTATACTTACTGGAGGAATACACCGGGGTGCCTATGCCAGATGCCATAAGAGGCCTGGAAGACCGGCCGGTAATTCATCAAACCATATGTAAGGTAGAAGACATGGAAAAAACGCTGTCTGATTTTTTAGGTGTAATTTAGAAAAACATGTAGATGTAAGTTTTGATACTGCTAATAGTAATTATTAGTAGGGGGTAGGAAAATGAATAAACTACAGGTAAATCCACTACAGCTGGGTTGCTCCTTGATTCTCTTCGCTGTCGGCCTAGTTATATTGTTAAATAGTCTGGACCTTGCTAATGGTGTTATGTCAGGGATGATGGGGAAAAATGGAGGCAGCATGAATACAGATACTTATCACCTTTACCTGCAGGCTTCTATCAGTAATTTCAGAATCCTGGGAACCGTTTTTATAGCTCTAGGAGGTCTGGGCAGTTTACTATCTTCAAGACGAATATACAAAAGTGAATAGACTGGGTTAAGATATTTGGCAGCAAGAAGCCCCTTGGACAATAACAGTTCAAGGGGCTTGGTATTCACAGGTAACCTTCTTCTGGGTAAACATATATGAATGTTCTAATCAGCTTTTGCTTCCGTAGCCCAGGCTGTCAATCCGGGCCTGTTCCTGCTGAACATAGAGCTGCTCATAGCCTTCCACTTCTACTTCTGGGCGACCAGCACTATAACCGGTAACAATTATGGCAGGTTGTCCCTCATCATAGTTTCCAAGCACCGCATCAAATGATGGCTGCAGGATATAATAGTAGATATTAAAATTCTGCATCCCAATATCTTCTGCTGAATAAAAAGCAACAGAACCGCCGGATGTAATGCTTTTGTTAAAGCCTACAATAGCTATGCCGTGTAGGGGATCATTATTCAGCAGGACATGTTCTGTACCATCATAATTGATCAGTACAATCTGGTCTCCTCCGTTGCCATATGACCCCCGGATACGTTGGCCCAGGTTATGAGTCAAGATAATACAACGGTCGTCCATGCGAAAGAAGGTTATATCCGAAGTGGGGCGGGCCGTAAGCTGTTCCAACCTACCCCTTTCGCTGTCCAGCATATACAGGCCTGCTTCACCGTAGTAGCGGCCATATCCCCTGGCTTCGATGGTACGGAGGTCATAGTCACCCGGCATATCCTGGGCAACGCTGTAAGAGTCCACGGTTTTCGCGTCCGCTGCAGACAGGCAGGTTATAGTGGTAGTTGCATCGTTTAAGATCTGAGCTACTATATTTTTGCCATCAAAGTCCAGTGGCTGAGTGCCAGCAGGATAAGCGTGTTCAATAATGCCGTCCTGCTTCACCAGGTAATACTGTTCCGGCCCAGCGATCAGCATAGAGCCCTGGGCAGTAAAGTAATGCCGGTTTAGATTCGGTTGCAAAGTTTTTTCATAGAATTTGAAATCAGCCAGTGCGTTGGTCAGCTGATTACCATCATATGCCAGCAAATTTATGGTTTCGGTGTCGCGGGCATATTCAAATAGATAATCCCGGCCATCGATAGTCATGCCATAGGTATATCCCCAATCCGCGCTGTTGCTAGTACCGGGCCTGCTTGAGACTAGCGTACTCTGCATAGTTTTACCATCGATCTGGTATAGCAGCACATTTTGATCCTGCACTGCCCAGGCATAGAAATGCGGCAGGGAACTTTGGACAGCGGTCATGCCTTGCACATCAACAATCTCAGTTTTGCCGACGGCCACCCCGCTGATCCTAAGATATAGGCGGCCTTTATCATCCAGATAGAGATACTGCGGTGGGAGCACCCCCCAGGCCGCTTGCAATAGTTGTTCTGTAGTAAACACCCCATGATCAACCAGATACTGGGCCATGCTATAAGTGTAGTTAGCATTTCTAGTATAGGTCAAACTCAAGGTGCGGGTGGACAGCCCGACTGCAGCAGCTCGAGAGAAAAATTTATTGGTTTCATCCCATAATTCAACTTCATCAGCTGTTGCAATCCCATTGGTCTCCCAATCATCATTGCCGCAGAGTGCCCGGCTCAGGAAAATAGCATATTGCCCCAGAGTAATGTTCTGCCCAGGTCCATATTTGCTTTTGCTTATCCCCCGGGTCAGGCTGCTCTGATACAGCCAGCCTATGTACTTGTCAGCCCACTGCGGCACATCAGTAAAAGGATGCTTCCAAGTCCTGTCTAGCACCTGCTGCTCGGCACCCAGAAAACGCACCAGCATTACTGCGGCCTCGGCCCGGGTCATATTTCTCTCCAACTCAAAGCCTGTCTCTGTTCCCTGAAAGAGTCCCAGCTCTTTGAGCATTTGGGCCTGATCATGAGGATCATTGTTGATTCCATCAGTATGTACCCCGCTTGTCCAAGTGGTATTAATGTCATCCAGGGTGACAGCTTGGGCAGACGGTACTATGAGCAGCATGAAGACCAGCCAAAGGCAAATTTGTTTTTTCATTTATTACTCCTCCCTATTCTTAGCCTATAGTCCACAAAAGTGACATGAGTAAATAATTGGACTGCGGCAGATAAAGAAGCGTCCTGTCGCAGTCGATGATTACCCGGCAATACTTACTCAGCTTTAATAAAATATTCCATGAGTCGGAATCCTTCCAGGAAGAACATGCCGTGATCAGCGGATTTCTCATTATATATTCCGATACTATTAGGGACCGGGTTGTTTTTATCAAAAATCATAAAAGGAACCGGCTCCCGGCTGTGGGTCCTGATGGATAGCGGGGTAGGATGATCCGGAATTATCATAACTCGTAAATCTTCGAATTGATCAACTTCGTTCAAGACCATCCCCACCACTTCCCGGTCGATTTGTTCGATACTCCATATTTTATCCTTCAGACTGCCTTGATGCCCGGACTCGTCAGGAGATTCAATGTGCAAATAAACGAAATCTTGCCCGCCTTTCAATTCATCCAGGGCGGCCCGAGCTTTACCGGCAAAGTTAGTTTCAATGGCACCGGTGGCGCCTTCGACCTCGATTGATTTCAAACCTGCACTTATACCTAATCCCTTAACCAGGTCAACTGCTGCTACTACCGAACCCTTCAACCCATAAAGGCTTTCGAAGCTGTCCAACGCGGGCTTTTTCCCTTCGCCCCAGAACCAGGCTGAGGTAGCCGGATTTTGCCTAGCGGCTCGTCTAGCCTCATTAATGGGATGATCTTTTAAAATAGCATTACTCTTCAGCATCAGATCCAATAAAATACCGCTGTCTTTACCTGTGGGCAGGTATTCGCCTATAATCCGATTCGTAATATCATGCGGTGGGGTAAGCATCATCCTCTTGCCCAGGGCCTTTTTCCATACTAGCAAATGGCGGTAGCTTATCCCCGGATAAAAATTAATTTCTTCATTACCCAGCTTTTCCTGCAAAGCCTTTATTAGCACGGCTGACTCGATAGAGCTGATTTCGCCGGAACTGTAATCCAACATAGTTTTATCCTGGTAATCCACATCTTCAGATAGGGTTACGAGGTTGCAGCGTATAGCCAGGTCGTTGTCTGATAACTCAATACCCATGCTGACTGCTTCCAGGGGAGATCGGCCGGTATAATATCTCCTCGGATCATAACCCATGACCGCCAGGTTAGCTACATCACTGCCCGGAGGAAAGCCCTCGGGGATGGTTGCCGCTTTACCTATCATTGAAGTCCTCGCCAGAGTATCCATATGGGGGGTATTGGCGTATTCTAAAGGGGTCTGATTACCCAGTTCAGCTATATCATAGTCGGCCATCCCATCGGCCAGTATCAGCAAATACTTCATCACTGCATCAACTCCTATCGTAATATTGACATTATTCTTCAGTATATCATTAACCTGCATCAGCTAAAAGAATTGAACTAAATTTGAATGTAATCATCAGGCAGCGCCTCCCTTCCAGGGGAAATCACCAAGCAGACAGCGGCCTTGTGGGCTTGCTTGGGGAAATATACAGATTGATGAAGATGGACGGTAAAAGTATAATGAAAGAACAATATTAAGATGGAGGTGTATTTATGGCTAAAAGGCTTGGAGTTTATAAATGCGAGATATGCGGGAATGTAGTGGAAGTAATTCACGAAGGCAAAGGAACTCTAGTATGCTGTGGCGAGGATATGATTTTGTACCAGGAAAATACCGTAGATGCAAGCGTTGAAAAACACATCCCGGTGATAGAAAAGACCTCCGATGGAATAAAGGTGACAGTTGGAAGTACAGCTCATCCGATGATAAACGAACACAATATAGAGTGGATAGAAGTAATCGCCGGGGATAAGACTTGCCGGGAATTTCTCAAACCTGATAAGCTGCCTGAGGCATTATTCAAAATATTCGATGATAAAGTTACCGCCCGAGCCTACTGCAACATACATGGCATATGGAAAGGGGAACTATAAAACCTAAGATCCATGCTCAGATTATATAATCTATTTTTGCTCCAGGGAAATGCTGTCCGATTAATTCACTGAAGAAAATTTTCATTTTCTGGAGTAGTTCTTTTTGATACATAAACTTGCCATAGCCGAAATGCCCGTACTTGAAACTGCGAGAACCGTCTTCGTCCATAGGGAAAATACTATCTGGGAAAACTTCCAGGATATTATTTTTCGCCCGGCGGGTAAAACGGTACCCCTACTACTAGCGTGTCTTTGCCCTGGAAAGATGCTCCCCGTGGGGTCTTACCGGGGATGTTGGTAACCCGATTATGTGACTTGAGGAAACTTATTTCGTGTCCTTCGGCCTTTAAACGCTCAAACATTTTTTTTCCCAATGAGTAATCCAGAGCATCCCGTTCAAAGAAAATCCTTTTTGCTTTTAAAGCTGTCAGTGCCATTTATCCGCCTCCGTCAGAGTAAAATATGGAATATCTTACGATCCTATCTTAACCTCAAAACAAGCCGACCTTACTAAAATGGTGTCCAGTGAAAAAAATATGCCGGCAATAGATAAAAACCTTTCAAGAAGGTGAAAATACAAATATTATTAACTGGGAGGGATCAATATGGATGATAATATGTATGACATAAGTATTTTGGGCTGCGGCCCGGCTGGACTTTCTGCTGCTGTAAATGCCTCGATACGCAACAAAAGGATAATTGTTCTGGGAAACGAGGTGTGTAGCCCGCCCCTGCACAAAGCCCAAAAGATAAACAATTACCTGGGTTTATATGGGGTTAATGGAGAAGAACTGCTGGGCAAGTTTTTAGAACACGCCCAAGCCATGCAAATTCAAATACATCACTCTAAAGCAGAATTGATCATTATTAATGAAGATGGAACATTCAATTTACTGGTAGGAGGAGAAGTGCTAAAAAGCAGGTCTATAGTTATAGCCACTGGGATACCCTATAAAGCCACTTTACCTCAGGAAGAAGCTTACCTGGGGAAAGGCCTGGGCTACTGTGCCACCTGTGATGGGCCTATATATAGGAATAAAGATGTGATTATCGTAGCCCATGATGCACATGGGGAGTCCGAAGCTCAATATATGGCCGAGATATGCAGAAAGGTATATTACCTGCCATTATATAAACATAAGGGGGATATCGATTCCAGGATAGAGATCATCCTGGATAAGCCTGATAAGATAATAGGGGATGATTTGGTTCATGGTTTAATGTTGAAAAGCGGTAAAGCTGTGGCAGCAGAGGGCTTATTTATTCTGGGCGGTGAGACGGCTCCCGATCGAATAATCCCCGGCCTGGAAATTGATGAACATCACATATTGGTGGACAGGGAGCAGAGAAGTAATATTCCTGGAGTGTTTGCGGCCGGGGATTGTACTGGCAAACCCTATCAGGTGGCTAAATCGGTAGGAGAAGGACAGGTGGCTGGATTAAACGCCAGTAAATACGCAGGTACCAGGCAATAAAAAACCGGGTCAAGCCGACCCGGTTTTTTTATAGAATCCTGAATTACTCTCTGAATGGGAGACTCAATGTTCTGCTTCACCCGGGTCTGATTCAAGCCCATGCCAGTACTGCTGCCCTATCTTATTATACTGGCTCAGTAGCACTTCGTCTTGCGAGTAGTCATAAGAATCATCCTCACCAGGATTGCCCAGCTCTGCCTGGCTCAGGTCTGATTCAGGTCCATGCCAGTACTGCTGCCCTATCCTATTATACTGGCTCAGCAGTACTTCGTCTTCTGAGTAGTCATAGGAATCATCCTCACCGGGTTCGCCCTGCTTCTGGTAATGCTCTTCATCCCGACCGGCCCCGGTTTTTCCTTTTTGTGATGGTGGCCTGCTTATAAAGCCAAATTCGTACAAGAAATTTTCGACCGAGGCGAACAAATCATTGCTAAGACTGCTGCCGTTTTTACCCTTGGCCTGTTTTTGAGTTTCACTTTCTGGCTTTTTGCCTCCATAAGTGACATCTTTAGGCATTAAAAACACCTCCTATGACTAGTATTTCACCTCCAGGATAAAATATAGATAAAATTAAAAATGCTATTATTTACTTTGGAAATAAATTTACAAGAAATTTTAAATA
>CAZHHJ010000116.1:0-7987 GCA_964531295.1 uncultured Syntrophomonas sp.
GTCCCAACCGTATTTAGCAGCTTTTCAGACAATCGTTGAAGCATTTACTTTCAATGCTCCTGCCATCTGCCAGGTAGTTCTATCTTTTCTTTCGCTTATTAGCCTGGTTCCTAAATATTTGATCTTGAATCATCTATGTCTATAAATATTATTATGCAAGAAGCCTGCCAATTTCCTAAATTAATCGTCCATCCCACTATATTGGCGTTTATTGATATCTTCTAGGATTGTTCGTATATTTACAACCGTTGCATTATAGCAACAGTTGTTGAAATATTCCCTCTATATTATCGCTATTTGTCATAATTAAGTTTTATTGCGATAGATTGATATTGGGGTGTAGAAGATCTTATATAACGGGGATTGCTTATAACTTTAGATGCCGTTGCTTTTTTGACAACAGTTGTTGCCTAAGCGCAACAACTGTTGTCAATTGCTTCTGTCCTTAACGTTCAAACCATATTTAGCAGCTTTTCTGACAATCGTTGAAGCATTTACTTTCAATGCTCCTGCCATCTGCCGGGTAGTTCTATAATTATTATAGGCTCTTTCCAACAGCTGCTTTTCAGTGCTTTCAACGGCTTCCCGCAGTGGGATGACTCCCCTTACCAAGACCTGGGAGGAATGGTCCAGGGCATTTTTATCAAACTCGAAGGGCAGGTCTTCTTTACTGATAACATCATGGGGTGTAACTACTATCATTCTCTCAATCAGATTTTCCAGTTCCCGTATGTTTCCGGGCCAATTGTAGCCCATGAAAAGGTCAACAACTTCAGCTGCCACCCTTTTGTTCATATTGTATTTGCGATTGAATATCTGGACAAAATGAGTTATCAAGGGGGGAATATCCTCCCTGCGGTCTCTCAGGGGCGGCACACTTAATGGCACCACATTTAAACGATAGTATAAATCTTCTCGGAATTCCTTGCTTTTTACCATCTCTACTAAATTGCGATTGGTGGCAGCAATAATCCTCACATCTATCTTTTTGGGGGCCCCTCCTCCCACCCGGGTAATCTCCTTGCTCTGTATGGATCGCAGTAGTTTAACCTGCAGGTTCAGCTGCAGTTCCCCTATTTCGTCCAGAAACAAAGTTCCCCCATTAGCCAGTTCAAAAAATCCGGGCTTGCCTTCCTGTCTGGCACCTGAAAAAGCTCCATATTCATAACCAAACAATTCTGATTCCAGGAGATTTTCTGGAATTGCACCACAATTGACTCGAATGAACGGTTCTTCTTTTCTGACACTAAAGTTATGAATAGACTCGGCGATCAATTCTTTTCCTGTACCTGACTCCCCGCTTATCAAGGTAGTGGAATCCACCTGCGCCAATCGGTTTACTACTTCCAATATATCCCGCATGGAACTGGAATTAATTATCATCTTGCTGGAGCCTATAAGCTGAAGTTTCAAAGTCCTGAGCTGACTTTCGTAATGCTGGGACAGCCCTTCCGCCTGTTCCAACTTTTGCCGGAGAAGATTGAGTTCCGTTATATCCCGAACGTTACAAACCACTCGGAATACATCACCATTTTTATCATAGACCGGACTGCCGGTAGCCAGAGTTATTTTGCCAGTTTTCGCTTCCTGGATGATAGTTACTGGTTTTCGTTTCTGCAGGGTCAGAGAAGTAACGGATTGAGAAACCAGTCCTTCCTTTGTTATCTGTTCCACATTTTTACCCAAAAACTCATCCTTGTTTATTCCCATAATCATTTCAAAGGCTTTGTTCACCCGCAAGGTCTTGCCCTCCCCATCAGATATATATAAGCCATCAAATGATGATTCAATTATGGCATCTAACTCTTCATTTAATTCTTTAACATATTTTAATTCCTGGGAGATCTGTTCCAACTCCGAGATGTCCTGGAGTACCGCTACCGAGCCAATAATTTCACCATCTTTTTTTATCGGAGAGCGATTGGAAATAAAGTTGCGGCCATTCAAGGTAATCTTCTGCAGGGGTTGTTCAGCGCCGCTTTTAACGGTATCGGGCAATCCGCTGTTGGGGAAAACTTCTACTATCGGCCGGCCCCTCACATCTTCACTTTTTACATCTAGCATTCTTTCTGCAGCCTGGTTAAAAACTTTTATCCGGGCCTCGCAATCAGTCGCTATAATCATATTATGGGTTGAATCTATTATGGCATCCAATTCACTGGACAATACCTGGTAGGAATCATAAAAGACTCCAGCCAGATCGGTACGGGTAATCAATGCTATCACCCGGCCTTCATCATCCAGCACTGGCAGGCGTCCCAAGCCTGGATATATGACATCATCGATATCATCTTCGGGATGTCCTACAATAAATCCCTCCCGAGTCATGATTTCTCCTACTGGTGTTTGCATATCCAATTCTTTATTTATGGCTCGGTATATGTGGCTTTTGGTAAAAAGGCCCTGCAGTTTACAATCATCATCCACTACCGGTGCCCCGTCTATTAAATTATCGCTAAAAATTTTCACCGCTTCTCGTATGGGAACATCAGCTGTTAATGATATTAATTCTCCTTTTATGAATTCTTTTATTTTCACTTAAAATCCCCCTCCAGCCCCAATCTATCTTGTGCTCATTATAACACAGCCCAGGTATGCTTGATCCACAAACAATACCCCATGTTTTCTGCCATTAATGCCAACTATAGTATAAATCGACTATCTTCTTAGGACTCCGGAACCTGTCCTCGGGTCCTGACGAACCAAAGCCCGGCTTTTTTAAGCCGGGCTTTGGTGGGGGCCAAGATAATCTATCAGATAATACCGCTGCTGCGCAGTTGTTTAATTTTTTCTGCTCTATACCCTGCAGCCAGGTAGACTTCTTCATTATGTTCTCCTAGACCGGGGAAATTGAGCACCATCTGACCTGGCGTTGCTGAAAGTTTAAAGGGAATTCCGGTCAGGGCGATAGACTTACCAGATCCACTGGGATCAGGAATTTTCTCAACCATCTGCCGGGCCTGAATCTGCGGATGTTCACTCATTTCATGCAAATCCAGCACCGGTGAAAAACAGATGTCATTTTCTGCGAAAAACTCCACCCACTCATCCCGGTTTTTCTGCTTCATCACCTCAGCGATATCATCAATAATCTCTTTCTGCTGAGCTTTTTTCCATTGCGGGGCAATATACTGGGAACGATCTAACTTTTTACAAAATTCTGCCCAAAATTTTGTCTCTACTGCCCCAATACTTACATATTTCTTGTCCCTGGTTGCATAGATATTGTAACATGCATATCCGCCGGTCAGTACACCATCACCAATCCCAGGTATTTTACTATCTCCTGACCATTCTCCCATGGTGTAAGCCAGAAGACTAACTGCTCCATCCAGCATGGAAACATCACACATCTGCCCCTGGCCGGTCTTTTCCCGGCTGGTCAGAGCCATAAGTATAGCTATTACCGCATACAGAGTCCCGCCAGCAATATCTGCAATCTGTACTCCAGACATGGCCGGCGCACCTTGGCGGCTTCCGGTAGTTCCAGTTACACCAGCATAATTCAAGTAATTCAAATCATGCCCAGCTGCAGCCCACATGGGACCATCCTGTCCATAACCACTGATAGCGCAGAATATAATCCTATTATTGATACTCTTTAAAACCTCATAACCAATCCCAAGGCCATCCATAAAACCGGGCCGAAACTGATCAATTACTATATCGAATTGGGGTATCAGTTTCTTGAAAACTTCCTGGCCCTCCGCTTTCCTGATGTCCAGAGTAATGCTCTTCTTGTTTCTATTAACGGTGTAAAAACGGGTACTCATTCCATTCACAACTGGAGCCAGCTGCCTGCCCGGATCACCTACCTCCGGTTGTTCTATTTTGACCACTTCTGCTCCGAAGTCTGCCAGCAACTGGGTGCAGAATGGTCCGGGCAGGTAACGGGACAAATCCAATATACGTATCCCGGTCAAGGGTAATGTCATAATTCATTCACCTCTTCTTTCTGTGTTCTCCCTAACACAACAAATCACTGCACGCTCAAAGCGGCTAAAAAAGAGGAATACCCAACGCATTCCGTCTAAAAACGTATATTGCTTTAGTGATCAGAACCAGCAATAAAATATTCACCCAGTTGCCTTGTAGTTGAAGCCAAAACCTGTTCTAATAGCGGCAGGTCCTGTTCATTCAAGTATGGTTCTTTACCATCCCTGATATCATCTATAGCCTTTTCTACCGGTATAACCCGAAATTTCCTAATACCCTTATCCACATAATTATGAGAATAGGTAGGGACATACTTGACTTCAAGCAGATTGGTCTCACCAGTAGTGAAGTTTTTATTAAATTTCATATTTAATATAATGCCGCTATTCCTTTCCAGTCCACGCTGGTGACTGATAAAATTCCCCATCGAATATATCACCATTTTATCCTTGTTATTGATATTTAGCGTTTCCATGGGTTGAATTACATGGGGGTGGCTGCCCAGTATTACATCAACACCCGCTGCCAAAAATTCATGAGCCAGTAGACGCTGCTCCGCTTCAGGCTGAGGCATATATTCATTGCCCCAGTGCAGAATTAAAACCAGTATATCAACCTGAGGCCTGTGTTGATCGATATCGGATAAAATTTTGTCTCTATCCAGCAAGTTAAAGCAATAAGCTTTCCCATCCGGTATCGCTATTCCATTGGTGCCATATGAATAAGCGAGATACCCTACCTTTACTCCCTTTATATCTTTGATCAGAAAAGCCTTGCTCTCTTCTTCACTGGCATAGGTTCCTACAGTATCCAAACCCGTTTTCCTGAGAATATCAAGAGTACGCATAGCTCCTGCATAACCCTGGTCAAAAGCATGATTGTTGGCAGTAATGACCAGATCAAAGCCGGATTGTCTAAAGGTCTGGGCTATGGCATCCGGGCTGTTAAACAAGGGATATCCGGTGTAGCCAGATTCAGGTCCGGCCAGGGGGGCTTCAAAAGATACCGAGCTATAATCCCCCTGCTTAATCAGTCCCTCAACTTCAGAGAAGAAAGAATCAAAGTTGTAGCTGCCATCGGTCTGCTCCCCTGACCAAATTTGAGTATTGTGCATCAAACAGTCCCCTACCGCAACTAAACTTATGTCGCTGCTAAGTGGTTTAGGCTCTGTCGCCATATCCTGCACTTGTTGATTCTCTGTCGGCTCTTTTACTTCGGGAATAGAGCAAGCGGTATGACAACAAGCCATAATACTTATTATGACCAAAACGGCAACAGCCCTGCTCAGGGACATCAAGTTCAATCTATAGCCAGAACGCATAAAAACCCTTCCTTTGGTCTGCAAAATATTTTTATATCTATTATAGCAAAGTAAAGTCCTGTAGAGGTCGATTTTTATCTTGATCCCTGCTTAAAATGTACAGCTAGGTTCGCTATCACAGGCCTGGAAGCTTAATTTCAGAACTGATCTGGTGACCCTTGGATACTAATATTATAAAATTGAATGCGGATTGTCTTTTGTCCCCCCCTTCACAAATAAAAAACCCCTTCCAATAAGAAGGGGCTCCCGGCTCTCTTTATACAGTCAAAATTTATTTGTTTTTACATTATATGATAATTGTATACCTTTGATGATATTTATACAAGGAAGCCCAGTGGAACAGTCCTTTTGCTTCCCAGTACTTATAATGCCTTTCAGAGCTTCATATTGCCTACTTGCGGCATGCTGGGAAATACAATAATATTAATTTAAGCATAGGGTTACACACTCCCGACGGCAACCTCGAATACGCGTACATGGCCGACGGCAGGATGGGGTTTGTAGACTACACCTATCTTACTTATAATGACCTGTATAATGTCCAGTTCCTAATAGAGCAGATATATGGCGCACGGAACGCCGACCTTGATAAATTGATGAAATCCAAACAGACTTGGATGGATGCAAACGGCATAAAGGGCTATCTCAAGTAGAAAGGCCGGGTTACAGTGGGAATAGGGACACGGGGACAGGTCCCTGCCTAGTCCAGGCTGATGCGTCCCAGCTTGCCTTTGCGGAAATCCTGCAGGAGTAGTTGGCAGGTTTTGGCCGTATCTGGGCGGCCTTCTTTAATTAAATGCCCCCGCACCATAGATATATCATCCAATATTTCCTCAGTGGATTTATTAAGGTCTTTTAGCTTAAGCTTATCCAATAATACCTCGGGCTTCTTGTCCTTTAGTGTTTCCAGTAAAAACAGGGCGATTTCATACTCATTATAGGCATTTTCCCCCACAATGTTAAGAAGCGCCAGTTTCTTGCCTTGGCTCTCGTGTTCTACCTTGGGCCACATCAGTCCTGGAGTATCCATTAATTCAATATCCTCTCGTATACGAATCCACTGCTGTCCCCTGGTCACACCCGGCTTGGCCCCGGTCTGAGCTACTTTCTTCCCTACCAGACAGTTTAGAAAGGTCGATTTCCCAACATTGGGAACCCCGGCTACCATAACTCGCATGGCCCGGACTCGTCTGCCCCTGGCCAGCATCTGCTCTGCCTTTTCACGAAAGGTATCACTGATTAACTGCAGTACCCCCTTGCTTCCCCGGCCATCTAATGAATTTATAGTCGCTACCGGGATTCCTTCGGCTGCAAATTGGGCCACAAATTTCCGGGTATCCTTTGGATCAGCCAGATCCTCTTTGCTAAATATCATTATTATCCGCTTCTTAGCAGCTATTCTTTCCAAGTCAATATTTCTACAGGAGAAAGGCGCCCTGGCATCCAGCAGTATCAGAACCATATCTACCATTTTAAGATTTTTTTCTATTTCCCGCCTAGCCTTGACCATATGTCCGGGATACCAGTTAATGTTCATAATTCAACCTCCGAAGCAGGGAGACGGTTCTTGTTGCCGTCAACCTGAAAGTCTTGGAAAGTTGACAGCAAGAACCGTCCCCGCTGTCAACTTTGTTGCTAGCAATAAAAAAGAATACCTGATCGGTATTCTTTTTATGCCTTGTTTAGTATCTGCCTTTTTCTTTAACCCGAGCCTTTTTGCCCATAAGTTTCCTTAAGTAATACAACTTGGCCCGACGCACTTTACCCCGTCTGGTAACTTCAATCTTATCGATTTTGGGGGTGTGTATGGGGAAAGTTCTCTCTACTGCCACCCCATAAGATAGCCGGCGTACGGTAAAGGTCCGGGATAGTCCGCCACCTCTGATTTTTATCACAGTTCCCTCGAATACCTGTATTCTTTCCCGGGTGCCTTCGACTACCTTGACATGCACCTTCACGGTATCTCCAGGGCCGAAACGGGGAATATCCTTTTTATAATATTCTTCTTCTATTGATCTGATTATATCTTGCATCCTTTTTTAACCTCCCTCCAACAGGTGTTCATACATTTTAAATTCAATGCAGCGGACCACCTTTTTTACACAGAACAAAGGTATTATATCATAGCAGCTTTACATTCTCAAGAAAAACTAGTTCTGAAACCAGAATTCACCTAATAATCGGTCCAATATGATTGAAACTGCGCTTCTCACTGACAAATGATTGTAATCGCTATCCGTTTGAACCGGTTCCAGTATATAATCACATCCCACTATTAGTTCCTGGCTTATTCCCCAGCCGGTTCCAAAGAGCAGGATAAAGACCTGAGTTTCGTTGAATATAAGCTTTTTCAGCTTATTATAAGTAATGCTATGGGGATAGATTCGGGCATCAGTGGCTACTGTTAAAGGCTTATGGCCGGTTTCCCTTTCGATGTCGGCTATAACGCTGTCCAGATCAGCAGAGGTCTTTAATAAACTAAAAGCCTCCTGACGATCTGCATTGTACTGGGAGCCATACCCCTGCCGCCAATAAGCCAGTATCTCATTTAGAAGCTGATGCTGACTCTGAGATGGATGAACCACATAAAAGCCCTGGGCCTGATAGGTTCGAGCGGCCCTGGCTATATCATGCAAGTCCAGATTAGTAATGGATGTGGTTATCGTATCCATTCTCTTGTTATACATCGGGTAATGAAGGAGTGCTATATATACCCTGGATTTCCTCACT
>CAZHHJ010000117.1:0-7934 GCA_964531295.1 uncultured Syntrophomonas sp.
AGCACCTATTACCGGAGAATCTATCCCTGTATATAAAGAAAAAGGTAGTGAAGTGTATGCTGGTACTATAAACGAATATGGTTCACTTGAAATTCGGGTAGATAAACTAAGTGCTGATACTACTATAAATAAAATAATTAATATGGTCGAGGAAGCCCAAGGACAAAAGGCGCCGGCACAACAATCAATTGATAAATTTGCTAGCGTTTATACACCGATAGTAATATTCCTAGCTTTAATGGTAGCAGTTATACCAATTTTAATATTAGGCCAACCTAAAGATCTATGGTTATACCAAGCATTTGCCGTCTTACTCGTAGCATGTCCTTGTGCCTTAGTTATTTCAACCCCAGTTTCGATTGTATCTGCAATTGGAAATGCTGCAAAAAGTGGGGTCTTAATCAAAGGCGGTATTTATCTAGAACAATTAGGTAAGCTTTCCGCTATAGCTTTTGATAAAACGGGGACTTTGACTCAAGGTAAACTTGAAGTAACTGACATAGTCGCCCTAAAAGTTTCAGATGATAGGCTTATCGAACTAAGTGCCTTAATCGAAAGTCGCTCCGAACACCCTATTGCTCAGGCAATAATTTCATATAATAAAAATAGAATTAATCTAAAAGACGATATTAACGACTTTGCGGCAGTACCAGGCAAAGGTACCCGAGCTATAATTAATAACGAAATTCACTACCTAGGTAATCCCCGTTTTCTAGAAGAAAGCGGAATTGATTTAACTACTAACAAAGAAATTATAGATAAATATAATAATGAAGGTAAAACACTGGTAGTTTTAGCTAATAACAAGGAAATCTTAGGCCTTATTGCTATTTCCGATACCTTGCGAGATGATAGTGTCTCAACTATTAAAGAATTAAAAAAATCAGGTATAGAGCATGTAATAATGCTCACCGGAGATAATTATCAGGTAGCACAGAATATTGCCATCAACATCGATGCTGATGAATTTTCAGCCGAACTCTTGCCCCAGGACAAAGCCCAGGCTGTTTCCGATTTAATTAGCCAATACAATGGGGTAGCAATGGTCGGTGATGGCATAAATGATGCACCTGCATTAGCTACTTCAACAGTTGGAATTGCAATGGGTGGCGCTGGAAGCGGAGCCGCCTTAGAAACTGCCGATATTGCTTTAATGAGTGATAACTTGTCCAAACTACCTTTTGCTATACAACTGAGCCAAAGAACTGTTAGGATTATTAAACAAAATATTTTCATCTCACTGTTAATTAAAAGTGCCATTCTACTTTTAGTAATACCTGGCCTTTTAACTATGTGGTTAGCAGTAATTGCCGATGTCGGTACATCTATGATTGTAACCTTGAATGGGATGAGGTTGTTGTATAATAAAGGCAAAGCGTGAGGAGTTGGATTTTAGCACAGCAAACAGCTGGGTATTATAATAGGAAACATAATCAAAGTAACGGATCACCGACACCTATTGGGGAAAAGAAATATGTGGAGCGTAGCTGGCCGCTTCTATGACGAAAACACATTGATCCACCATCCTTTGAAAATGGCTGGTAAAACGTGTAGGGGAGTGTACACCTGAACATTGCTACCAAACGCTCCCCTTTGTCCAGGGCAGCCAGATAAAGCATCAACACCCGATCAATTGGCGGAGAATGCAAGAGCTGGAAGGGTTTGGGCCCTGGAGAAGAATGCTGGAACATATCGTTTCTCCTCAATAGAACCCCTCCAGTAACCGCTTGCAGCGCCGGCTCATCAAATTCATGGTTATATGTCTTTAGACAGTTTGCCAATAGAGAAAGGCTATCCGGGCCTCGGTATCATCGAGAATAATGTCATTAATAGCGATGTTTTTAAGGTAATCAAAGACTGTGGTTGTATATTTGTCAATATTCTTTCTTTCTTCACTGAGTGGGCCGAGATGTCCGGCAAAGTGGGCGGCAGTCTCTTTATTGGCGGGCCACTGGAGTTGCGCGCTAGTATCATAATAAGATACGTGGGGATAGTAACCCGATCGCAATAGGTGGTCAAAGGACTTCCCCATCGAGGTTTTTCCCCATTCCGCATCAAAAGGGACACCCAGGATCTGCTCGTATACGTTGTTTTTTAAGCTACTGAATTTACGGGCAAAGCTACAGGTAAAACACCAGCCGCGGCTGGCCAGGGACATCTTTAATAAGTTTTCCTCCCCCCTGATCCCAGGACAAAGCGAGGCAAAGACTAAATCAAAGGCTTTTTCCATACCATAGTCCTGTATATTAATATCCTGCCAGGGAATATTTATGAAGCTTACATTTTTCAAACCGCTTTGCTCGGTACTTTGCCTTGCATATTCAAGCATTTTTCCGGATATATCCAGCCCCGTCACCATTCGGGCCTTTTGCGCGAACCGCACCGTAAACTTGCCCGGCCCGCACCCTATATCCAAGATTTCTGAATTGCTGTCGTATAAGCCCTGATCAAGCAGAAAATCATCTGTGTATTGGTAGCGGGCTTCATTTTCTTGCCGTGATTCTTTATTGTCAAAATCCCTTACCCACTTTTCAGATCTGACATCCCAAAATTCCTTGGTGTGCATCTCTATATCATTCATCTCACTAAATCAACCTTTCCCTGCTAATTATTTTTTTTATTTATCACCAGCATTTCGGCTGACTTTCCAAAAAAGTGGTAGCCTGATCCACCCTCGCTGATAATATCCAATAGTTCATCAGGTTTGGTTACCAAAATCCCGCCCAGTGATGTTACGCCGTGACTGAAAAAGGCATCCGGCAGCATGCTTACGGTCGGGCCAGTTACGGCAATCTGCGCTCCGGGTTTGGCCATAGTCAGCAATTCCGGCAGTGTATCGTTAATAATAGTTGTACCGGTAATTATCAGTAAATCAGCGTCGGAGACAAACTCCGCTGCCCGGCTGGCCTCTGCAAAATAGGGCATCTCATTTGGTCTTAAGGTAGCTGCATCCAGCTCTAAAATATGAAAATCCGCATTTGCCGCCATTAATTTCTTTATCATGGGGATCAGCGCCCCAACCACTACAGTTTTTCTGACCGGGTCAATTTCGAGTGTATCAAATAAATCCTTGCCTAATTCGATTTCATATCCCTTTTCCGTCATCCTGTCCCAACATGAGGCGCTCAAGGCATTCAATGTCGCTATTCCCAGTGTCTTTTTCAATATATTGCCCCTGAAGATATCTTCAAGATATGCATTGACACTTCTGCCAGCTAGCTTTCCGGGAAGCGGCATTGCTTTAGCTGAGCTGGGACAGCAAACCGCCTCCGGGATTTCCTTTATTGGGGTAAAGCAAAGTCCTCCATGGCCATCACTTAATTTTATTCCCGAGAAAAACAAACCTATTACCGCCCGTTCAACTGTCAGTTGCTCCATGTTTTCTCCCAGAATACCTCTGACATGGTCAATACTTTCGGCCAGTATTCTATTATTCATCGTAAATCCCCTCCCTAAAGATAATTTCACAAGTATAGGCGCGCTCCTCTTTATTTTGAGGTCCTTGCAAAACCCTCAAAAGTACTGTTTCCCGTTTTTTAGAATACGTACAGGAATAGTCCGACTACATTGGGGACAATTTGGGTTCTGCAAATGCCCTTTAATGAATTTAGCCCCGCAGGCACTGATACATAAACGCTCTATCAACACTTCACCGCATTCCGGGCAAACTGTATCTACCCAGGTTGAACCAATAAAATTGCCAAAATAAATAAAGGGGAGCTTTTTTCTGGCATTCTCTACTATTTGGGCAATCATCTCCACATCAGGAGGCGTTGCTGTTGCCATCTGATGCTGGGGAAGCAAACGAAATACGTGCCATGCCATCTCCTTGTCGATCCCAGATAGAAATTCTACTATGGCCGGAATTTCATCTTCGTTTTGGCCCTGCACTATGGGAGTGGTGACTTCTACATGGGCCCGTGATGCCAAATACTCAATATTGCGCATCACTACCATAGCTGATTTGAGGCCGGTATATTCCTGATAAAATTGGTCCGCTATGGATTTCAGGCTAATGTTAAAAAAGTCGAAGGTACCTGCCATCATTTCAGCTGCTTCAGGCGTAAAATATCCATTGCTTGAACACCCCGTCAACAGACCCCTTTTTTGGGCCTCTTTGGCTACATCCAAGGCCGAAGGCAGGTTTACGGTTACTTCATTTATCCCAAAATGTATACCAACACAACCCATGTCTTCTGCTCTGTCCGCAATTTGTGCCGGATGCATTTTGTTGGTAAAGACTTCTGACGGATTGATCGCTACATTGGAGTTGATGCAGTAAGAACAGCTTGCATTACAATTAAATCCGCCTAATTGCAAAAACTGGCTATTGGGGCAAAAGTGGAAAAGCGGGATCTGTTCAACATCCACTGTATCGCAGCGCGTCCATTCGTTTGGATACTTCTCCAGGATTTTGCCATCTATTTCCTCGTACATGTGACATTTACCCGTACCTTTTGAAAGTTCGCAGCGAAATTCACAATAATTGCATCTCATTCCTGTCAACTCCTTTGATAAATGCCTGATTCTACCGTCAGGCCATCACGTTCCAATCGAATTCACCTATTTACGAGATTATTTACAGTGGGCCAAGTGAATGCCTGTATATTGATCCTTTGCCAAGCTGGGTGGGATACAGGCAATTCGAGCTAATTCAGGGACAAGACATAGGCAGAGCCTGGTATTATAAACCCTCTGCAACCGTTCCTCTGTTATTATTTCATCGTATCGTCCCACATCTATATGTCCATCCTTATCCAGGATCGCCACCGTACCTCCCAACAGCAGCGCGTGGTCCGGATTATGAGTCGTCATGACAACAGAATAGCCTCGCATCGCCATATCCTTGATTATATTCAAAACCCGCAGTTGATTGCCATAATCCAAATGAGCTGTAGGTTCATCAAAAAGAACAACTTTGGGTGCTTGTACAATGGCGCGGGCAATGGTCACCTGTTGCCTTTCGCCGCCACTTATTTCAGTGTACGGTTTATTGGCGAGACGGGAAATCCCCAGCACCTCCAAAGCCTCCCAGGCGGCTTGTCTGTCTTCTTCTTTTGGTTTTCCAAACACCCCAATCTTGGGCGCCCGTCCCATTGTCACGAAATGCCAAACAGTATAGGCGAAAGTAGGCGTATGGGTTTGTTGAACATAACTCATAACCTGGGCAATTTCTCGGAAACTCATACTGTTCAATTGTCTGTCGCAAAGATATATTTCGCCACTGCCAGGCTTCAGTAATCCTGCCATACAGTTCAGTAAGGTGCTTTTTCCAGAACCGTTGGGACCTAAGATAGAAAGGATTACACCTTCATCCAGGGACAACGATACATTATCGAGAACCCTCTTTTTGATATCCGGATAGGTAAAATTAACATTCTTGACTTCATAAATCAATGTAAATTCATCCTCCGCTTGTATAGCAGCCAGGCGTAGAAAGGGGCACCGATAATACCGGTCAGAATACTCAGAGGCAGTTCTGACGCTCCTATGGTTCGTGATGCTGTATCTACCAACAATAAAAATATTGCGCCCACTAAGGCTGCTGCTGGTAACAGCTTTGAATTTTCCGGTCCCACAATCATGCGGGCAAAATGAGGAATAACCAGCCCAATCCAGCCAATCGTCCCGGCTACGCATACCGAACTGGCAGTTAAAAGCGTTGAACATAGGATAGAAACATTGCGTATTCTGCTGACATTTGCACCCAGGGTTTGCGCTTCCCCTGCACCCAGGGAAATGATGTCGATCCACCACGACATGCTCAAAAGCACGATGGCACTAATTATGATGGCAGGAAGGACACTAACTAACGAAGGTATACTAACGTAAGACAGACTGCCCATTTGCCAGTATACAATTGTGGCCAGTTCCGTTTCCGGATCGGCAATAAATTTAAGTAAACCCAAAAGGGATAACATGAATCCCCCTACAATAATTCCGGAAAGTACCATCATAATATTGGAGTCGCTTTTGAGCAAGTAAGGAATCATTACAGTAAGCCCTACCGCCAATAATCCCCCGCTAAAGGCAAACAACTGGATGCCGGTGGATGAGAGTGCCATTAAAATAGCAATAGCCGCTCCTATACAGGCCCCGGCAGAGACCCCCAAAAGATCGGGAGATACCAGGGGATTTTTAAATATCCCCTGGTAGGTCGCACCCGACATGGCAAGGGCAGCACCAATAACCACTGCCGCAAGAATACGTGGCAAACGCAAGCCCATTACTACATTCTCGGCCATAATATCATAAGAACCTACAAGTCCAAATATATTACTATAAACTATTTGTAGGCTTTCGCCTGGACTTACTGGGTACTTGCCGACACACATACTCCAAACCATACAAACGAGTAATATAACTAGAAATACTATGTTAACTGACCATATCTGCCATTTCTTTTGCATATTAACACTTTCCACCGAATTAAATAAAGCTAAACTTCAAATTAATACCCAAGCCACTGCCGATCAAAAGTCATCCCATAGGCCATTTTATAAAATGCATCTACATCTTTGCTTAAGTCCGCCTCAGTGTACTTTTCAGGGTACATCTGGTTTAGCATCCACAATGCGCCTAGCGAAGATTGTACCCCCGGAAAATCCCAAAGATCTTGGGTGGACGGAATCGTAGCAATCCGGTTATTTTTAATGGCTGCCAGACTAGCGAGATTTGCATCCTTTTTCAATTCCTCAATTTTATAGGTTGCCCAGTTGCTAGTCGCGCAGAAAATATAATCAGGATTCCAGGAGAATATTTGCTCTGTTCCCACTGTTGGCCAAGTTTCCTTGGACTCAATATCTTTAGCCATGTTGATGCCGCCGGCCGTCTCAACAAGATAGGATTGGATCATACCTCCATTAGCTACTTTGCCGATATCACTGCCCATTACTATGGCAGTCTTTCTTTCATTGGCCGGTATGTCTTTAACTAGGTTCTTAACAAAGGTATTCTTTTCATTGTAATAGTTTATCAACTGCTCGGCTTTATCTTCCGCTCCCAGCACCGTCCCCACCAGCTGTGTGGCTATTATCATATCCTCCGGGGTTTCCGAATAGATTCCGACCGCAGCAATTCCCAATTTCTGTACGGCCTCTAATGTTTGGATGTCATTGGCCTTATGGATGAAAACATCTGGCTTCAATTTGGCAAGTGCTTCCATATCCGGAGTGCCTTTGCCGACAGTTCCGACATTGGCCAGGTTGGGGGAAACCTTGGCTGCAAAATCAGATGTATAGTTAATTCCCGTGACTATGTTGCCTTTGCCCAAAGCAAGTACAAAGTTGGATGCCGGACCCCATGTCATGACTACACTGTCGACCTTCGCGGGAATTTCCACCTGGCGTCCGGCTTGATCCGTTATGGTGAATGTTGAACTTGGTTGGGTATTGGACTGATTGGCGGCTGGTTCCTTTGCCTTGGAAGGCGAGCACCCCGTGAAAACCATTGCTACAAAAAGAAACAGTAAGAGGGCCGTAACCTTTTTAATACCTTTAAACCTCATCTTTTCTCCTCCTTAATTATCCTTAGTCTATTTTGACAGGCTACATTGTCGCATTATTCCTCCTGTTGTTTGTCGTCCAGGTTTCATCTTTCTGGGCACACAAAAAACGGTTTGCCAAAGGGCAGACCGTTACATGCACGAATACCATGATCAATCTCCTTTCCACAACGGGAGGCCCCAGCGTTTCCACTTGAACCCTATCGGTTTGGTTGCCTTAGCCACTACCGTAGGCTCTCAAACTCGAAGATAGATATTATTTTTTTAATTATTTCGCGAACCATAACGGGAAATCCTGCTTTTAATTTAGATATTTATCGTATAACAATTCTATTTGGCATATTATGATAATTCTAGGTATAATCTAAACAGCCCTAATGATACTTATCCAAGAACATCTTTGTCAATTATCTCCTGTTTCTAAGTTCTT
>CAZHHJ010000118.1:0-7805 GCA_964531295.1 uncultured Syntrophomonas sp.
TCATCAACGAATGGTATGCCAAGGACACGAGCAAGAAAATCCGCTCCGTCTTTAAATCAAAAGGACAATCCGGCAAGCCGCTCTGCACCAATCCACCTTACGGCTACATCAAAGACCCGGAAGATAAGATGCATTGGATAGTTGATGAAGATGCTGCCAAAGTGGTCAAAGAGGCATTTCGCCTGTGTATGCAAGGTTATGGCCCTACGCAGATTGCTAAAGAATTCAGCGAAAGGAAGATAATGAATCCAACGGCTCATGCAAAGGCAAGCGGAATCAATATCCCTGACAACAGAGGCCATGACGATGACTATATCTGGCGAGGCAGTACAATCGTTCATATGCTTTCAAGGCAGGAGTATTTAGGGCATACGGTGAATTTCAAGACCTATCGCAAGTCATACAAAAATAAGAAGCAGCTAAAAAACGACCCGTCAGAGTGGCAGATTTTCGAGAATACCCATGAAGCGATCATCGAGGAGCCTGTGTTCGAAGTAGTTCAGAAAATCCGAGATGGCAGACGCAGGATTACACCGATGGGTGAAATGCCAATCCTCTCAGGTATGCTCTTCTGCGCTGATTGTGGCAACAAGCTATATCAAGTACGCCATCGAGGTTGGGAGCATGACAAAGAGCATTTTGTGTGTGCTACCTACCGTAAGATTAAAGGCGGCTGTAGTTCTCACCAGATACGCAATGTGGTAGTTGAGGAACTGCTCCAAGACGGCATTCGCAGGGTGACAGCCTATGCCAGAGACCATGAGGACGAATTTGTGGAGCTAGTTACCAAGAAAACAAGGATAGACCTTGACAGAAGTATGCGTGACGGAAAACGAGAATTAGAGCAGTCACAGGCTCGCATCAACAAGCTGGATGACATTATCAAGAGGCTTTATGAGGACAATATCGAGGGCAAAATTTCTGATGAGCGTTTCACCAAGATGACCGCTAACTACGAGACTGAGCAGCATACCCTTGAAAGCCGAGTGGCAGAACTAAAATCTGTCATGACTTCAGAAAAGGAAAGCGCACTGGGTGTAGACCACTTCCTCGGATTGGTAAGAAAGTACACAGATATAAAGGAACTAACAGCGGAGATTATCAGGGAGTTCGTTGGAAAAATATATGTTTACAAGGCAGAGCGCATTGATGGCAGACGAGTACAGCGTATCAAAATCGTTTATAACTGCATTGGCGAATTTGACCCACCGGTTTCGACATCCGCATCAGAAAAAGAAAAATCGGCATAGCCGGTAATTTCATACCAAACTATGCCGATATTTTTCAGGGATTAAAAATCCCTAAGACGAACCCTCTAAATGGGGGCTTTTTTTATTGGGTTTTTACTCAAAATAAATCCTGCGAAATACGCGGGGAAGGAGTTGTTGTTATATGAAAACCCCTGACTTTTTTATAAAAAAGGACGGGAAAACAAAGTTTGTCGATCCCAGGCCGGACCTATCTAGTCCCAAAGAATCAAGGTTGTTTGGAATGCTTTTAGCAAAGGCATGGGGGAAAAATCCAGAATTATGTATGTTACTTCATGGTTTCAGATGCCAGGGGACCACACTAGCAGCGGAGTCAAATATCAAGCTGCAGCCAGTTATCAGCCTATCGAAAGGGTGGCCTTCAATAGAGGACTATAACAAGGAAAAGAAAAGGTTAATGCCATTTCTTGAAATTATCAAAAGCCTTTTCAAAGAGTTAAGGGGGTGTTTGGATGGCTAGACTAGCGTCACAAGCGAATCTGCAGTATATCCCAACACAGGATAGGATAAGAAAAATTATTAAGTCTTATCTTGAGTTTCCCCTAAAAGGCACTACTTGTTTAGATCCCTGCTGTGGGCCTGGAGATGCACTACTGGAAATATGTCCAGAAGGCAACTTCTTATTCGGCATGGAGCTGCATACAGGCAGAGCGTTGGAAGCTAAGCAAAAACCTTTTGTACAGGTGCTTGCCGGGCCATTCGAGAACTCGATTATCTCAAATCGTGTGTTTGGTTTTGCCTTCGTGAATCCACCGTATGATTGGGTTGCTGGTGGCGGCCATCGGTATGAAGAAGTTTTTCTTGGGCGTGTGATACAGTATATCGCTCGTGAAGGCGTTTTATGCTACATCGTACCCACTTCTCTTTTTGAGCATCGGGGCGAACAAGTCTTAAAACTGCTTTTTGAGAACTTCTCTGATGTTAGGATATGTAAATATCCCGAACCTGAGTATCGTGAGTTTCGGCAAATGGTTATCTTTGGAGTAAAAAAACCAATGGAAAGAGTAACTGCATCATCCGAATGGTGGGAAGATCAAGTGGCTAGAATCACAACCGCTGAGATTCCCGAACTCGAAACCATGCAGACCCCAATATATTCAATACCCTATGTTAATCCGGGGTTTGTGAGGACATTTAGAGTGAACTATTACGATGCAGTCTTAGCCGAAAACGAAAGTAAAACCCTATCGTTTCTGGAAAAATTAAAGCCTAAAAACGCCGTTAAAAAACTCACAGCACCATATTATATGGACAAAGCTTTATTAGCTTTACTTGCAGTTGGGGGTTATATAGATGGCAAGATGCCAGGGCATTTCTTGTCGGGCAGGTATGAAAACCACGAAGTATCCAAGACCGATATTGATATGGATACCGGGGAAGAGATTTACACCACCCGAAAAACGTCCTCTTCTGTTTTTTATATTCTCACCAGAGAACCAGATGAAAATGGGAGCAGGATACGAGAAATCCGGTAAAGGAGGAAACATAATGGCCCAAAACATGAGTCACTGTCGCTTTAGAAACACAAAAAAGGCACTTGAAGAGTGTTTAGAAGCGTTGCGTGAAGAGGATATAGAAAATCGCGAAGACAGATATGCAGCAACGGAAATGTTTCGAACATTTTTGAAATTCTGCTATGAGTTTGGCCTCATCGATGAGTTTGATGACACCCAATTAGAGAAATTCATTAATAGTTGTTATATCGAAGAAATCGAAGAGGAATAAGCGGCTAATGCCTAGATTTTAATATCTGCTACGAGGAGGAAACAATGCGTAAAGAAGTATACGAAGATAGACTGTATTGGCAAAGCGTAGCCCAGGGTATCATGGATAAACGCAGCGAGGCTGAAAAAGAAATTGAGTCAAAATTCTTCATAACACTATCCCGGGAAAATCAGAAACGGTCAATAATTCTCAGGGACAGAGAGTTGAAAGAATTTGCTGCCAAAATGGGTTTTGGAATCGGCTCTTATGTACGTGATTCTAGTAATAATATATGGGAAGTGACCTGGGCATCGACTTGCAGCGGGATGTTGGATGTAGACGATATAACAATCACCCTGCAGGATGGCACCGGCGATTGGGTTAATCTTTATAGCCGTAGAGTCAATTATAACGGTCTGACAGAACGCAACTATTTCGACAATTATATCCCGCTGGCTGATATCAAGGCAAATACCGCATAGGAGGAACAAATATGTACTGTTTTTACAACGCTCATTGTCAAGACTGTCTTTGTAGCAGCTGTATGTATAAAAGAACAGATAGCTGTATAGATGGCAAGGGCTCTTGCGACCAATGTAAAAATGATACACATATAGTATTTTGCTTTTGCTACGAAAGGGATGATTAAATGATCAATGTTCAAAAGGAAAACGGAAGCACTTATAATGTGATATTTGCCAGAAATTCCGTTACCAATGCGTTGGTGAGCGAGGTGGAAAAACAAATCGAACTTAATGGTAAATGCCGGGTCAGTTTCAATGTAGTGGGCAGGACTAAACATATAGGGCTGTCCCATGAATTGTTTGAGAAGTTACCCGAATACCAGTTTGATATTTATGATTACATCTGTATAATCACCAAGCCTGAGTAAAAAAGAAAGGAGATTATTATGCAATCTTCTGATATTAAACCACAGATTAAAGGCCAAAGCGATAAATATAGCTGGAATTTATACCGATTATTTCGAATGGCCGAGAGAGACATAAAGAAATACGGTGATCTCATTCAATATCGAATCCTGTTGGACACCAGATCACACTTGGATGGCGGCTATGAGCCATTTGACCCTAACCAGAGCGTAAAGCCAGGGCAGTGCTACTTTGCCAAGATATATCCCGACAATCAGGGTTGGGTAGGCAGGAAACTTCTTGAAGTAATGGGCATGGCACCTTATGGGGAAATAAAACTCTACGCATACTCAATTCAGGAAGAGCATGGCAGGTACATCGACATAACCGAATGGTTCTGGGAGGAATATCGGAAATCCGGCAGATGTATTTTCGATCGAGAGCATGACGGTTGGTGGATGGGGGATGAAACCCGATTCACCGCAATCAATAGAAACTCTCGCAAGTGTAACTGGTGCGGCCAGCACCACAAAAGAACAGTGGAAAAAGAAGTCACTATCAAGCGCATCGCAAGATGGGCCTAAAGTTCTTTAGTTGATCCCTTCGGGGTAGGAAATCAAATGCCTACCCTTCGGGGTGGGCTAAAGGAGGTAAAAGATTGATTTATAGTTTTTTTGAACAAGATATGCCGGAAACATTTTCTGACTTTATTGTTCGACACAACAATGAGATACGAGGAATCTCATTGATCGGCACAGAGATAGCAATCAAGGCATACAGAGCGAAGTTTTTGGACTCAAGTATGGCAAGAAGATCCATGCCGTTTTATATTAAGGCAGAGGATCAAAAATATCCGATCCGGATTTACAAGCCAGGTGGGACGTTTATCAATTTGCCAGCCCAAAAGACCGAACAGGGTTATCAGATTTTCATGTATAACGAGAATTTGATTTTTGGCTTAAACCATGAAGATATGATTACCAGCCTGTATAAGCATTTATATGACCTGAATATCCCGTGTCCGACCCCAGGAGAACCAGATTATGTAGAATGCATGGAAATAATCTTAGGCACCGCCTTGGAAACATCGTATCTCGTGCCATGTGAATGTCTGGGTAACCTGCCTGACAATGCACGTTTTTACTACATCAATCAGGTGTGGCTTTCAGATTTTCGGGATAACGCTGCTGAAATAATCAGCCGGTTCATTAACGAAGAAATAAGTTCTGACAATATCCTTGAAGGGATAGAAGGAATTGCCGATTACATCGAAAAATTCTCCGGTGAAATTGGAGAAAAAATAGGTAGCCGAGTTAGCTATCTACACACTCCTGGAGATTATAATAGTGACATATTCGATCAGATGGGCAGGGCATTATTTCCCCAGCAGAAGGATATTGCAGTAGCAGCATCCAAGAGGTTGGATAATAATTCTAACGTCTTAATAAGCGGCCAAATGGGTGTCGGAAAGACCAGTATTGGCATAGCAGTTTGTCAGTATAACAGCAAGGAAGTACCTTATCGTGCCATAGTCACCTGCCCCGGTCATTTAGTAGAAAAGTGGGCTAGGGAAATCAACACGGTATTACCGGACGCTATCACGTATACTTTTGGCAATCACAAGACATTGAAACCCTGGCAGGAGTTTTACGCTGCCTATAGATATAGTTCAAAAACACCCGAAAAACCGGAACATTGGATATTATCTAATGAAGCATTAAGGGGTAGTTATATTACTAAGCCCGGGTACAATGTGAAGAAGAAAAAAGCCTATGATGTAGAGATGCAGGAGCATTGTTTTATCGACATATGCACCTGCCCAAAATGCGGACAGGTACTTGATTATCCCCAAAAAGACGAAAACGGGGATGAAATGCTAATCTCCCTGCATCCAGAGGACTTTGAAACCCATACCAGCGTTAACCATAAGTGCAGGAAATGTCAAGAAGTTCTCTGGCAGGCTGATAATAACCGCAAAGGATATCGTAAAATATCAATTGGTGAGTTAGTTAAAAAGCGTATTCCAAAAAACTATTTCGCCTATTATATTTGTGACGAAGCACATAAGTGTACGACACGTTTTACGGTAAAAAGCCGTAACACTATGCTATTAGTGGCATAGGAGAACTGTTAATCCAATAGGTGAAATGATGGGGTAACGCCCTGAAGCGCCTACCCTGATACTCCGAGTAGCACTCAGGATTGCAATTAAATGAGTGTTATAAGTTCGGTAAAGTCGGCTGAGAGTTGCCCAAGTATCGGAAATACCGATAACGGAAAACTGTCCAGAGGTGGATGGCGTAACTTATAGGCCGGGGGTCTATAAAATACCCATGGTGAGAATGTGTGAAAACACTGACGAACTTGCGAATGTACGGGCCTAGAGTCGCTGCAGTACAGAAATGTACTGTCACACCTAGCGTGTGGTGAGTGTGGTTGAGTAAGAATATTTGTTATGAAAAACCATATGCCGTTAAAGGCGGTATCAAGCTCACAGGTCTATAGCAAGCACCTAAAGGTATATGCACAGATAGGATTAACGGAACGTGGAAAGCTGGGAATGTGGAGGTAATTGCAAACCTGAGAAACAGTGAATAGGAAAAGCACATGCTATAACTATTCTTTGTCCCAGTGAGAGCGGTGGCACAGTACCTATGAAGTCATGGAAACATGATAGAGGGATAGCCACTAGTCGGTATACAATCTAATGTAAGTAAGATTGCCAAACAGAGCTTCGAGTAAGACTGAGAAAATCACAGCCATTAAGGGGGTGATGCCTCTGTTGATTTCCAAGAAGCCAACAAAAGCAAAATCTAAAAAACTCAGACACGCCGAATATTATGATATGGAGGAAGCTTTTGATCACCTATATGCAAGGAGCAAAGAGGGCATGACTTTCACTAATCTGATGGAAGTTATATCCTCGGAAGAAAACATAAAACTCGCATACAGAAATATCAAAAGAAACACTGGTAGTTGGACTCCTGGCGTGGATGGAATAACCATTGAAGATCTGGAAAAAGTGCCAGTAGATCAATTCATTGCTAAAGTTCGAAACAAATTAGCATGGTATAAGTCTAAACCTGTCAAAAGAGTCGAAATTCCTAAGCCTAATGGCCAAACCAGACCGCTTGGCATACCTGCCATGTGGGATAGGATAATTCAACAGTGTGTCCTACAAGTTCTGGAACCTATTTGCGAAGCAAAGTTCCATGAAAGAAATAATGGTTTTCGACCAAATAGGTCAGTTGAACATGCAATGGCCCAGTGCTATAACATGATTCAAATAAGAAACCTTCATTTTGTAGTTGACATAGACATCAAAGGTTTCTTTGATAATGTCGATCATGGAAAGCTTAAACGACAAATATGGGAAATGGGGATTAGGGACAAAACACTCCTATGTATTATTTCTGAGATGCTAAAGGCTCCAATAGTTCTACCGGATGGGACTAAAGTATATCCGAATAAAGGAACACCCCAAGGTGGTATCCTATCCCCACTGTTATCCAACATAGTTCTTAATGAACTTGATTGGTGGATAACCAGTCAGTGGGAAACTGTCCTCACCAGAAAGAAATATTCTGGCAAAAAACTGAAATCGGGTACCACTGATAGAAGTGCAGTTTACAGTACATTAAGGAGAACTAGCAATCTCAAGGAAATGTTCATAGTCAGATATGCCGATGACTTCAAAATCTTCTGCAGGTATCATAGTGATGCTAATAAAGTCTTCCATGCCACCAAAAAGTGGTTACAAGATAGGTTAAAACTAGATATTAGCGAAGAAAAGTCAAAGGTTATCAACCTGAAAAAGAGTTACTCAGAATTTCTAGGCTTTAAGATGAAAGCAGTCCCAAAGGGTAAAAAGCATGTGGTTAAATCACATATGAGTGATAAAGCCCGTGTAAAGGCAACCCAACAATTAAAAATGCGTATCAAGGACTTAGAAAACCCCAAAGAT
>CAZHHJ010000119.1:0-7762 GCA_964531295.1 uncultured Syntrophomonas sp.
CATTACCACTGTCTGCTTCTCGATGCCCTTCCGACTTGGTTCTTGGAGCATCCGAGGAACCCTTTTTCTTTTTACCCATTTCTTCACCTTCCTGAAATTTCATTTCGATAATAAAAAAATACTGCTGGCTTCAACCTGCAGTATTAGCTTTTTCTTATTCAGCTATTTTATTTAAGCATTTATTGCCATATTCAATTACCGGCAATATGCTGATCTTTTTTAAATTTCTTATTAATATAATTTTCCAGATAATTAGCATCTGCCAGCTGTAATTTATCCAGCAGACTCAGACTGGTCTCAATCAACTTCTGATCTTTTACCAGGCTGGCTACCTTGAGCTGGTTTAGACCATGCTGCTTAACCCCCCAGAATTCGCCTGCCCCTCTTATCATGAGATCATGCTGGGCCAGCTTAAATCCATCATTAGTCTTTTCCATTATTTTAAGCCGCTTATAGCCATCTTCGCTGTGCGGATCACCAATTAGAAAACAGTAGGACTGCTGCTTGTCCCGGCCCACTCTACCGCGCAGCTGGTGCAGCTGTGACAGGCCAAATCTTTCGGCATGCACCACCGCCATAATGGTGGCAGCTGGAACGTCAACCCCCACCTCTATGACGGTTGTAGATACCAGGACTTTAACCTCACCCTGCTTGAAACGTTCCATTATGTATTCTTTTTCTCCCGCTTTTAATCGGCCGTGTATCACTCCCACCTGAATATCAGCAAAAACATCATTTCTCAGTTCTTCATACAGGCTAACTGCTGCGATGAGATCCTGCTTTTCTGATTCCTCTACCAGGGGACAGACAATATAAGCCTGAGCAGCGTTGTCAATAATCTGACTCTTGATAAAATCATATACTTTATAAGCATCTGAATTTCGCACAAATTTAGTTCTGACTATTTTTCTGCCTGGCGGCATTTCATCAATAATTGATACTGACAAATCACCATAGACTGTTAGAGCCAAAGTACGGGGTATAGGGGTCGCAGTCATTACCAGTACATCTGGCATATCCCCCTTCAAACCCAGCAAAGCCCGCTGTTTAACCCCGAAACGATGCTGCTCATCAATAACGGCCAGGCCCAGGCGCCAGAACTCCACATCTTCCTGAATCAGGGCATGGGTGCCAACCAATATATCTACCTGCCCGGAAGCCAGGGCCTCCAGGATCATTCTGCGTTCTCCCTGGGGGGTGGAACCAGTCAGACGAGCCACAACCACCTGGTGATGGCTAAACAAGCTGTTTATTGATAGGTAATGCTGCTCAGCTAGTATCTCCGTAGGGGCCATGATAGCTGCCTGAAATCCGCTGGCCACTGCTCGGGCCATAGCCATAGCAGCTACCATAGTCTTCCCTGAACCTACATCCCCCTGCAAAAGCCGGTTCATACGACCTGGTGACTCCATATCGCTGTATATCTCATCCAGCACCCGGGCCTGTGCCCCGGTAAGCTCGAAAGGCAAAGTGGCCCCCATTTCTTTTACCAGATTGGTTTCTTCCACATGTACCACCCCTGAGTCAGGAGGTGATTTGGCCTGTTCCAGGCGCAGGCTGAGCTGGAAAAGGAGCAATTCCTCCAGGGCCAGGCGCTTTCGAGCTCTGAGGTAGGCTTTTCCATCTTGAGGGAAATGGAGATTATAAAAGGCAAAGGCTATATCGCAAAAATCATATTGCTCCTTAATTCCTTGACCAAGTAAATCCGGATAATAAGGCAGATATTCACTCAGGATATTCATCATAATAGCTCTTAAGACCTTCTGGCTCAAACCTTCGGTAAGAGTATAGATGGGCAGTACATCGATATGCGAGGAACTTTCATCCAGCAGTTCATATTCACTGACATTCAATTCCCA
This sequence comes from uncultured Syntrophomonas sp., assembly GCA_964531295.1. Lineage (GTDB taxonomy): Bacteria > Bacillota > Syntrophomonadia > Syntrophomonadales > Syntrophomonadaceae > JAAYJK01. Next base: position 1,860 of record CAZHHJ010000119.1, read on the forward strand.
TGTTCCCTGATTCCCCTTCACTTTACCGCTCACAAAGATCTCCTGCCCGGAAGTGATAATACCAGCCAGATAGGGCTGATTAAACCATACTGCCGTCACTACCCCTGAATCATCCTGCAACAGAGCTTTGAAAATATTCATGCCCCGCCAGCTGCGGGATAGATGGGTACCTTTAACCACTCCTCGCAGCGCCGCAGATTCACCATTGACCAGCGATTTTATCTTATCTGGATTGCCGCGGTTAAAATAAGCCCGTGGTACATGCCAGAGCAAATCCAATATATTATCCACGCCCAGACGTTTAAACTGCTGGTTCCTTTTAGGGCCTACCCCTTTTAAATACTGTATATCCTGAAAAAGCCTTTCCATCTTTCCTCCCACAAACTCAAGGAGACGGTTCTCTTGAGTTATTTCATTGATTTTCTTGGGGACGGCATGAATCAGCAGAACCATCCCTTATAATCATCTCTATAAAAAATTCTCCATTAATTTCGATCTCCCTGCCTGCCAGGCATGACTGTATTTGTCGGAAACGCAATATAGACTCAGCCGGGTTGGTTTGCAGTAAAGTCTCAGATACTCATTCTGTTCAAGCCAATAGGGATAAAGACGGAAGGTGAAATAGATCCCTGGTAATATCCTGCTGCGAATTTGATAATAGTTTCTTGCTTCAGAAGTAAAAAAACAACCCGGAGTAAATTCATTTACCCGGGCAGAGAACTTGATCATAGATAAACCAGCCTTTAAACAATATTGTAAAGATTTGCATTTAATTCATTTTACTTAAAGAGGAGTACCTGCCGTCGGGATAAACTTTTAGTGAAAATAATTATGTGTATTTCATGTTCCCTTAAAGCAGTTTTAGCCGCCAATTTAATAAAGCATATTCCTTTTAAAAGGAGGAGTCGGCAGGTACTCCGGCTAGCCATCAACAACAACTTCATAAATCCATGATTTTTTTCGAGATAATCTGGCAGTCAATCCACAATACTTCACCCAGGCTTACTAATGCTTTGGTGATTGTTTGCCAACTAAAGCCTTCAATGACCATTAAAGTCATCTTGTAGTTTATCGATCCGTTGGCATAGAAGAAAAGTCCGGGTTTATTATGAAAAGCATTTATCTCATTCAGGTAGAGATGCAATTCATGCTGGGCCGACTCGGAAAGTTCATCTAAGCCATTAATAACATCGTGGCATATAAAAACCATAATATTACTGGCCGGTATATAAGTTACCGAAACCGGCCTGATTATTTCATTCAGCGAACTGAGCACTCGGGCAGTATTGTATTTAAAACTGATGTTTTCTTGTCCATCTGCTTTCATTTCCAGCCGATACCATTCCATATGTAAATTATCCAGACATTCTAGTAAATTGCTAACCGCACCCATTACCGCTTATCCATTCTTTCCATAATCGTGAAATGATTAACATATCTCACCATATAAATACAATACCACCTGCAGTAATAAAAACAATATACCGGGCGTATAAGCACGGTTTACAGGTCTATTTAGTCAGCCTGGGGTATTAAAAGTGCTGTTTAGCCCATTATTTATATATTATACTACCAAATAAATACATCCATTTATTCCGTCTATAAGCAGACGTTCTAATACTATTGCGCTCCGAGAGGCCTTTCATTATTTTAAAAGACAATTGATATTTCCGATTATGGAGGTTTTTTTCAATATTGTCCAGAATATGTTAATATAACCCTCATTATTCACCTTATAATAAATTATTTTATTTGGAGGTAAGCGGTTGAATATACGCAATAGCCCAATAAAAGTATTAATTGCTGAAGATAATCTGTATGATTCACAAGTGTTGGAAAGTATCTTATCAACTATACCAGAAGTTAAACTGGAAGAAACAGCATCTGATGGCCTCGGTGCAGTTGAACTGGTTAAGAAACATAAGCCTGGCGCGGTTTTTCTGGATGTAGCCATGCCGGAAATGGATGGCCTGTCAGCTGCCCATATTATAAGGAATATTCAGCCGGATATTTTTATAGTTTTTGTTACCAACCATACTGAATATGCAGCGGCTGCTTTCCAGGTGGATGCTATTGGCTATTTAATTAAACCGGTTAATCATGATGCAGTGCAGCGGGTTATAAGCAAAATACTCAAATATGAATCGCATGGCAACAGTTATGCTAAAGATGATCAGCTGACAATAAAAAATAATAAGGACACCTATTTTATTGATGTTTCCAGAATATTATTTATAGAGAGATCAGGCCGGAAATCAAATATTCATACCCGACAAAAATTATATACCACGGTACAATCGCTGGCATCACTAGCACAAATGCTTAATAACAGTTTCTGGCGATGCCATAAGAGCTTTCTCGTTAACACAAAAAAAATAGATGCTATTCGGCCTCTGGCTGATCGCATCTATAGAATAAGCTTTTATGATTATCCACATACAGCGTCAACTACCCGTAAGAATTTGAACGAATTTTTAGCAGCTTCAAAAACTAGGGAGCAGCCTCTTGACTCAAGAGAACCGTCCCCTTGAGTTATTCTACAGAGATAAAATAGCTGTAATGCGGCTGGCCGCCCCAATGTATTTCCACTTCGTGGTCTGGAAAGGTATCTTCGATAATTTCTTTCAAAGCTGCTGCCTCTTCATACTGCAGACCATTGCCATAGAAAAGAGTAATCAGCTCGCTTTCTTCATCTGTCATTTCTTCCAGCAGTTTAATTGCTATTTCGTTTTCATTATCTCCAGTAACAGAGATTTCCCCATCCACGATGCCTATTTTATCTCCCTCTTTGATTTCCAGCCCATTCATCATCGAATCTCTCACCGCATAAGTAATGTCAGCAAACTTTACCTTTATAATTTCTTCGCTCATTTCATTATAAATATCATCAATCTCTCCATTGGGATCATATGAAACCAGTGCGGTTATAGACTGCATAACTGATTTAGTAGGTACTACCAGAACTTTCTTTTCACTCAACCTATCCACTTGCTGAGCGGCCATAATGATATTACTGTTATTGGGAAATATTATCACTGCTTGAGCATTCACCTTCTCAGTGGCACACAAAAGATCTTCGGTACTGGGATTCATAGTCTGCCCACCCTCGACCACTTTATCTACCCCCAGGCTCTTTAAGATTTCTATTACCCCGGCACCAGATGCCACTGCTACCAGCCCGATTTTCTTAAGTGGAGCCAAAATTGGCTCTGGCTCTTGTTCCATATTCAGGCGATGTTCATGTATCTCTTCCAGCATATTATTAATTTTGATATCGCTTAAATGCCCCCATTGCAGGCATGATTCCAACACCTTACCCGGATGATTGACATGTATGTGCACCTTGACCAGGTCGTCCCCACCCACTACCAGCATGGAATCGCCCAGGGGTGCTAAATGCTGTTTTATTTCTTCCGGTTCCAAATCTTCGCCCTTAATCAGCAATTCGGTACAATACTGGTATTCAAGCTCTTCCTGCAAGCGGGCGATTTCGCCTGCTGCTTCTGGAGCAATACTGTAGCGATAGGTATCCAGAGGGATTTCCTTTTCAAAAGCAATTCCTTCCATAAAACCTTCCAGGAAATACACCAAGCCCTGACCACCTGAATCTACTACTCCGGCTTCTTTCAAAACCGGCAGCATATCCGGGGTTTTCTTCAGGGTGATAAGGCCTGCATTAATTCCAGCTAAAAGTATGGCTATAACATCCTTATTGCGAGCTGCTTCGTTCTCACTAGCCCGGGCTACCTCCCTGATTACAGTAAGGATCGTCCCCTCCACCGGTTTCATAACTGCTTCATAGGCAGTATCTGATCCAGTTTTAAAAGCTCGGGCTAGATCCATGGAACTGGCTTTTTCTTTTCCTTCCAGTTCCCGGGCCATGCCTCTAAAAATCTGGGATAATATTACCCCAGAATTTCCCCGGGCACCCATAAGTGCCCCTTTGGATATGGCTTTCGCCACCTTTCCCAGAGCTTGATCCTGATTTTTCTCGCCTTCTCTTACAGCTGACATCAGGGTAAGATACATATTGGTCCCAGTATCTCCGTCCGGCACCGGGAATACATTGAGCCGATCGACTCTATCTTTATTGTGCTCCAGTTTAATGCAGCCCGCTTTTATACTTCTTACCAGATCGATTCCTTCAACAAACTCGAGACTCAACTTGTTTATCCTCCCCTATTTTTCTGCAAGAACCTTGACGCCTCTTACATTAATATTTACAGCAGCAACTGGTATACCTGCATTTTTCTCCAGTTCGTATCTTACTTTTTGTATGACATTATTGCCGACTTCTTTTATCTTAATGCCATAGCCAACTATAACATGCAAGTCAACTTCCAGTCCATCTTCAGTCTTTTTAACGGTAACGCCCTTCCGGACTGATTCTCTACCTAAAATACTGGTCAGCCCGGACTGTAAATCCTGAGCCACCATCCCTACCAATCCATAGCAATCCAAAGCAGCTAAACCAGCAATAGTCTGGACTACTTCTATGGCGACTTTTACTGTACCAATATTGTTTGTCTTAATGGCATACATGTGATTACCTCCTATCTGTTAATTCATAATTCTACAAGAGAATATTTATTCCTTTTTCTTGCCCTTTATCGTTGGTTTTGTTAAAATTGTAGTTGCACTTGAAAGAGAGGGGGCAAGAAACATGGCTAAATGTGAAATTTGCGGGAAAGGCATCGGCTTTGGTAAAAAGTACAGCCACTCCCATATAAGAACTAACCGGCAATGGAAACCAAACATTCAACGAGTAAAAGCTATAGTTGATGGAACTCCTAAAAGAGTTTATGTATGTACCCGTTGCCTGCGTTCAGGGAAAGTACAAAGAGCTATATAATAAGCAGAGCCCAGGATAAATTATATCTTGGGTTTTTTGTTTTTTATAGCTTCTATTTCTTCCAAAGTAAAACAGTAAGCCTGGTTACAGAAATTGCAGGTAACTTCCAGCCTTCCATTCTTTTCATAAATATCTGCTAATTCTTCCTGTGATAGACCGGACAGTATAGATGCCAGCCTTTCACTGCTGCATTTGCACTTGAAAGCTAGTTCCCTCTCTTCAATCTGGTGATATGCTACGCCATCCATGACCTCCTCCAGGACTTGCTCCAGAGATTCGCTATTTTTAATCATTTCACTGATCGGCCCCATCCTATCTACATTCTTTTCCAACACTTCCAGAATATCATCCCGAGCTCCAGGCATAGCCTGAATAATTAAACCACCCGCTGATTTGATGCTTAAATCTCTATCTACCAGCACTCCGAGTGAGACCAGGGAAGGTATCTGCTCGGAATGAATATAGTACTGGGCCAGATCTTCTGCTATTTCTCCGCTAAATAGATTTACCCGGCCGGTAAAGGGCTGCTTGAGCCCCAGATCAGTAATAAGCTCCAGGTATCCATTTTTGCCTACCAGACCGCCCACATCCAATTTACCTGGGGCCTGGGGCGGCAAATCTGCCTGAGGCGACGATATCAAAGCCCTTCCATTACCTGCCGCATCCACCGTAGCAACGATAGAGCCCGCAGGCCCATCTCCATTAACTCTTAAAGTAAGTGCATCATCTTCACCCTTCAGATCGCTACCCATCATCAGAGCAGCAGTCAAGACCCTCCCCAGGGCAGCAGAAGCAGTAGCCGAGGTATTGTGCCTCCAGTGCGCTTCTTCCACCACTCCGGTAGTACTGGCCAGGATGATCCGTACCTGTTTATCATTGTCAACTGCTTTTATTAAATAATCCTTTTTTATCACATTAACCTGCCCTTATTTATTACTTCATTAATAATTATAACCATAAATACAGTGGTTTTAAAAATATTTAGGTAAAAATTTGTATTTACCTTCATTAACAAGATTAAAAGCAGAATTCCATTCACTGGTTTAATTTT
>CAZHHJ010000120.1:0-7663 GCA_964531295.1 uncultured Syntrophomonas sp.
ATAATCAAAGCCCATATGGGCCCATATTACGGCTTATTTACAGGTAATTTACATCTGAGTTGCAATTATAAGCGCTATTATTAATAATACACCTGAATATTAGATATAAGCCCACATTTAATTTTCGCTCCCGACCATGCTGCCAAGAAAGATAAATGTCCCCTAGGGAGTTAACCCAGGCACTTAAAGCAAAAATCCACCCCAGCACCTTTTTGGGGCCAGTGATTTTGATAGTAGTATAGATAATTACAACGTTTTTCTATTTCAAATGTATAATAAGTAATAAAAAGGCAACTAGGCTATGAATATTTTCATTAATCTTATCCGCAGATGCAAAAGAATGGAGCGGGATGCTTCTGATATACTGCAGTTCCTGCCTGGACCCGTCTAATAAAAACTGCGTGGAACACTAGCAAAAACTATCTTGGCAATAAACTGGATATAGAAAAAATAATGCCGTTTAAAAGGTAGGTGCCTGGATGAATTATCAGCGTTGCTTGGTGCTAGTAATGGTGGTGGTTCAGCGAAGGATTTATTTTAAAGAAAGGGGGTGAGCAGGTGAATACCAGACCTGCTCACCAATATAAGAGGTACAATTGTTTTAACATGTTAACTTTAGTTGCATGAAAAACAAATTATCATTCACTTGGATCTTCTTTCGTGACCTTGGTCCTTGAATCTACTTCCATCTTTTACTTCTGATTTTAACATATTTCTGTCCTCAAATATCAATTTTCTTTCATAATCTGACTCATCCTTTATATTCCTGATGTCCCGACAATTCCCATATTTTTCTTCATCAAGGGTATTCGCTCTTGAATCCTTTTTGTCGGTATTTGAAGTTGGTGGAAAAATGTCCCGGCTGATGTCCCCTTTCGTCTGGGAGTTTTGACGGATATTTTCATGGTCAACATTATAATTTTCATATTTCTTTTTATCCGCATTATCCTTTATAATGCCCTTTCTATTATCATCACCGGCTTGGTTTGATCTCTGTCGTTTACCGGTTTTTTCTGTTACCGTAAACCCATAAACACTTTGGTCTTTATTATCAAATTTAAGCTGATGCAACTCGTAAGCAGTTAAGACTTCCTGAGCGATAACATCGTCAAGCTTTTTAGCAATTCCAGGAGGCAAAGGTTTATCATCCGGTTTTTTAATCAAAATTGTTAATGGAGACGAAGCAGTAAGCTGGTTTTCTGCCAGCGATTTTTGCACCACTACTTCCAGAGCCTTTTCTAATTTTTGTCCTTTTATATTGGTTTCGTCCAAAAGCATTTCACCTTCAGAATTAACCGCGCTCAAAGATACCACTCGATTCCAACGATTGACTCCTATTTCAACTCCAGACGAAACTTCAGCATAGGCAAGCACATTAAAGAAATCTACTATCCCTATAAGCAATATTAGGAATATAGCTGCTGCCACAGTATATTTGGCATAGTTGCTGTGCTTCTTCCCTTGATATATTTCGCCCGGCATTAATAAATGGCTGGTTCTTACCCTTCTGTATTCCCCATTTGCAAGCAGAATAATGGCCCACCCTTTTCCTGAATCAAGCACTATCCCCTGGGTCTCCGACATCTTACCGGCCTCCTTCAGAAAGTATAACATAGGGTTTTAAATAGGATAAATCATGAATAATAATCAGGGCATTCGCTATTATATAACGGCGATATCTATCCAAGAGCTTGCGGCTTAGCATTTCCTTTTCTTCCAACATCTTGATCGGCAATTTTTTATTGTTCAGTAGATACAAACGGTAATCTCCCTCGCTGGCTATTTTCAATGCGATTTCTTTGGCTTTTTCCCTGGTTTTATTATGCTTGGGACTGCCTTTAGCCAGTTCGTCAAAGCGGATATCATAGGATTCCAGGATATGGCTGAAACGTTCTATTTCCTGCTTTCTGGCCATCCCATCGATGATATCTTCGATACTATTGTTATCAGCTATTTCAATACTGTTCTGCTTGTTCTGCCAATCCCAGATTGAAATCGCTTGTCTTTTCTTTTCCCTGCGTTTAAAATCAATAACTCTGTTTCTTATAACTCGTCCCAGGTAGAACACTATTTTCCCTTTTTCAGGATCATAAGTATCAAAAGCTTCTAAGATGGAGAGACGAGCAATGCTGGACTCTTCGTCCTCCTCACTGATATACCTGCCGCAGATTTTGGAACATACTCGCAGACAGAACGGCATTAAATCCGCATATATCTCTTCTATCGCATTTACATTGCCTGCCGAGTACTCTTCCCAGCCCCCATATACTATAATTTCCAGCTTTGTGGACTGCTCCCCCAAAATCATTGCCTCCTGCTAATCCATAAAAGAATCAGGTAATGAATATTACCTATAACTATATATGTTTTGACTGCTTTGTAAAACTATAAGCTGGGGCTGCTTTTGGCAGCACCCCCAGCTTAACCTGCACTGATTTTAAGCATTTAGTCAGGGGAAGAGATTCTTATCCACACCGGCTCTTCATCTTGCTTGAAGAGGATACTGATGCTGCCGCCCCTTGTGATTTTCTCCAGGTCTTCATCGAATTCCAGCTTCTTGCCATCATAGTAAATATCTACACCGTCATCCTTATAGATCTCGAGTGCCCAATCTTCACCTTCGTCGTCAATAACATCCAGAACCAGAACATCATTATCGAAACCAAACTCGTCCAGAGTTCCTTTCAGTATGTTAGCCTGGGAATTTTGCATGCAGTTTTTATCCATATTGTTAATCATCCGAGCAATTTCGTTTCTTTTCACAACCCGCATGGGGGCGAAGGAACCATCGGGATATCCGTTAACCACCCCAAAGCGGGCCATAATCCTAACGCAATTGCGAGCGTGGAGAGGAATCAAGTCATTATCAGTAAAATTCCCCATAAAATCTTTATCATCTACACTGATAGCACATCTTTCCAATGCATTCTGCATATAGATGCAAACCTGGTATCTTTTAGCTCCCTGATTAGGATTAAAAGTCTTAATCTCATCCTGGCTTATAATACCTTCCTGCAGGGCTACTGCTACATAAGCTTTGGCCCAATCGGGGATTTTTTTCAGAATTTCCCGGTCCTCATCAGTTAAATCATAAGCATCAACTTCATCTTCCAACCCCGCGGTCCGAATCAAGATTACTATGGTCTCCAAACAAGTTACCGGTTTATTCGGCTGATAGGTACCATCCTCGTAGCCCCTGACAAACCCTTTCCTGCTTGCTTCTTCTATATCTTCTTTAGCCCAATCATCATCAGTGTCCAACAGATGCTTAAAATGCCCCTTATTAAAATTGTTCTGCGAATTATGCTGTCCAAAGTGCTTGTTATCATTTTTAGCTACCGCTGCTCCAGCAAAAATACTAATCATAAAAACACACAAAGTTAATACCGCTAGTTGCTTTTTCAATTTTTTTCCCTCCTTGTTCTGTTTGAATAGTAATGCGAAATCTTAATAGCAGAAAGTGGGGTCGGAATCAGATTTCCCCTCTGCAAGTATTTGCAGAGGGGAAATCTTTTATCGAGGCGTTGTATGTTCTAAGGTGTTTAACTGACGTCCCAGGTTTTAAGGAAGAACTCATTACGGATCGCTTCGCAATCTTTTTTATGCGATTTAATTCTATCTAAATAAACTAGAAAACTTTTTAGGTATTTCTGTTTCAAAACGCATTATCTCACCTGAAACTGGGTGCTTAAAGGCCAGAACATGAGCATGCAGACCTAAGCGGCCAATGGGATTGGTCGTTGAACCATATTTTTTGTCCCCAATAATGCTGTGTCCCACATCCTGCATATGCACCCGTATCTGGTTCTTTCTCCCGGTTTCCAGCCTGATTTCCAGCAATGAGTATTTAGAGGTGCTTTGCAGTACCCGGTAATGAGTTATTGCCTCCTGTCCATCCCCTTTGATGGCGCTGGAATACATCAGCCTGCTTTTGGTCTCCTTTAACCAGGATTTAACGGTGCCTTCTTCTTCTTTAACCCGGCCCTGAACGATTGCAATATAGGCTCGGTCCACCAGGATATCTTTCCAGGCGTCCTGCAGAGCATGCTTGGCCCACTCCTTTTTGGCAAAAAGCATCACCCCTGATGTATCACGATCCAGTCGGTGAACAATGAATATTCTATTGTCGGGATTATATTTGCGGACATAATCGGTTAAGTTATGATAAGCAGTAAATATTTTCTCTTCATCAGATGCCATAGACAATAATCCAGCCGGTTTATTAATGACTATAATATCTGAATCTTCATAGATTATCTTTAAGTTCCGGTCCCGCGCCTCATTCCTGACCAGGGACCAGTTAACTACCACCTCCTGCCCCGGCTGCAGCGGATGGTTATACTGCGTAACTACTTTATCATCTACCGTCACCTGACGATGGGTCAATATGGATTTAATATTGTTGCGCGCCTGATCGGGTATTTTCTCCATTAAAAATTTCATTAACTCGGCAGGTTCTGATACCAAAAACTTGGACTTTCTATCCTTATGGAACTGATCTTTCGCTCTGCTCATGTTTTCCTCCTCAGCTAGGGTATACCCACTAAAGCTGCCTATTTATCAGTAATAAAAGCTAAGTTCGGCACTTGCTACCCAAATGTTTTTGCAGCCCATCTTTCTCTCGCTAGACTATCATTGGGTGATCGCAGTCAATACACGGAGCCGGCTGTAATCAAATAGCTAGCTATTCCAATCTATTCCTCCCCCAAAAATGCGATGCGAACAGAATTATGTCATCCTACCCTCTCTTTACTCATTGTTTCCTGGGGCAAGGACTCGACTAGGGTAAAGGCTTGCTCATCTCTATTATAGCCTTATTATAAAGTCTTGATGATTTAATAATCATCCAGGAGTGCTTATTTTGAAATACTGCCCTAAAAGTACCGGTCGGAATATATTCTGTTGATTCCTGCCTGACTAAACAGCTTAAAGATGGTCTGTCAAGGGAATGTGTGATTTATTCTATTCGAAAAATAAACAAGCCGCGCTTTAAATTTCGCGGCCTGTTAGCCACAGGCAATCCTGTGAATTATTCTACTATGTAGTTTTACTATCTGCACATTAACAGCGCGTTGTCATTAGGTCTAGTTAGGCGCTTTCACCGCCTGTCAATGGGTTTTACTGTCCACACATTAACAGCTTATTATATCAGGATTAAGATCCTTCCAGTTCTTCCATAAGCTCTTCTACTTCTAGAGCTCCCTTTGTATAGTGTTCTTCTTCATCTGGTGCCAGTTCTTTTAATAGTCGCAGAAACTCACCGGCGTGTACTATCTCTTCATCTGCAATCTCTTTTAATACCGCTTGGGCTAATTTGTTATCAGTGGACTCTGCCAGCTGCATATACAGTTGAACTGCCTCATATTCAGCAGCTACCATAAAACGAATAGCTCTTACCAACTCCTCATCGTTTAGCTTTCTACTGTTAGCCAGCCCTGCAAAAGGATTTCCAAAGTCAGGCATTATAACACCTCCTTTAATTGAATAATACTACATATCATAACTTGTGTCATCCCCTTCGGGTCCAGGTAGTGGGGGGCTGTTTTGCTCCGAAGCGCTCGGATCGCTTATCATTCTGCTGCCGAAGCTATGCTGACATCCGCTAATAACAATTGTCAGCATTATCACGAAGGATATTAAGAGATATTTGGGAAAAAGTTTTATTGTCATCCTCCCAAAAGGACCGGCGCTATCGCTTTAGCTATGGTCCTGTTAACGTTTCTGGCCGGTCTTTTAGATTAACATATAAAAAAATCCCCTTACCACAAAGGCAGGGGATATCATCATAAATACAATCAGCTTAAACTTTTGTCCTTCCCTCCGAAGGTTTACCCATCAGGCAGGTCTCCTGGCTCGCGTTCTCTACATTCCCAACCCTTCCCATTTAGCGCTTTATGGTATTCCAAACAGTGTTTAAAGATCAGTCACCTCTGGCAAACTTAGTGCCTTTATGCAACTAAGATACCATTGAGTGCCGGACAGTGGATGTGGTTATTCTGTACGCTTACAGTAGCGGGGGCTGCAGTGGGTTTACACCACTTTCCCTTCTATTACTCGTTTGAGTAACCTGATGTCCTTATTGATTGTTTATCATTGTTTTTGGCATATATATGTAATGCGTCAGCAAATATTTGAACATATTATGCTATTCTAGTTTTGTATTCCTCTTCAAAAGGACAGGCCCTGCAGAAATACACAGAGCCTGCCTCTCTTGCCTTTTACTTAAGTTTCCACTCTGGTTTCCTCTTGTTGAGAAAAGCGTCTACCCCTTCATGGGCATCTTCGGTAGTACAGAGGATGGCAAAATGGTTGCCGGTCAACTCAAAGGCCTTTTCATAAGATAAATCAGCCATATCATAAAAAGATTTCTTGCCTAGTTGAACTCCCAGAGGACTTTTGGCTGCCAGGGCGCGAGCCAGTTTCATGGTTTCCTCTTCCAGTTTGTCCATAGGCACTACCCTATTGATCAAACCGATTCTCTCTGCTTCCACCGCATCTATGACGTCACCAGTTAACAATAACTCAAGGGTCCTTTTCCTTCCCAGGCTGCGAGACAATGGAACGGCTGGCCCCATACAGAACAAACCTACATTTACTGCAGTAGCGCCAAATTTTGTACCTTCTGCTGCTATACAGAGGTCAGACGAAGCCACTATCCCTATACCATTAGCCACAGCAATCCTGTGGGCAGAAGCTATGACCGGTTTTTTCATTTTGGAAATAGTAATAGCCCACTCTTCCATTAATGTGATCCATTCATAATACTCCAATGGACTTTTTCCCTCTGACAGGGCACCTATATCAATCCCTGCACAGAATCCTTTTCCCGCACCTTTGATAATTACTACCCGAGTTTCATCATCTGCATCCAGGTCTATCAAGGCCTGATTCAACTGAGTAGCTAAAGGTACATCGAAAGTATTAAGACTTTCTGGGCGATTCAGAGTTATAATACCGATATGTTCTGTCTTTTCAACTAAAACCGCATCCTTATTCATAATTCTCCTCCTTATTGATAATTAATAATTCCAGAAAACAGCTGACGCTCATTGTTTTAATTATATCAAGGAAACAGTAGTAGTTTTTGTAGAATTAAGTTGACGTTTCTTCCTTTTTTCGCCAATCTATCCCAGAGGAACCATTCCCATGTGTTTCCTGTCTAAGTTAATGTAGCAGTATCATCGGCCTAGAGAGCCTAACTGCCGCATCCGGGAAGCCGACGACAGCAACGATATTTTGCTTGGTGTTGCCAAATAAAAGTCTGATAGCACTGGCTGACAACCGATTTCTCGCCAAGTCCCGCCCAATAGAAGCCGGTAATGGTCTGCTGCGGCGAAGTTTCAGCCCCGTTCTGGGACAACTGATCTATGCTTCGCACAGAGACAAGGTCACTAGTATCAAAGTATCGCATAGAAGCGAGGGGACAGTCCCCTCGCTTGCATGAACAAAGAAATGTAACACAAGAACCGTCCCCTTGATACACAAGAACCGTCCCCTTGATACAGAAAATAAATTAATCCTGGCAACGACCTACTCTCCCACAAATTAATGCAGTACCATCGGCGCTGGAGAGCTTAACTGCCGTGTTCGGGATGGGAACGGGTGTGGCCTCTCCGCTATTGTTACCAGGAAATTGGATTTCATTATTCATTTATTCTTTTCT
>CAZHHJ010000121.1:0-7589 GCA_964531295.1 uncultured Syntrophomonas sp.
CATTAAATAATATTAAGTTGACTTACCTTAATTATGGAAAGGAGAGAGATTGTGAACACCGAGAATGGGATCCCCGGATGGTTTAAGGCATTGCTAATTGTGCTGGTACTGGCTCTTATCACCTGTTTTGTTATGTTATTTAATTACAGTAATGTAGTAAAAGACATAAGGGAGCAGGATTCTACAGTAGATAATTCCGCTAAGATTGGTCAAACGGATAGCTCCGAAGGCAGCTCACCTGCGCTAATCTTGGGTCCGGTCGACATCGCTGATATGGTCGAAATAGTAAGCCCTTCGGTGGTAAACGTTGAGGCAAGCAGAAAAGTAAGCGGGAATAGCAGCTTTTATAACGACCCGTTTTTCAAGCAATTTTTTGGGGATAGCAACCCTAACATAGAAAACAGCATTGGTACGGGTTTTGTAATAGGCAGAAATGGTCATATTGCCACTAATCAGCATGTAATCGATGGGGCAGAAGAGATTATGGTTAATTTGAACGATGGCCGCAAATTGAAGGCAGAAGTAGTAGGACAAGATTATGAAATGGATCTGGCCATTCTAAAGATAGAGGCTGGAGCTGATTTGATTCCGTTGCAAATAGGTGATTCAGACCAACTCAGAGTAGGGGAATGGGTAATTGCTATCGGTAATCCGTATGGTTTGGATCATACGGTCACTGCAGGGGTAGTCAGTGCCAAGGGCAGGCCGATGCAGATAGAAAAACGTGTTTACAAAGATTTAATACAGACTGATGCGGCAATTAATCCTGGCAACAGTGGCGGACCCCTGCTCAACACCAAAGGGGAAGTGGTAGGGATAAACACGGCTGTAAATGCCCAAGCCCAGGGAATCGGGTTCGCAATTTCTATAAACACAGCCAGAGATGTGCTGGATGAGCTGATTAAAAACGGGAAGGTTATCAGACCCTATATAGGTATTTATTTGCAGCCGGTGGATGAGGACATAGCCAATTACTTGAACATAGAGAACAAGGGGATAGTGGTAGTAGGAGTGGAACCTGAATCACCGGCATCTAAAGCTGGTATTACAAAATATGATGTCATAAGTAAAATAAATGAAAAGCCAGTAAACAACTATGATGAACTGCAGGCAATATTGAAAGAACATAAAGTGGGAGATACCATTATGCTGGAAGTGCTTCAAAAAGGAAAGCCGATTGTTGTTTCGCTTAAATTGGCCGAGAAACCCTGATGTTTACAGGAGAATATCTTTGTATAGAGAAGTACATAAGTCAAAGATACTTAAAATGTTAGAATATTAGCCCAGTAAAAATATAGCGCGTGAATTTATGCAACGGGTTAATATACACAAAAGATGGAAAATGTAAATATTAATGCTTTATATTAAGGAGGGAAACTGTGAATGGGGAAAATTAGTCATATCGGGATATTGACCGGTGGCGGGGATTGCCCGGGTTTAAATGCAGTTATAAGAGCAATTACTAAATGTGCTATTCTCGAATATGGACTAGAAGTAGTAGGTTATGTGGATGGGTTTCGAGGACTGGTAGAGGACGATTATAGACCTCTGGACTTAAAGACGGTATCTGGCATAAGTCATACTGGAGGCTCGATACTGGGATGCAGCAATCGGGATAACCCATTTGCCTACAATACTCTGCGGCAGGGGCAAATTGTTCAGAGTGATGAATCCGAACGAGCTTTGAGTAATCTGGAACATCTGGCTTTGGATGGTCTTATCGTAATCGGAGGGGATGGTAGCCTGTCTATTGCTAACCGTTTTCAGAAAATGGGGATTAAGGTAGTTGGAGTTCCCAAGACCATAGATAATGACCTGTCGGCAACCGATGTAACTTTCGGCTTTAACACCGCGGTCAATACAGCGTCAGAGGCCCTGGATAAACTGCACACTACCGCAGAATCGCACCACCGGGTAATGATTCTGGAAGTTATGGGGCGTTATGCGGGATGGATTGCGATGCATGCCGGGATGTCTGGTAGTGCTGATGTTATACTTATACCCGAAATTCCCTTCCAGATAGACGCGGTGCTGGCTAAAATATCAGAACGCTACCGTAAAGGCAAAAAATTTAGCATTATTGTGGCTGCTGAAGGTGCTTACGCAGAAGGGGGAGAGATGGTAGTACAGAATTACGTACCAACCAGCCATGATCCCATTAGACTGGGCGGGGTTGCTCAGCAGATTGCAGAACAAATTGGCTCCAGGTTAAAAAATATAGAGATCAGGGTTACAATACTGGGGCATTTGCAAAGAGGCGGTTCACCGGTTCCTTATGACCGGGTCTTGGCTACCAGGTATGGGGTAGCAGCAGTTGAAGCATTCATGGAGGGAAAATTCGGGACCATGGTAAGCCTGCAGGGTACTGAAATAACTACGGTTAAATTGGAGGAGGCTATTAAAGAAATTCGAAAGATTGATCCCCATAGTGATCTGGTCAGGTCAGCCCGAGCAGTAGGGATTGGTTTGGGGGATTTCAAGGATCTCTAGAAGCAGCTTATTTTGCTTTCGCGGAAGGGGTTTGTAATGTTGCAAAAGATTGCAGTACTAGGAGCTGGCATCATGGGAGCAGGAATAGCCCAAGCTGCCGCCATGGGAGGTTATGATGTAATACTTCGTGATTTGCAGCTGCACCTGGTAAAAGACGGGCTAAACACTATAGAAAAGACCCTCAGTAAAATGGTAAACCGGGGCATAATCATCGAGGCCGAAAAAGCCAGCACAATTAATAATATACGGGGTACTACCGACCTGTCTGATCTGCGTGATGCAGACTTGGTTATCGAAGCAGTAGTAGAAAACATTTCTGTGAAAAAACAAATATTTGCTGAACTGGACAGCCTATGTGGGGAAGATACTATTCTAGCTACCAATACTTCATCATTATCTATTACTGAAATAGCTGCTACTACCGAAAGGGCGGATAAAGTTCTGGGCATGCACTTCTTCAATCCAGTACACCTATTAAAGTTGGTAGAGATAATCAAGGGACTGGAGACATCTGATGATACAGTACAAAAAGCCATGGCTTTTTGTACTAGAATAAAAAAACACAGTGTTCTGGTTCAGCGGGAGAGCCCTGGTTATATAGTTAACCGTATTCTTCTGTTATATATTAACGAAGCAATATTTGTTTATGCCGATAATCTAGCCGAAAGAGAAGCCATCGATACCGCTATTAAACTGGGGTTGGGTATGGATCTGGGACCGCTGGAACTTGCTGATAAGATAGGTCTGGATAATATATATCATACTATTATCAATTTTAATGATGAATTCAGGGATTCTAAATACAGGCCTCACCCGCTGCTGGCCACCATGATTCGGGGAGGCCACCTGGGGGTTAACAGTGGCGAAGGCTTTTATAAATATGATTGCTCACCGGGTATAGAGCAGGGTGAATAATAAAACGGGAGGGATGAAGATGGATTATAAATCCCGCAAATCGTATGGTGCCTGGTATGGACTTATAGTAGGTGGGGCAGTCTTTGGGATTTGCTTATGGGGTATAGGTTTTTCCTTGGGTGAAGAAGATAAGGTCCTGAAACTAATGCTGCTAATTCCAGCCTATTTATTCATGGTCATTTATGCGGGTTTCCTTTTTGCTGCCTTTACCCTGAAATACCAAACCAATGAACAAGGTCTGCTTATAAAAGCCGGAGTCAGAAGAGTTGCAATCGATTATGATGGAATAAATGAAATCATAAAGATCAAAGGCAAGTTAAATCTATTTTCTTTGATAGGGGCTAACTGGCCTGGCTTTAAAATCGGTTTGTTTACCCTCAGGGGAATTGGCCCGATTTTAATGTACGCAACCAACCTGGGTGAGGAATTGCTGTGCATTAGGTCTCAGCGGGGTTTAACTGGAATTACACCCGCAGACGATGTTTATGACGAACTGCTAAAAACTTTGGAAACCAGAAGCGGCCAAGAAGCAACAATATTTGATACTGAAAGTATTCCCGAGGAGCAAAGGGGAGAGAATGTCAGGGAGGATTACTTTTTTAAACTGCTGCTGAGAATCAATGTAATTATGTTGCTGGCTTATGGCTTGTATCTGGCCATCGCCTTCCCTGGTTCAGGAGCTCCTAATTTTATCATATTATTATTAGTCTTAGCCCTGGCTTTATTCTTTTTCAATATTGGTAATGCGGAAAGACTATACCAATTTAGCTCAACAGGAGGTTATGCGCTACTGGCAATTGGCATCCTGGTAACAGGAATATTCTTTATCCTTACGCTGGGCGAACTGAGTCTGTAAAATGCCGGGGGGAGTGGATTTATTATTTTCCCCCCGGATTATTCTGTTTTTGATTGGTATAGGCCAGCCCAACTTCATCGCTGATCTGGTCAATCATAACTACCATCGCCTTGCAGCTGTCCATCATCAATTTCTTATTATAATTTGCTGCCATCTGCTGGAAAAAATTAGCGCAATAGTCCCTGAGCCCAAGATATAAGATGACCAGATCCACCTCGTTAAGGTCCTGGTTTTCACGGCAAATATAAAGAAAATTGTCTATCCGTTCACAAAAGGAATCCAGTGATTTTTTTACGAAGGTATCTGTTGGGACAGAATCATATCCCTTGCCATCATAAACGCTGATTGAAATTTTTCTCTTATCATAAAAAGCCCGATCACAATACTTTGCTTCGTTATGCAATAACTCGATAAGTTCAGCCTTTTCTAACTGCTGATAATACAGCAGATTTTTTATGGTTTTTTTATATGCATCCGATATTGAAGAATTAATGTCAGTCAGACTCTTAGTAATATGTTCATTAAGTCCCATTGCCAAATGATAAAGTTCACTAGTACTTTGCGGTATACAGTCAATGTTATTCAAGCTTATGCTATTATTAAGCGTAATCATTGTTGACATGATAAATTCATCACCTCCTTTTTATACCTTGCGCATTAGGCAAGGCTAATATGACGTGAATATATGTCAGCTGTTAAAGAAAAAATATAATTTTGCAAATAATTCGCTTTGATGTAAGAATTAGATAAAATGAATACTAAGATAAACCAAACACTGGTGTTTTATAAAAGCTAATGAAGGGATAGATTTAATATGCAGCTTGGGATTCTGGGTATGCCTATGGTAGGAAAAACAACCATATTCGAGTTACTTACTGAAAATTCTGGTAAAGCAAGCGTTCCAGGTAAGACTAATACTGCTATGGCTAGCATACCTGATTATCGGGTGGATAAACTTTCGGATTATTATAAACCCAAAAAGACAACCTATGCTCAATTGGAGATAGTAGATATTCCCGGTCTGATAACGGGTGGCGAAAAATCCACAACAATTTTTTTAGAAGCGGTTCGCCAGGCAGATGCGCTGCTGCTGGTTATCCGAGCTTTTACAGATGGACAGATCGACAGCATTAATCCGGTGAGCGATATTGAGACCTTGAACTATGAACTGCTGCTGGCTGATCTTGATCTCATAGAGAAACGGATACAGCGTATTGATGAGGGTAAAAAGAAAAAACAATTGGAAAAGGAACACCAACTACTGGAAAAACTCCAAAATGCTCTGGAAAACGAGAAACATCTATCGTCGGTAGAACTTGATGAGGAAGAACAGGATATCATGAAAACCTATCAATTTCTTACCAATAAACCTATGCTGATTTGCTTGAATCTGGCGGAAGATGATATGCTGGATAAGAAATATCCTGGACGGCCTGAACTGCTTAGATATTTGGAGGAACACGGACTTACAATGGTTGAAGTGTCCGCCGAGATAGAAAAAGAGATTGCAGAACTTGATGGCGAAGAAAGAGAAATGTTTATGCAAGAATTAGGATTAGAAGAGCCTGGTGTTTTAAGAATAGCTACCAGCGTCTATGAAAGCCTGGGTCTCATTTCCTTTATTACTACGGGTGAAGATGAGGTCAAGGCCTGGACCATAAAAAATGGTACAAAAGCGAAGAGTGCAGCAGGTAAAATACATTCGGATATTGAAAGAGGATTCATCAGAGCAGAGGTAATTAAGTATAATGATTTTGTGCAATTGGGGAGCATGAGTGCGGTTAAAGAAAAGGGCTTGTTTAGACTGGAAGGAAAAGAATACCTGGTCAAAGATGGAGACTTAATAAATTTTAGATTTAACGTATAGGTGAAAAAATATGAAAACAATTATAATCGGCGCTGGAAAAGTAGGTTACAGTATCGCCCAGCTTTTATCAAGTGAAAATCAGAATGTGGTCGTGATAGAACGGGACGAAGAGAGACTGAAGATCGTTGATGAGAGCCTAGATGTTCAGGCAATTCTGGGAAATGGTTCATCACCGGCGATACTTGAGGCGGCTGGGGTCAGGGAAGCAACCATGCTTATCGCAGTAACCGAGATGGATGAACTGAATATGATTGCCTGCCTTTTAGCCAAACAATATGGGGTCAAAACTACGGTAGCCAGGGTGCGAAACACTGAATATATGGAAACACCGATATTTTCTCCAGAAGCTCTTTTGGGAGTTGACCTTATTATTAACCCAGAACGGATCACTGCCCTGGAGATAGCCAAGATTGTTAGAATTCCAGAGGCATTGAGTGTCGAATACTATGCGGATGGTAGAGTGCAAATGGTGGAAATAGAGATTCCCAAGGATTCTATTCTTGATGGCGTCAAACTAAAAGGCTTGGATACCTCCAGTTTTGTTATAGTATCAATAATCAGGCAGCATCGCACCATAGTGCCGGCGGGGAATGACAGCCTTTTTTCAGGTGACAAGGTGTACATAATGGCCAGAACGAGTGATATGTCGGCAGTGCTGATGTCCTTGGGAATACAACCTAAAAAGGTTGACAGTGTTACGATACTGGGAGCTGGCCGAACTGGCTTCTATCTGGCCAAAGTTATTGAAGATCGGCGCTGGCCGATTGATATGAAGATCATTGAAAAAAACGTCTTGCAGGCCCGCAAGGCAGAGAGCCAGCTGAAGAACGCTCTGATCATTAATGGTGATGGGAGCGATTTGGAACTATTGCGGGAAGAAAATATCGGTGATACAGACCTGTTTATTTCCGTAACTGATGATGACCGTTTAAATATATTGTCTTGTTTAATCGCCAAAAGCCTGGGGGTTAAGTTAACCATCTGCAAAATTAAAAGGTCAGATCTTATGCCTCTGGTAGATCAGATAGGGATTGATATTGTTATGAGTCCACTGATGTTAACCGCAGGCGCCATATTGAAATATGTTCGCCGGGGGGATATAGTTTCAATCACGGTAATGGGCGAAGAGATGTCGGAGATGATGGAACTGGTTGCCCAGCCGGGTTCCATAGCCGCCGGTAAAAAATTGAGCAAGATTAAGTTCCCCTCCGGCTCAGTTTTGGGCGCCATAGTTAGGGAGAACCAGGTGATAATCCCCAGTGGTGAACACGAGATAAAACCATATGATCATTTGATGGTTTTTTCAATTTTAAAAAGCATTCAAAAGGTGGAGAAGCTATTTCTCCATACCAAAAAATAAGACCCGCCTACATTTCATATCTATTTTGTATGTTAACAGGCACCGGATAATCTTATAATTCATAAAATGAAATATAAGAATATCTAAGAGGTTTAATAACA
>CAZHHJ010000122.1:0-7584 GCA_964531295.1 uncultured Syntrophomonas sp.
AAGGGGAGCCTGGATGGAGTTAACTGTTTAGGTAACGCTTGGAAGGTATATTCGAAGCCAGGTGCACGGCATTAATTTTAAGGGATTCATCCCAGCCAAAGCATTATTAATAGCAGGTAAGCAGCCTGCTATTTTTATATTTAAAGAAGGATTTTCTTCCATAAAACATGAACTAAGAAGATAGTCGAGGTATAATATATCCAAGCTTTAAATCCGAGAAAGGAAGTAAGATAATGGCATACCTGGCACTATACCGGACCTGGAGACCACAGAACTTCAAAGATGTGGTGGGACAGGAACAAACCGTGACTGCTTTTAGAAATGCTATAGCCCAGGGGCGCATGGCACACGCTTATTTATTTTCGGGCCCCAGAGGGACCGGAAAGACCAGTGTGGCCAAAATAGTTGCTAAAGCACTAAACTGTCTTAATATAAGCGAAGGTGAGCCGTGCAATGAATGCAGCTCATGTCTGGATATAAATCGTGGTAACTTTATGGATGTAATTGAAATAGATGCAGCATCCAACCGGGGCATTGATGAAATCAGAGAGCTGCGGGAAAAGGTTAGAATCATGCCCGCCCAGGGAAACAAAAAGGTATATATCATCGATGAAGTACATATGCTGACCACCGAAGCCTTCAATGCTTTGCTGAAAACCATTGAAGAACCCCCGGAATCAGTGGTTTTTATCCTTGCGACCACTGAATTGCAAAAAATCCCGGCTACTATCATTTCCCGCTGTCAGACCTATCAATTTAGAAGAATTACTATGGCGGAAATAACTGCACGGCTGGAACAAGTGGCAGCAGCTAATGTCATGGAAATTAGCAAAGAAGCGGTAGCTATTATAGCTCGCAGATCGAATGGAGGCCTAAGAGATGCGCTGAGCATCTTAGACCAGATATACTCATATAAGGGAACTACTATTCAGAAGGAAGACGTTCTCGGGGTATTGGGGCTGGTGGACGATGTTTTTATGGCTGAGCTGATGGACGCAGTCTTGTCCCAGGAGCCAGCTCGAGTGATAGAATTATTAAATAAGGCTCTGGATCAGGGCAAGGAAACCCAACAGATAGCCAGAGAAAGTGTAATCTATTTAAGGGACTTGCTATTATATTCTTTGCTGGGTGATAAAGCGGAATTGATGTCCTCCAATCAAGGCCAGGAAGATATTTTAGATAAACAAAAGGGAAAGACTAAGCAGAGGAATCTCTTGCTGGCGGTGAGAAAAATGATGGATACGGCTGACCGTTTGAGATTCAGCGAAGGCAACCGATTTCAACTGGAGATAGCTTTCCTGGAAGTTGCAGAGATTTTGAGTGATAATGCTATTGAACAAGCAGACATATCAAAAGCAGCAGTTGTTGAAGATAGTGGGATAAAAACAGATAAAGCAAAGAAAAGAGAAGCACGGGAAGTTTTATGGAAACAAATCTTATTCAAGGTGAAAGAGAAAAGAGTCCCCACTCATGCATTATTGGCCCAGGGTAGCCTGCTGGGGATAAAAGATGGCACAATGTTTATTGGATATAAGAAAAGCTACAACTTCCATAAAGAAAGAATGGAAGAGCAGGCTAACCGAGAAATACTGGAGAACGCGGTAAAAGAGATACTGAATAAAGACCTGGGGATACAATTTATTTTTATGGAAGACGAGAAGTATAATGATATTGTGGTTAAAAAGGCTATAGAAATGTTTGGTGAAGAAGTTATAGAAATAAAAAATTAAGGGGGAATTTTTCATGCGCTTTAATCCTGGCGGAGGAGCAAATATCAACAAAATGATGAAAGAAGCCAAAAAGATTCAAGCTCGTATTGCAGAAATGCAGGAAGAACTGGAAACCCGTGAGTTTGAGGCATCCTCAGGAGGGGGGGCGGTAATAGTCAAGGTTACCGGGACACAGCAGATAGTATCCCTGAAAATATTGCCAGAAGCAGTAGATGCAGATGATATAGAGATGTTAGAAGATATGATTCTAGCCGCAGCCAATGAAGCGATTAAGATATCTCAGGATACCGTTTCAGAAGAGATGGCCAAGGTTACCGGGGGGTTGAATATACCTGGGATGTAGATGCTAATATATTGCTGCTGCGATATTTAACCAAAAAGGGGGAATAAAGTTTTGAAACTAGCCCAACCCCTTCAGTCTTTAATTGATCAACTATTAAAACTGCCATCCATCGGTCCCAAATCTGCCCAAAGGTTGGCTATGTTTATATTAAGATTACCAGAGGAAGAAGTAAGGCAGTTAGCCATTTCTATAATAGATGCCAAGAAAAAAGTCTTTCCATGCCCAAATTGTGGTTATCTAACCGATGTTAATCCATGTGTGATATGCACCGACGGGCGCCGGGATAATAGTATGCTATGCGTTGCGGAAGAGGCCAGCGATGTTTTGGCTATAGAAAGAAGCGGATTTAATGGGCGCTATTTTGTTCTAAACCAGAACTTTAATCTATTAAAAGGCAACGATATTGAAGACATAGATGTTAAGTTTTTACTGAAACGGATCGTTAGGGAGGAAGTACAAGAGGTAGTATTAGCTTTAAATCCGGATATAGATGGTGAGGTATTATCCCGGTATCTGGCCAGCGTTATTGCCAGACCGGGTGTTAAAGTGACCCGCCTGGCCCACGGATTGCCGGTAGGTGGTTATATAGAATTTACTGACGAAATAACGCTGAAGAAAGCCATAGAGGGCAGAAAGGAATTCTAACATAAACCAGGCCTGTCTGGCATAGAGTTTAAGAGTAACTCGCGTGAGCCAGGAGGACCATGATATGGTGTTTTGCTCGAACATATGGAATAAGGCCTGCGGCTTATTATGTTTAAGGGCCGATGGGCAGCAGGAGCCAAATGAATATATGACAGATGAGTATGCGCTGCAGCAAGCACATCAAGAACTGCAGCAAGCCCAGAATTGCTTTGCTAATTCAGATGATCCGGAAATGGTTGAATATGCAATTTACAAAATAAAAGCCGCAGAAAAGCATTACGATTATCTCTGGAAGAGAATTAGGACCATAAGAGCAAATAAAATCGGGCCATAATTTCAATGTTAAGGAGAGGTGGTAGTGTTGGAAATCGTTAATGTAATTATTGCAGGATTGTTTTTGCTGGTAATTCTATACTTGGTAGCCCAGGTGTTTTTAAAACCGATTAAATTATTATGGAAACTAATGCTTAATTCCGCTATAGGTTTAATTTTACTGCTGGGCATTAATTTCATTGGAGCTTATTTCTCGTTTATTTTACCGGTAAATATTATAACTGTTTTAATAGCGGGTTTTCTCGGGATACCGGGATTACTGCTGTTGATATGCTTCCAAATGCTCATGGGGTAGGTAGCAGATGCCGAGAGCCAAATATTAACAGATAATTGAAGGCCGGGGAAAAGGGCTTTTTTTTTGTTATATTATTGGCTGAGGACAGGCATCATAAAAGCATACAATACTATTATAGATCAGAAAAACATCTTTACTTGGTTGCACAAAATACTAATATGGCCAATGCAACTATGTTGCATCACAAAGCATAAATGTGAGTAACATTGCTCGGAAACAATATAAATATTGACGCACAATTGGGTGCAGCATTATACTATATATAATCATCAGGCACAAACGCCTGACAGGGAGGTGTTTTTTAGTTGTAGTTGATGCAGAATCAAGGATTTTAGAAGCGTATGTAGGAGAATACGCCAGCGGGAAAAGCGAAATATCCATAAACCGGGCATTAGAATTGCAGAGTCTGCAGCGGAAAGTGACCTTGGTGGATTTAGACATCGTTGAACCTTTCTACACCTTAAGGCCGATTAAGGAGAAACTGGAAAGAGAAGGCTTAAATGTGATTGCTTATTCAAGAAAGGATAGTTTTGGCTTAGGAGAGACCGGGGCCATGCTTAATCCTCGCGCCAAGTGGGCTTTAAGAATTGAGGGGGACATAATATTCGATGTTGGCTATGGTGTCCAGGGTGCTAAAACACTTAATTTGGTTGAAGGGGCAGAAGAAGCCGGCCTAAAGATCCTGGCGGTTATAAATTACATGCGCCCCATGACCGGATCACTGGAGAGGATAATAGAGTATTTAAAAGAACTTAAGACAGTAAATGCCATAGTAGCGAATACCCATTTGGGTAACGAAACTACTTTGGAGATAATAATGAAAGGTAATCGCGAAATCTTTAAAGCAGCAAAACAAATGAATATACCCATTTTTTATATTGCTATGGAGGAAAGACATAGAGAATTTATAAATAAGGAGGAGCTTTTTGCACCGGTGAAATTTATAAAAAGATATATGCCAGCTGCCATATGGTAGCTTTACTTTTAAATAATATTAATCATGAGCAGAGAATTAACCTGCTACTATAAATGATTCCTGGTTTTAGAATGGGAGGTGCGCAAATTAAATGGAAAAGATAATAGGCGAACCAAAAAGAGCGTTTATGACTGGAAATGAAACAGTAACCTGGGCTTGTTTGGCCGCAGGAGCTGATATAATGTTTGGATACCCTATTACTCCCCAGAACGAAGTCATGCATTATTGGACTCGTCTGGCTCCAAAATATAATAGAAGTTTTCTTCAAACCGAAGATGAATTATCGGCTGGCTTTACAACTTGCGGAGCGGTTCAAGTTGGGAAAAAGGCCTTTACAGCTACAGCTGGGCCGGGAAATGTATTAATGCAGGAGCCCTTTGGTATGGCAGAGGCGATGAGACTACCTGTCCTATCGATAATACAACAGCGGGGAGGTCCATCATCCGGTACAGTGGTTTATTCTCAGCAAGAAGTAACCCTGACCACCTTTGGCGGCAATGGTGAGGGACACAGGATTGTTTATTCTACCGCCAGCCATCAGGAAATCTATGATTATGTAATTAAAGGTTTTAATGCCGCCTGGAAATACAGGTTTCCTACCTTTGTGCTAGGGGATGGGTATCAGGCTAAAATGAGGGAACCTTTGGAAATGTATGATCCCCAGGATAGAGGAATACAAATGATCGAACCATATCCTCTTATCGGTATCCCGGGTAAAATAGGTGAAGATAGAGAACCCCAGCATTTGTGCAATATTTACAGCCTGGAAGAAGAACTATATGACGTAGTAATGAGAGTATCGGCGGAATTTGAAGCAATTTCACCGGAACTTGTAGAATTCCAGGCCAAATATTGTGAAGATGCTGATATAATAATTGTTACCCATGGGGTAGTATCCCGAGCAGCAGATGATGCAGTAAAAATCCTGCGGGCCCAAGGGATAAAAGCAGGTTATTTCCGCCCCATAACCTTAAGACCTTTTCCCCAGCAGCAGTTGCGGGAGGCAATAGCTCAGAGCGGGGCGAAATATTTATTGATTGCTGAATCTGCCTATGGACAATTGGATAGACTGACCAAACAGGAAATATACGGGGAAACAGTGAAGATAGAGAATTTGTTTATGCCCGGAGTCGGAATCATTGATTATGACATAATCAATAAAGTCAAAAGCATCATATAGGGCAGGAAAGGAGGTAACGACAATGGAAATGCTTGCCCCAGCAACACCAAAATCATGGTATTTACCTACTAAACCGCATAAATTTTGCCCTGGTTGTGGGCATGGAATTACCTTAAAAGCTCTGGGAGAAGCTATAGATGAATTAGGCATACAGCAAGAGACTATTTTTGGATGTGATATAGGTTGTTCATTGTTAGCCTGGAATTTCTTCGCGTGTGACAGCACTCAAACACATCACGGGCGTACTACTCCAGTTATGGTTGGTATAAAGCGTGCCCGTCCGGAGTTAATTACTATAGGTTATATGGGTGATGGGGGAGGATACTCAATAGGTTCTCAGCACCTGTTGAATTCCGCCGTTCGCAATGAAAAGGTGACCCTGATCCTGGTTAATAACACTAATTATGGAATGACCGGAGGGCAAATGGCTCCAACTACCCTACCAGGACAGATTACCGAGACCTGTCCCTATGGAAGAGATCCCGAAACTACGGGTTATCCTACCCTGGGACCCGAATTTATTGCGGGAATAACCCCAGAGGGAGCCTATGTAGCCAGAGGTACCGTATCCAAATATAATCAACTTAGAAGGCTGATAAGGAATGCTTTAAGGAATCAAATGGAAGGGAATGGGTTCTCTTTTGTTGAAGTACTATCTACTTGTCCGACCAACTGGAGAACCAATGCAAGCCAGACCTGGAATTTCCTAGAAGAGAAAATGGAACAATATTTCCCAGTGGGTGAGATAAAAAGCCCCTTAGGAAAGGGGGATAAATAATGTCATTGATCAGAATTGCCCTGGCCGGGGAAGGTGGTCAGGGAGTACAAGCGGTAGCAGAGATTCTGACCGAAGCAGCATACAATGAAAATCAAGAGACCATATACATCCCTAACTTCGGCCTGGAGCAGAGAGGTGGGGTGTCAATAGCTTTCATTCAATTTAGTGATAAGAGGATTGGTGCTCCCAAATTCAATAAAGCTGATGTCGTTATAGCTTTGAGTGGGCGAGCAATTGCCAGAACAGCTGGATATTCTGATGAAAACACCCTATTTGTATATGACAGTGGATTTGATTTTGATAAAGGAGACTTACCCCAACAGGCCAAAAAAACCATTGCCATTCCAGCTGTAGATACTGCTAACCGGATGCTCCATCCCAAGGTATTTAATATAATAATAATGGGTGCGGTAATCGGATTAACTAATGTAGTTTCTTTTGAAGCAGCCAAGGAAGCCTTGGAACATAAATTGGCTTACAAGTTTGAAAATAATCCCGAACTTAGAGAATTAAATTTTAAAGCCATGGAAATAGGAAAAGAAATGGCGGAAAAATCCTTACAGGAAGAGGTGGATAATAATGGTTAAAGAATTCAAAGCGATATCCACCCCCATGGAAAAAGCTAATTTTCATATTTTCCCTGAATATTGTAAAGGCTGTGGACTCTGTAAGGAAAAGTGCCCTAATGATGTTCTGCGCTGGGCAGATAGCTTGGGATTGTATGGAACCCCGGTGGTTGAACCCAAAGACGAAGAGAGCTGTATTGCATGCATGATATGTGAAATGGTCTGTCCCGATTGCGCTATAATCATAGAAAAAAGACCAAAAAAGAAATAATAGAGGACGACTATAAATTTTAGTAAAATTTATGGGGAAAATAATGACCCCTTATGATAGAGGAGAACCCCTATTATAAGGGGTATTTGTATCTGGGCATCATAATCGTAGGGTATATTTTTATAAGGGATGAATCTCTGGGATGACTTATACATTAGCACTGATTAACAACATAATATAGATAGGACTGTTGTCAAAAGATATAGTACAGTTTATAATAATTATGCTCGCGCAAAAAACAGCTATTTATCCCGAACAAAATAAGCACAACTTCTTGACAATTAATTAAGTGGATGATAATATAAGTTTTGCGCGTGGCGGAAAGCCGTAGCGTGATGAGAGAAAAAACCTTAGTATAGTTGCCTTAATTGGCAAGTCGAACAAACAATACCATCCCTGAAAAGAGGGAAACGGATCTGATAAAATTGAACAGCAAGACTAAAGTGCGAAGAAGGCTGGAACTGAAT
>CAZHHJ010000123.1:0-7578 GCA_964531295.1 uncultured Syntrophomonas sp.
CCTGTATACTACGTAAGCGGAAACCATGAATTTTGGTCAAATGATATCAAAAATATAAAGAAAACAATTCGTCACTACGGTGTTACTATTCTGGAAAATACTTATGAGCAGATTAGGGTTAATGGTTCATCCATTATTATTGGTGGAGTAGATGCCCCAGATATGGTCAAATATGATAAGCCCGGCTTTGATTGGGAGGGAGAACTCCATAAGGCATTTCTTGAGTTACAGGATAAGCCAGACTTTAAAATACTCTTAGCTCACCGCCCGGAATTAATAGAAATATATAAAAGAAGCGATTTTGATCTGGTTCTATCGGGGCATGCCCATGGAGGCCAGGTTAGAATTCCATTTATACTCAATGGACTCTATGCCCCGGATCAAGGTTGGTTTCCTAAATATGCCGGGGGGACATATTATCACGATTCTTTGATTCACATAGTAAGCCGTGGTGTCAGCTTTAACCCTCGTTTGCCACGGGTATTCAACCCTCCTGAAATAGTGGTAATTGAAATAAGAGGGGAGTATCGCAGCAAATAATCCAAGCAATATCGGGGAGGAAACAAAGAGGCGACCGCGCGTTTCCCGCGAAACGGAAGGTGGCAGGAGAATTATACCTTGCCACCTTCTTAAAATCCTGTTTTTCACCTTTATTACTTTTTCTTTTCTTTGCCCTGGCTTCGTCCTCCGCAGCAACTTCATTGAGGTTAAGCAGGTTGGCCAAAGCAATTTTTCTTAGGAATTTGGATAAAAGTTCTTTCTTAAACTATTGCGTAGTTCACCCCGCAAATCGGGATGAGCTATAGAAATTAATTCAGCGGCTCTCTGCCGTCTGCTTTTATACTTTAGTCTAGCAATACCGTACTCTGTTATCACATAGTCAGCAAAGGTGCGAGGGACGGTAACTGGACTTCCGGGAGGCAATTCTGGAACTATACTGGAAATAATACTTCCGTCTGATTGCTTTTGGGTTGAGTTTAGGAGAGAAATACCTCTGCCGCCATTTGACCAGTAGGCACCAAGCATGAAATCGAGCTGTCCTCCTGAACCGCTTATCTGTGTGTGCCCCACTCCTTCTGAATCTATCTGACCGCTAAAATCTATCATTAAAGCGCTATTCATAGCTACTAGATTATCATGTTGAGCAAGAACTGTAGGATTAGTGGTGTATTCTGCAGGATAAAACTCAACGGTTGGGTTCTCTTCTGCATATTTATATAAGTTCATATCACCAACGCAGAAGGTAGCCAGGGTCTTTCCCTTATGCAGTTTCTTTCTTGAATTCGTTACGATACCTTTTTCCACAAGTTGATCCAGGCCAATAGGAAGCATCTCAGTCATTACTCCCAGATCATGCTTACCGTCCAGACCACCTACCACAGCTTCTGAAATACCACCCAGACCCATTTGAATGGTATCCCCATCATTTATTAATTCCAGTACATACTGACCAATAGCCTTTTCCACCTCTTTAGCCTCACCTCTCTGACTGGCAGGGAGCGGCGTCGAATTTTCTACAAAATAATCAAATTCAGATATATGCAGCCAGTTATCTCCAAAAAGAATAGGCATCTGTTCATTAACTTCGCCAATGGCAATCCGCAAATTACCTCTTTCCCTGCCTTCGCGAATAGCTCTGGGAGTATAGAAATTGGTCAAACCCAGATTGACAAACCCCTTTTTATTAGGTGGAGTCACCATCACCATATAAACATTCGCAGTTTCTGCATATTTGTCTCCGGCATCTGAAGTAGTAGCTGGGAAAAAATCTGAGAGTGTGGCACGATGCATTTTCCGAATCGTAACCATACCAAAAGCTGGAGAGTGATTAATTCTGCCATCTATTTGAGCCATAAATTCAGGATCGTAAAGCTTACAAGGACGGAGTTGCACGGTATCCGAAATCACCACATTCTCCAACTCATTATGACGGTCTAAAATAGCATGATACATATCAGCTGAGCACGCTCCCACACCTAACGCAGTTACTACCATGTCTCCAGATTCAACAGTTTTGCCGGCATCTTCAAAAGATACTAGTTTCCTTTTATATTCCTCCTGCCAACTCATATTACCCTTCCTCCTTTTTTTCAGCACCAAAAAGTGAGCACCGGTAGCTCCTAGCCAAAAAGTCGAATAATTATATAGTTTTGTGATTTTTTCGGCCTTATAACGAATAAAAACCAATATTTACATACGATTAATGCTAGTCTATGCAAGATAATCTGCCAAAATAACCATGAAATCCAAGGAGTTCACATAAAAAAGCAATCGTGCTGATGCGAAATAAAAGCAGGATTTATATATTTTTACTTCTAATTATTTGCTATTTAAAGGCCTTTAAAATATTATTCGCGATGTTTATATCACGCAGGTATTAATAATACGCGTATATGCAGCATATTTAGCTAGGCCATCTGGCATTTGGTTTGGATAGCAGCAGAGATAAGTCGTTCAGCCAGGCCAAATAACCATAATCAATTAGATTGGGCCTGTAAGCAGTGATCAACCAAACCTGTGGATCACTCAAATAGATCCATGATATGCATTAGCAACATTATGACCGACAGTTGAGGGTTAACCGAAGGGGGCTCAACGTCGGCCAATTTGATTATGTAGTTTGACTTTTATTGCCCAAGTGGGATAATCTAACATAAAATAATAAGCTTAAAGGGGGTTAGTTGATGGCAAGGGAACAAAACTATAAAAGGATGTAAAATCAAAATTAGATGAAATAGCAAAGAGCTATGGCTTAACTATGTCATCTTTAGAAGCTTTTATTATTGCTTATTGGCTTAAGGAGCATTCCTGTAATGCTTGACAGAGGTCTTTAAAAAGGAGACGCCAATCAATTACAATTGAATTGTGTATCGCCATGTTGGTTAAAGATGGGCGTTACCGGGAAGTATACATACCCGATGATACTTATCAGAAACTAACAATTGATAGAGCCTTTTAATTTTCTCATTGCTTTTGGGAGGCGAAAACCACGAATATCAGTATATTTGATGTTATTGGCCCAGTGATGGTGGGGCCATCCAGCTCGCATACGGCTGGCGCAGTCAAACTGGGCGGTGTGGCCTGCAAGATTTGCAGCTCAGAAATTAAACGAGTGGACTTTCATCTGCATGGGTCTTTTGCCGAGACCGGCGAAGGCCATGGAACCTGCAAAGCCCTGCTGGCCGGTGTTTTGGGGATGAATACCGAGGATGAGAGGATTCGTGATTCCTATCAATTGGCTGTTGCAAGAGGGTTGGAATATCATTTTTATCCTACTGACCTAGGTAATGTTCATCCCAATACCGTAAAAATTGTTACCCATTGTGAATCCGGGAAAATCAACGAACTGGTGGGTTCATCCATTGGCGGCGGGGAAATTAAGATTCACTCCATCAACAACACCCGGGTGGAGTTTACGGGTCAATATCCCACCATTATTACCCGCCAGGAAGATAAGCCGGGGGTGATTTCCAGAGTAACTGCAGTGCTGGGCCAGCATGGTATAAACATTGCTTTTTTAAAGGTATTTCGCCAATCCCGAGGCAGTATGGCTTCAATGGTCATTGAAACCGACCAGCATGTCGACCTGGAGGTAATCGGTGAAATTGAGGCTGTGCCGGAAGTTCAGGAGTGTATTTTTATCGATCTGGCGGAGTAATGGATAAACAGGAGGAGACTATGTACCAGTTCAGCTATGCCAGCGAATTGCTGGATTTATGCAATGCAGGGAACATTCACCTGCCAGAGGCTATTATTTTATCGGAAAGCGAAGAAAGTGGGCACACCCGGGAAGACATCGTGAAGACCATGTCGAATCGGCTATATATTATGGAAGAATCTGTTCGTAAAGGACTGGACCCCGACTTAAAATCCATGGGTGGTTTAATCGGGGGCAATGGTTTCCGGATGAAATCTCGCCTTCAGCAAGATAATATTTCTGGTTCTACCATGGTGAAAGCAGTGAGCTATGCCTTGGCTGTGACCGAATATAATGCCGCCATGGGCAAAATCGTGGCCGCGCCCACCGGTGGATCCAGTGGAATACTGCCCGGTATTTTACTGGCTTTAAAAAAAGATAAAAACTATGGGGAAGAAAAGCTATGTGAGGCCGCCATCGTGGCAGCCGGGATCGGCAAAGTCATTGCTGCTAATGCCACTCTATCTGGTGCAGCAGGAGGGTGTCAGGCTGAATGTGGTGCAGCGTCTGCAATGGCCGCAGCTGCAGCCGTATA
The DNA here is from genome assembly GCA_964531295.1 of uncultured Syntrophomonas sp. Classification (GTDB taxonomy): domain Bacteria; phylum Bacillota; class Syntrophomonadia; order Syntrophomonadales; family Syntrophomonadaceae; genus JAAYJK01. The sequence goes on from CAZHHJ010000123.1 coordinate 4,233, forward strand.
CCTGGGCGGGGGCACACCAGCCATGTGCATGGACGCGGCCGCGATGGCATTAAAAGGTCTCTTGGGCCTAGTATGTGACCCGGTAGCCGGACTGGTGGAAGTGCCCTGCTCCAAAAGAAATGCCACCGGTACTGCCAATGCCCTGGTGTGTGCCGATATGGCCTTGGCCGGTATTCAAAGCTTTCTTCCCTTGGATGAAGTGGTGGAAGCCATGTTCCGCATAGGCCAAATGATGTCCCCCGACTTACGAGAAACCGCCCGCGGAGGCTGTGCCACCTGCAAAACCGCCCTAGAATTCACCCGCAGCAGATAGCAGGCCTACCAGGGGGTTAGGGATTAGTCAGACACAGCCTGACGTCCCCCTGTGTCATACCAGCAGGAGGTCAAAAAATGAGAGAGAAAATCAGTATGTGGATGGTATTCGCGAAAGCGTTTATTTTTTTAATGATCTATACGTTGTTCCACTTTGCCTATCCCATATTGCCTTTGACTGTATTTGCGGTTTCTGAAGCAGTATGGGAACATATGAAAATAGGCTTTTTCGGCATATTATTTTTAAATTTGTTGGAACTATTTGTTCTGGCATATAAGGGTAAAATTAGTTCCTGGGTGCAATGGGCATTTTCCCGACTGGTGAGCACTCTATTATTCGCGCCGATTATATTTTTAATGTTTTATTCCCAGCAAGTTTTATTTGGCAAACTCTCACCGGTAATTTTGGAAGTAGGTATTAATATTTTAAGTACATTCCTGGCCGGTTTAATCGCTTTTTATGTGGAGAATGAAATCTTAGATTTTGAATTACAAAGAAAAACTGGTCTATTTTTATTGTTAATTACTTCCTTTCTCATTACAGCATTTTTATTTTGGGTCTTCACTTATACTCATCCTTACTATCCGTTATTTACCGAGGCAATTCACTAAGCAGGCGTGGGGACGGTTCTTGGCAAGAGTTTTAGAGATAGTGCTGCCCAAATAGACATGAATATTTCCAATTAGAATACCAAGATAAGCACTAGCCCCGATGAAGGTGCGGTGGTGCCTGACACCAACTTATCTCAAGTAATCCCCCAGACTGGCGAACTTAGTATTGCTGGCTGTGAAAAAGCAGCCGGAGACAAGTAATATAAGGGTAGGGTAGTGATGGTTTATTACACAATGTTACCGCGATCCCTCTCTTCGTACGGCAATGACAGATTGGCATCCCGTCGCACTATATGCTATATTTATCGTACGAGGTGATTGTTGTGAATGAAACAACAAAAGTTGTTACCGCCACTGAGTTGAAGACTAATTTAGGTAAATATATCGATTATGTTATTGATGACCACGAGGTTGTTGTTACCAAAAACGGCAAAAAAGCCATAAGAATTACACCTTACATCACAGATATCGAACGATATTTTTTAGTCAAGGAAAACGTATTAGATTATCATTATGGCGGCAAGAAGGTATCCTATGAAGAATTCATGGAGATTTACGAGAAAAGCGAGCTTAGAATGGAGTATATCAACGGCGAAATAGTCCTTTTGGCTTCCCCCAGCACCTATCACCAGGATATATCCGGGAATTTGTATACCCATCTGCGATCATATCTAAAAGGCAAGAATTGTAAGGTTTTCTATGCTCCTTTTGATGTTCATTTCTACAAAAAGGACCTTAAAACACCCGATGTAATGCAGCCTGATTTGCTCATAGCATGCGATTTGGAGAATAACGTTAATGAAAACGGCCGATACATGGGTACACCCACGCTTTGCGTTGAAATTATATCAAAAAACACCCGGTCCAAGGATATGGTAGATAAACTCAATACTTATATGTTATCCGGTGTGAGGGAATTCTGGATTGTCGATCCTTTTAAACATTCTGTTATGGTATATGGCTTTAAGGACTTAGAAATTGACGAGTATACCACTTGTAAACTCGTGGATACTCTAGCATCGTATTTTTTTGAGGGTTTAGTGATTCCGATAAGTGAAGTATTTGAGTTTTAAACAGCAACTAGGGAGTTGCCGTTACAAAGAATTTATTATTGTATTATGACCAGCCTGAATTCAATTCATTGATTGGGCCGGGAATATGAATAATTCGGTATACTATTTGGAATACTATGACAAGCAGATGACTATTCAAACAAGTAATTTTAAGAGTATAAGAATATCATAAATAGTTTACATAATGTTCCTGTTTTAGGATTGGGCGGTAGCCCGGTCGTAAAATGGTTATTATGCTAGACTGTTGCACCAGGTTAACTAAAAAAGTAAATTTCATTTGACAATTATTGACCATCTGGTAAATTATGAATAAAGCTTGAGATGAACTCGGTAATAATTTTAAGCGGAAAGGGGGTAGTTTTATCGCTAGAGACACGAGAGTATCAATTAAGGTAGAACAGGACATGAAATTCAAATTACAAGACACCGCACAAAAGTATGGTCTTACTATATCTGCATTAGGAGCATACATAATAGGTCAGTGGATGAGCAACTATGGCAGTAATAAACCCGAGGGCCTGCCTCCAGCTGCCGATAACCACGAGCCCGGGGTCCCAGTGTAAAGGGCCGGGGTGGTAGCCCCGGGGCTTTAGCCTTTACCCTTTAGACTGGGTGGGCTCAGTGGTAGGCTGATGGCGCAACGGCAGCCCTCGCTATAATGAATCAACCCTATATCACACAATTAATTAAATAATTTATTGTGTCTCTTTTAAATTTATTTTAAAAGAGGGAGGTGAGACAAGCATGATCTGCAACGACAAGGAAGAAGTATTAGGCAGCCTGGATAAAATATATGTATTAACTTCTGTAATCGGATATAAAGCTAGAAGGCTAAAATATGAGCTAGAACATAGTAACATGAATTACAATGCATATGGTCGCAATCCTCGCTGGTATGATAACAAGAGTTCCGAAATAAATGAGCTAATCGAGAGTCTTAACGATATTAGCTGGGGCATATAACATCACCGAATTGAATTAAGTATTGAAAGGCAGCTCTATGTTTAATTTAAAGCACATTCACAGCATTTCTAATGAATTTATATTACATAAAGCATTATTCCATGCAATTCTATTCCATAAGGAGAATTTGAAGCCTTGCAGCCGGATCGCGGGGGGTCCCTTTTAAGGGGGGACCTGCGACCGTCTGAAAGACTTTCATATCTGTATTTATAATATAGAAACAAATGAGGCTTTTTTGTTGACAGCAAATATCACACATTACAGGCAGTAATGGGCTTTAACGAACATTTTGTAAACTTGTTTGATGGATTTCTTTAACAGGGAGGGAGTTCGTAACAAGTTTACATAATGTTCATGTTTTAGGATTGGGCTTAAGCCCGTTCGTA
>CAZHHJ010000124.1:0-7419 GCA_964531295.1 uncultured Syntrophomonas sp.
GTCTGACATTGTAAAAAGAAGAATAAACCCGCATTTATTTAAATCTTCATTAATTACAAAATTGCTTTCGGAAGGTGTAGAATTAAAAGTAGTTTCAAAATACATAGCACAACATAATGACACAGCTACTACTTCTAACTTTTATGATTTACGTGATTTTGAAGAAGAGAAAAATAAACTGGGTGATATAGAATACCTGGTTCAGGGAACTATCTATCCAGATATAATCGAAAGCGGTACCAGTACTGCGCACACTATAAAAAGCCATCATAATGTGGGCGGACTGCCTGAAGACATGGATTTCAAATTAATAGAACCGCTCCGCCTCCTTTTCAAAGATGAGGTAAGGCTTCTCGGTGAGAGATTGGGGATTCCGCATGAGATATTGTGGAGACAACCCTTCCCCGGCCCGGGACTGGGGGTTCGGGTATTAGAGGAGATAAGCTGGGAAAAGCTCCACCTTCTGAAAGAAGCGGATGCCATAGTAAGAGAGGAAATAAAAAACGCCGGGCTGGAACATGAGATATGGCAGGCCTTTGCCGTGCTTCCTCCGGTAAAAAGCGTAGGTGTCATGGGCGATCAGCGTACTTATGCTTACCCGGTGATTATCCGGGCAGTAGTGAGTGATGATGCCATGACTGCTGAATGGGCCAGGCTGCCTTATGATTTGTTGGACATAATGGCCCGCAGAATCGTGAATGAAGTGAATGGAATCAACCGGGTGGCCTATGACATCACCAGCAAACCGCCCGGTACCATTGAGTGGGAATAACGTGGAAAAACCCGGAACCCAGCATAAAACCTGGACTTCTGGGTTTTTTATTTGCAAAAGCGTACCGAAAGCGTACCGTTTTTAATTTTTATGCTCTTTTTCCACCTTTTCAAGCTCCAAAATGACAGCAGCAGGAGTTTCATTTTTAGGAACCATCTGCCTATTCAGATCAGCAGCAACCTGCTCCATTTTGTTAGGATACAGATGGGCATAGGTAGACATTGCGACCTCGACCGTATCGCCCAGGCGTTCAGCCACAGCATACAAATCCCATTTCGTCGATCGCGTGGCGGGCGGCGCGTATCGTACCCAGACAGCAACACGCCGCAATCAGGCCCGAGACGGCTTTAATCGGGAAATAGCAGGGTATTTATTTTCAGGAATCCCCGCTATTTTCTATTTTAGGTCTGGAAGTGGAATATGGAAAAGACGCATAATCTCCTTTTGGGTTTCATACACCCGATCAGCAATGAAGTCGCAGAACGGTTTATACGTACCTTTATTTTGATATTGGCGGATTGTGTCGTTATATTCTGCCCGGAGCACCGGAGGTACGATAGCCAGCTGGTAGCCATCCTGGATGAGCGCAAGATTCATAATGAGACGGCTCGTTCTGCCGTTCCCATCAATGAATGGGTGGATACTTACGAATTTGAGATGGAGCAGCCCTGCAAAGGTTACGGGGTGATATTTTCCCCGCTCGTTTGTGATCCAGGCGTCCAGTTCCTTCATGCGTTTCTCCAATTCGTCAGGGTGTGGGAACACATAATCAGTCCCGGAAACCACGACTGGCTCTTTTCGCCATACGCCAGCGTTTTCCTCGTCAATTTCCTTGTAGAACAAGCGGTGCATAGCTTTTATATCTGTCGTAGAAATGCGTTGCTCCTTTATCAAAGTGAACATGAAATTATAAGCCTTGCCATGGCCGACCGTCTCGTAGAGATCCCGGAGTGGCCGGCCGGCAATCGTTAGACCGTCTTCAAGTACCACCTTTGTCTCGCTGATGGTCAGGGTATTTCCCTCAATAGCGTTACTCGACCAGGTGAGGCCAATCCGGTAGTAGTTCTTCAACTGCTCCAGCATGTGACCCTCAAAGGGGCGAACTGCACCGATAGCCTCATGGCAGCGGTCGATCTTTTCATATATGGTCATTTTATCAACTCCCATTTATAGATTTGTTTCAGGCTCGCCCAGAAGCCCGCAGGATAAAGCTCTCATCTCTTTCGAGCGGCTGGCTGGTATCCCAGTGGCCCAGGAGGGAATCTGCTTTTTCTCCTTCCACCAGAATTCGTACCTCTTCGATCTCTTCCAACTCGGTCAAGGAATTTACCAGTGACATAATAGTCAGGGTCTCACCTGCACTTCCTCCCCAGTGCTTGGTAACGATATCTTGTGAGAAATCAACCATGGCGATACTGTCTTCCACTTTAAGCGATAAGAGTCGGGTTTCTGGTGGAAAAGTTGGAAACAGCCCGGTGTTTTTGGGACCAACTATTAATTCCTGTACCACCACCGAAGGAAGTTCAGCCAGGTTTTTAAGTTCTACGGTACGCTGTTCGGCTACTAAACCGGCAGCATCTGCCCCGGCGAAATAAAGAGTCAGCTCGGCCTGCTCAACTGTTGATGGAGGCGGGTTCTTACCAGGGTCATCCGTTTTATCAGCAGGAGCACATCCCCCGATCAAAATCCCCAATAGTAAAAGACCAGTTAAAAACAGGCCTATAAGGTTCTGGCGTTTCATAATCAACCGTCCTTTCTGTTAATTAATCCTCCTTACCATTATATACGCTGCTTGTACAAATAATCATACACTATAAAAAAACCTGGGTTTGGAAGCAAGCAGGTTTAATCGGGCGGCACTGGCTTAGCTTCTTCACTGCTCGAGTTTAGAACCAAGCCGGCTAATTCATCAGCTAAATTTGATTATTGTGTAAGTGAGGTATATCTATTCTATTCCCTGGTAAGAATTCACAGGAAACAGGCATATTTTCATAGGAGACAACATAACAAGGAAAAAGATGTCTCCCTCTTTTTTAAGCGCTTGGGTTCCTATTAAGCAAACCGGCGGTGGACTAATCCCCCGTCCCGTTGCAGCAGGGTGTTGAAAGAAGGGATGAGGGGTGGCATGAATTTGTTATTAAGGAACCCAGCAGAAGGAGGATAAGAGTGGAAGATTTAATAAGGCAACTGGCGGCCAGGGTTATTGGCAGGCTGGACAATTTAGAGGCAGAAAGTAATTTTGATCATCTTTTAAACCTAACAGATCCAGAGTTGCGCATTGAAGCAACGGAGCTTTACGAAGGTATATGCAAACTACGGGAGAAACTTCAGGAACTCAATTAGTGTGTTAAAAGGACCGTTCCCATTACCCGCTGGCTGAAAAATCCAGGGTTGACACTATATTAATGCTTTGTTAATATCAGAGTGTAACTTAATAAATAGACAAAACGCGAAAGTGTGTCTAGGTTCCGTATATGAAGAAATGGACTGGTCCGAGTGACACAGGCGCTTGTGTAAGTGCTACACCGTATAGGGATAAAAGCCCAGGCGGACAGGTTTCGGTTACGAAACTGCCCGTCTGGGTATTCTATTTTAAAGTGAGGTAAGTTTTTCTAAGATATTAAGAAGGGGTGTAATAAATGCCTGATATAGGGATCATAATGGGCAGTGATTCTGACCTTGATATAATGAAAGAAGCGGGGGAAACACTGGAAGGATTCGGTGTCAGCTACGAATATACCATATGTTCAGCACACCGCTTGCCGGATGAAACTGCTGAATATGCAAAAAACGCTGCGAGTAGAGGCATGAAAGTGATTATTGCCGGTGCTGGAGGAGCAGCCCACCTGGCTGGAGTACTTGCGGCCTATACTGTCCTGCCGGTAGTTGGAGTTCCTATTAAAAGCGGTAATTTATCGGGAATAGACTCACTTTATTCCATAGTACAAATGCCTAAAGGAATTCCAGTGGCAACGGTGGCTATTAATGGCAGTGCCAATGCAGCACTGCTGGCTGTACAGGTACTGGCAGTAAGTGATGATAACATGAGATTGGCACTTGTCAAGTATCGACAGCAGATGGCTGATGGAGTGCTTAAGAAAGATAAAAAACTGAAGGAAATAGGAGTACAGGCGTACCTTGAAGATAAGAAATAAGTTTTGGGGGATCGCTAATGATAGATAGATATACGCTTCCACGCATGGGAGCTATATGGTCGGAGGAGAAAAAGCTGCAGAACTGGCTGAACATTGAAATAGCCGCCTGTGAAGGACAGGCTTCGATGGGAAGGATTCCTGCAGAAGCAGTGGCCATTATCCGAGAGCGGGCTAATTTTGATATAAAAAGAGTTAAAGAAATAGAGGATGAAGTACATCATGATGTCATAGCATTTTTGAGCAATGTTGCTGAATATGTAGGGGATGAGTCCAAGTACATACATCTGGGGATGACTTCATCCGATATCCTGGATACCGGATTGGCTTTGCAAATGAGGGATTCTGCCGATTTAATATCTGAAAAACTGCTGCGCTTGAAAGAGCTGCTGGGAGAAAAGGCTAGAAAATATAAGTACCTCTTAAATATTGGGCGAACTCACGGCATTCACGGCGAACCCACCACCTTTGGCCTGAAAATGGCTCTGTGGTATACCGAGATAGAGCGAAATGTTAAGAGGCTGCAGGAAGCGCGGGATGTAGTGTCCTGCGGCGCCATATCCGGTGCTGTAGGGAATTTTGCTCATCTGGATCCCCAGGTAGAAGAATATGTGTGCCAGAAGCTGGAACTGAAGCCCTGTCTGGTTTCCACCCAGATCATTCAAAGGGATCGCCACGCTCAGTTTATGACCACTTTGGCAGTAATCGGCAGTTCTCTGGAAAAAATGGCTACTGAAATTAGAAATCTGCAGAGAACAGAAATACTGGAAGCAGCAGAACCTTTTGCTAAAGGACAAAAAGGCTCCTCGGCCATGCCCCATAAAAGAAATCCCATGATGAGTGAAAGAGTGGCCGGGCTGTCCCGGGTCATAAGAGGGAATGCCATGGCTAGCCTAGAAAATGTAGCCCTGTGGCATGAACGGGATTTAACTCATTCATCAGTAGAAAGGATCATTATCCCCGATAGCTGCATACTTTTGGACTATATGCTGGAAAAATTCTGCGCTATCGTTGCTGGTCTGGTCATATACGAAGATAATATGATGGAAAATATCACTCGGACCCGGGGATTGATATTCTCCCAGGAACTGATGCTGACTCTGATAAACAAGGGAATGCTAAGGGAAGAAGCCTACCGTCTGGTGCAGAATCATGCTATGCGCAGCTGGAAAGAGAAGCTTGATTATAAGGAAATCATACTACAGGATAATGAAATAATGAGTTTTATAAGCCATTCAGAGGTAGAAATTATTTTCGATCTAAAGATTTATACCCGGCAGGTTGATTATATATTTAAACGCTGCGGTCTGAGTTAGCAGTATATGGAGTCAGCCCGGAAAAGCTGGATAAAGATTATTTGCATTGTAATCTGGGAGGGTCGGCAGAGGCCTAGCAGGAAGTAGTAAAAAGGATTGAAAAGATGCTGGTATAAAACGCAAATAACCAGGATCTGGGGGAGGCCATAGAGTGCCACATGAAATAGGAGATAAATTTAAAGATGAGTGCGGTGTGTTTGGGGTGTTTTTAAAGCAGGCCGAAAATGAAACTGATGCAGCCAGCGCTGCTTTCTATGGCCTTTATGCCCTGCAGCATCGGGGGCAGGAGAGTGCCGGGATCGCAGTATCCGATGGGCATAAAATAAATCTGCACAAAGGCATGGGCCTGGTTACCGATGTAATAAAAACAGATACGATTGAACAGCTGAAGGGCAATATAGCTATAGCCCATGTACGTTATTCCACTACCGGACAGGATGGCATAGTCAATGCCCAGCCCATGGTCTTTCATTACCTGCAGGGGATGCTGGGGATAGCTCACAACGGGAACCTTACCAACACGGTGGAATTGAGGAAACAGCTGGCCACCTATGGTTCGATATTCCAGTCTACCAGTGATACGGAACTGGTAGCTAATCTGCTGGCCCGTTATTCTCAGGATAAGCTGGAAGACGGTCTTAATAAATGCATGATTGATCTGAAAGGTGCCTTTGCGCTGATCATTATAACTGAAGATCGGATGGTAGGAGTGCGTGACCAGATGGGGATCCGACCGCTGTGCCTAGGGGATTATAAGGGCAGTTACGTCCTGGCTTCAGAATCTGCTGCCCTGGACACCATTGGGGCGAAATTAATTCGGGATATAAAACCGGGGGAAACAGTAATCATAGATAAAGATGGATTGAAGTCCAGCCAGGTAGTTATTTCGCCTCGCTGTGCCCACTGTGTTTTTGAATACATATATTTCGCCCGGCCGGACAGCACCCTGGACGGTATAAATGTATACCAGGCCCGCCGGGAACTGGGTAAACAATTGGCCCGGGAATGCAATATTGATGCTGACCTGGTTATATCAATCCCTGATTCTGGAACGCCTGCCGCACTGGGTTATGCAGAGGAATCTGGACTGCCCTTTCAGGATGGTCTGATGAAAAACCGCTATGTGGGTCGGACCTTTATACAGCCAACTCAGAGTATGCGAGAGTTAAGCGTGCGTTTAAAACTGAATGCGGTGGGAGAAATTGTATCAGGTAAAAAGCTGGTCATGGTTGATGATTCGATAGTAAGAGGAACCACCAGTAAACAGATCGTGCAGATGTTGAGGGATGTCGGGGCCAAAGAGGTACATATGGCGGTTTCTTCGCCACCTACCAGTTATCCCTGTTATTATGGTATAGATACCTCACGCCGGGAAGAATTGATTGCCAGTAAACTGGGGGTGGAGGAAATACGGCATTTTATAGGGGCTGACAGTTTGAATTACCTGAGCCGGGAAGGTCTGTTCAAGGCTTTGGGTGGCAACTCACAGAAATACTGTGATGCCTGCTTCAGCGGTCTTTATCCGCTGGGAGTAGAAAGCTAGATCCTAAATGAATTACTTAATATAAGAGGAAGCTGGAAACCTGAAGAGGTGGACAGTACATTGAGTCAGGAGGTTTGACATGGAAAAGGCCGGGATTACATATAAGGATGCCGGGGTTGATATAGACGCCGCCAAGCAGTCGGTGGATATGATTAAAAAATGGGTGGGCATGACCAGCAGACCTGAAGTGCTGGCTGAAATTGGTTCGTTTGGCGGCCTGTTTGCTCTGGATACTGCCCGTTATAAAGAACCGGTTTTAGTTTCGGGGACTGACGGGGTGGGGACCAAATTAATAATAGCTCAGATGGCCGGGGTTAGTGATACGGTTGGTATAGACTTGGTAGCAATGTGTGTCAATGATATTCTGGTACATGGAGCTGAACCCTTATTCTTTATGGATTATATAGCTGTAGGCCAGTTAAAACCGGAGCTTATTGAATCTCTGGTTAAGGGCGTTAGTCAGGGCTGCCTGCAGGCCGGATGTGCTTTAATAGGCGGAGAAACTGCAGAAATGCCAGGTCTATATGAGCAGGACGAGTATGACCTGGCTGGTTTTGCAGTTGGAGTAGCAGAGCGTTCTAAAATAATAGACGGCAAAAGGATAAATGACCAGGATGTGATAATTGCCCTGCCCTC
>CAZHHJ010000125.1:0-7384 GCA_964531295.1 uncultured Syntrophomonas sp.
AAATTATATATATTTTTAAGCATAGTAGAATTATATGGAGTTTTTGTGGAAGAGATTAGTTTTTTCTACTCCATTTAGTGAGTATCTGCTCTAAACTTGTATATAAAAGCGAGCAGATGCAGAAATTGGAGAGAAGGAAATAATTGTAGCGAATTTTAAAGGGGAATGAATATAGAAAAAGGAGGGAACGGGATTGTTAGCTGATTATCCGGCTCTGGGAATATTCTTTCTTTTGACCCTGGCTTTTCCGGTTGCTGCCATGTCCTTAGCCTGGCTTTTTAGGCCGAAACCAAAGTCCAGGCCTGATGATGAGAAATATACTACTTATGAATGCGGGGTTGATACCCAAGGCAAGACCTGGATTAGATTTAAAGTGAATTATTTTTTATATGCCCTGGTGTTCCTGGCTTTTGATGTAGAAATTATTTTTCTCTATCCCTGGGCGGTGAAATTCCAGGTCTTGGGGCCTTTTGCCTTTATCGAAATGATAATCTTCATTGCTATTCTCCTGATTGCTCTGTGGTACGCCTGGAAGGAGGGAGCTCTGGAATGGTATTAGATACGCAGAAGAATGATGAGCATGACCATGATGTTGAAGTCTTGGCCAGGAACAACATAATGGTGACTACTCTCGAAAAAATATGGAATTGGGGAAGATCGTGGTCTTTTTGGCCTTTAAACTACGGTTGCAATTGTTGCCCTATCGAGGTCATGGCTGCTGGAGCAGCTAGATTTGACCAGGCGCGCTTTGGATACGAGGTGGTCAGGGCGGTGCCCCGCCAAGCTGATTTATTAACCGTAGCCGGTCCTATTACCTTGAAGATGAAGCCTGCGGTGGAGCGGGTGTGGGCGCAGATGCCAGAGCCCAAATGGGTAATTGCCATGGGCAACTGTGCTATTAGCGGAGGCCCTTTTAAAGATGGCTACAGTGTACTGCCGGGGGTTGATTCTATTATACCGGTGGATGTATATATACCAGGGTGTCCGGTGAGGCCGGAAGCTTTGTTCCACGGCATGCTGGAGTTGAAAAAGAAAGTCCAGCAGGGCGAATACCGGAGGAGTTGATTAGGTGCAGGAATTTAATTATGAACAACTAGTGAAGGAAATGGAAAGACAGATAGGGGATAAACTGAAAACGCTCCAGGACGAATTTTTTACCGTGTTCAATATAGATAAGACTCAATTACTGGTATTAATGCTAAAGCTCAGGGATGATTATGGCTTTAACCATCTGGCTAATTTAAGCTCGGTTGATTATGGCGAAGAGTTTGAGATAGTCTATCATCTTTATTCCATTCCTGCTAATGATAAGGTCTGTGTTAAGACCAGGGTTGCCAGGAATTTGGCTGAGGTAGATTCTCTTATCGATATTTGGCCCACTGCCGACTGGCAGGAAAGAGAAGTATATGACTTGATGGGGATCAAGTTTAAAGGTCATCCCAACCTGATCCGGGTATTACTGCCGGATGATTTTGTCGGGCATCCCTTGCGTAAAGATTTTGTGATGGGAGGGCGATGATAGTTGTTCCAAACTGATACTTACACCATTAATGTCGGCCCTGTTCATCCCAGCACCCATGGCGGTTTGCATGCTGAAGCCCTGATGGATGGCGAGATTATCCAGGATGTGATTGTTCACCTGGGATATGTACATAGAAGTGTGGAAAAAATCGCGGAAAGCAAGACCTATCAGCATTTTGCCCCCTATACGGCCCGGCTTGATTACTTGGCCAGCAATTTGCCGGTTTTGGGTTATTGCCAGAGCGTTGAAAAGTTATTGGGGATCGAGGTGCCGGAAAGAGCAGAGTACATCCGGGTCATTATGGCCGAACTATCCAGGATTGCTTCCCATCAGATTGCTATTGCTGCTACCGGTATAGACCTGGGGGCTACTACAGGTTTGATGTATGGTATGCGGGATCGGGAAAGAATTATGAATATTTTTGAAATGACCGGAGGGCAGCGCTTGTTGTCTTCTTACATCAGAATAGGGGGAGTGGGGGCGGATATCCCCGAAGAATTCATGCCCGCCCTTAGGAGTTTGGTTCAGGATATTCCTGCCATGATAGATGAATATGATGGTTTATTGACCGGCAATGAAATATGGGCTGCGCGTATGCAGGGAGTAGGTGTTCTCAAACCTGAAGATGCCGTGAAATATGGTGTTACCGGACCCAATCTGAGAGCCAGCGGGATAGCCTATGATATCCGTAAAGCTGATCCCTATGGGATCTATAATCGCTTTGATTTTGATATACCGCTTGGCAGCAGGGGAGATTCCCTGGATCGCTGGAAGATCCGGATTGAGGAAATCAGGCAGAGCGGCAGAATCATTGAGCAGGCTCTGGATAATTTGCCCGCAGGGGAAATAAAGGCCCGAGTCCCCCAAATACTGAAACCTGATCCGGGGAAGGAAGTTTATCATCGGATAGAATCGTCCAAAGGTGAATTGGGCTATTATATGGTCAGTGATGGCAGCAACAAACCGTACCGTTTGCATATAAGGGCGCCATCTTTTATTAACTTGATGGTTTTGCCGCTTATATGTCGGGGAGAGGTATTTCAGGACCTTATCACCAATATTGCTACCCTGGACCCTATTTTAGGTGAATCGGACAGATAGATCACTTAATTCAGTTTGCCATGCAGACTCAAGAGGAGCGAATGTTATATGGAAGCTTTGTTTAGCAATCTGGCCCAAGCCTTTACCGGTTGGTTGATAAGCCTGGGCTTGCCACCGATAGGGGCGGAGAGTGTTTTCTTATTAATTAAGTGGATAATAATAATAATTATAATCACTCTGAACATTATTATCCTCATATGGCTGGAGAGAAAAGTCAGTGCTTTTCTTCAAGAAAGGTTGGGGCCCAATCGGCTCGGACCCGGGGGGATATTTCAGACCATTGCTGATGCCATCAAGCTATTGACCAAAGAAGACATTGTGCCGTCAGCAGCGGATAAAGTGATTTTTAAAATCGCCCCCATGTTTTTCATTGTAGTGGCGGTTATGCTCTATACGGTCATACCCATGGGCCAAGGCCTGCAAGTGATCAACTTGAACATCGGGCTGTTATTCTTTATTTCTATAGCTTCCCTGAGTACCATGGCCCTTTTAATGGCCGGGTGGGGTTCTAATAATAAGTGGTCTTTAATAGGCGCTGTCCGTTCGGTGGCGCAGATGATAAGCTATGCAATCCCCCTGGCTTTTTCCCTGCTGGGGGTAGTAATGATCAGCGGCTCATTAAACCTGCAGGAGATTGTAGTGGCCCAGGATAAGCTGTGGTTTATTATTCTGCAACCGATTGCTTTTATAACTTATTTCATCGCGGCTACGGCAGAATTAAACCGAGGACCTTTTGACATGCCGGAGGCCGAACAGGAACTTACCGGCGGTGCATATACTGAATATACCGGCATGCGCTGGGCTCTATTTTTCCTGGCCGAATACACCAACCTGGTAGCAGTATCAGCCTTAATGGCTACCGTTTTCCTGGGTGGCTGGCAGGGTCCCTGGCTGCCTTCGTGGTTATGGATTATAATCAAGACTTATGGCGTGATCCTGGTGTTTTTCTGGGTGAAATGGACTTTCCCACGTATTCGAATGGATCAGCTGATGTCCTTTAGCTGGAAGGTACTGGTTCCCGTCAGCCTGGGTAATATCCTGCTTACTGGCGCGGGGATCTATTTTTGCCGCTGGATGGGGTGGTGTTAAGTATGCATGGACAGGGTTTAATAAAAGGACTGGGCATTACCTTGAAGCATTTCTTTCAGAAGGAAATAAGCGAACAATATCCTGATGTGATGCCAGAACTTTATCCCCGTTTCCGGGGCTGTCTGCAGTTTCAATTTGAAAAGTGTATATCCTGCGGCATTTGTGTAAACAGGTGCCCCAATAATGTGCTGTCATTTGAAACTGAGAAAAATGAAAACAGTAAAAAGAAGAAACTCCTGAGCTATACCATTGATTTTCAATACTGCATGTACTGCAACCTCTGTGTGGAAGGCTGCCCCACGTCCTGTCTGTATTTTAATCAAGATTTTGAACTTTCACGATTTAATAGGGGGGATATAAAAATGGTCTACCTGCGTCCTGAAGGGCTGGATATGCAGGAAGAGAAAAGCGCATCTGAAGAGGAGCAGCAGGAGAGCAAGGAGCAAAAGCAGATTGATGCCATGTTGAAAGCTCTGCAGAAAAACCCTTCCAAGTTGCTGGCTAAAGTGCTGGAACAGGAAGATGACATTAAAATCCTATCCGATCTGCTGCAACAGGACGAAAAAATAACTCTTAAAATGGCGGAACTCTTAATTAAAGATAAGGAAAAGGCTGCCAAAGTTGCAGCAGGTTTTGTTAATAAAGAGAAGAAAAGACGTTTGCAGGCCGAGAAGGGAGGAGAGGAATAATGTTTGAATTCTCTGCTTTCTCACTGTATGATGGGGTATTTCTAGCTATTGGGGGGGTAAGTATATTAGGTGCCCTGGGGGTAGTTTTATTTAGAAATATCGTTCACAGTGCATTGAGCCTAGTGTTGACCTTCCTGGGCGTGGCAGCTATCTATTTCCAGCTGAATGCTGGATTTTTAGGAGTTATTCAGATTTTGGTCTATGCAGGGGCCATTTCGGTCTTGATTATTTTTGCAGTAATGCTCTTGATGGATAAAGAAGTGGAAAGGACTAATCTGCCGACTCCCCGTATTAAGGCCTGGTTTGCTGGATTGTCAATAACCGGCATGTTGCTGATTGCCATAATTGCGGCGGTAGGGTTTTCCGATTGGCCTAAAGCTGCTTTGCAGGGGGCGGACAATTCAGTCGGATTGCTGGCTGAGCTGATGCTGGGGGATTATGTCATGGCCTTTGAAGCGGCCGCCATCCTCTTGCTGGTAGCAGTTATTGGAGCTATTATTCTGGCGAAGGGGGCTGAAAACAAATGATAGGTTTACCCCATTATATATTACTCGGTGCCGTTATATTCAGTATTGGTGTTTATGGGGTTCTGACTCGAAGCAACGCTATTGCGGTCTTGATGTCGATCGAATTGATGCTGAATGCGGTAAACATCAATTTTGTCGCTGCCAACAAGTATATGGCTCCGGCTGAGGCGGTGGGACAATTATTTTCCGTATTGATAATTGTTGTAGCTGCTGCGGAAATAGCTGTAGGATTGGCCTTGGTTATTTCAATATACCGGCAGCGAAGATCAGTTGATCTTAATGATTTCAATCTCTTGAAATGGTGAGGTGGTGCACATGATGCCTATGTATGAATTTATATTACCCCGGGCCTGGTTGATTCCAGCCCTGCCGGCTATGGCTTTTGCTTTAATAGGCTTATTCTTGCATCGCTGGCCCAGGGCATCGGCAGGATTATCGATATTTGCCATAATGGCATCATTTATCCTGTCTTTACCCATAGCGGCAGCTGTTTCCGCTGAAGAGGGCGGAGCGGTATTTGAATTTTCTGCCCGCTGGCTCAGTATGCCGGGATTGAATATTGATATGGGTCTTTTAATTGATCCATTAAGTGCAGTTATGCTCATCGTTGTAACATCCATCGCCGCTCTGGTACAGATATATTCGCTGGGATATATGAAAGGTGATCCAGGGATAGCCAGTTACTTCTCTTATCAGAGTTTATTTGCAGCATCCATGTTGGGATTGGTCTTAGCTAATAATTTCGGGCAGATGTTCGTCTTCTGGGAATTGGTAGGTATATGCTCCTACTTCCTGATCGGCTTCTGGTTCGGTCGGGATTCCGCTAAAAATGCTGCTATTAAGGCCTTTGTTACTAACCGGGTGGGCGATTTTGGTTTTTTGCTGGGAATCTTATTTTTACAAATTATTTTTGGCACTTTAAATTTTACCGGATTATCTCAGGAAATGGCTACTTATACTAATATGGCTGTACTGATCCCAGTTTCAATACTGCTGTTCTTTGGCCCCATGGGTAAATCAGCCCAATTTCCACTGCATGTATGGCTTCCTGATGCTATGGAAGGACCTACCCCGGTCAGTGCTCTGATCCATGCTGCCACCATGGTAGCTGCCGGAGTTTATCTAGTCGCTCGAGCATTCTTTATATTCAGCACTGTACCCCAGGCTATGACCTTCATAGCTGTTATTGGTGGTATTACTGCCATATTTGCCGCCACTATCGCCATCACCCAGGATGACATAAAAAGGATTCTGGCCTATTCCACTTTGAGCCAGCTGGGTTATATGATGATGGCTATGGGTGTGGGGGCTATGACTGCCGGCATGTTTCATTTGATGACCCACGCGTTTTTTAAAAGCCTTTTGTTCCTGGGAGCAGGAAGTGTCATCGTGGCTATGCATGAGGAACAGGATATTTGGAAGATGGGAAATCTGTATAAGAAAATGCCTATCACTAGCTGGACTTTCATTATAGGAGCCCTGGCGCTCTGTGGAATACCGCCATTGTCAGGATTTTGGAGCAAGGATGAAATACTCTTAGCGGCTTATGCCAGCGGGCATACCGGTTTATATATTCTGGGAGCATTGGTGGCTTTCCTCACTGCTTTTTACATGTTCCGTCTGATCTTTGTGGCTTTTTTCGGTAGCAATACTTATGGACAGGAAAAAGCTCATGAGAATTCAGCAGTGATGACCATACCCTTGATTATTCTGGCTATAGCTGCAGTTTTCACTGGATTTTTAAATTCACCCCTTATGGGTCATGCCTTTGGGCATTTTGTGAATCATCCGGCCGGGATACAGCCTGAACCGAGTACAGCCATTATGATATCGTCCACCTTGATAGCATTGGCCGGGATTATTCTGGCCTGGGTAATTTATCAGAAAAAGCTGGTCAGTCATGAAGCCCTGCGGGAGAAATACAGTCTGCTATATAAGCTTCTGAAAAACAAATACTATATTGATGAGCTGTATGCCCGACTGGGTGATATATTCGTTTTCGGAGTTGCCCGGGCCATGTTCTGGTTTGATATACATATCGTGAATGGGATGGTAAACGCTATTGCATTTCTCACCGGCAAGAGCGGAGATGTTTTGAAATACACTGAAGATGGACAGGTACAGAGCTATGCGTTGTATATGGTGGCCGGAATAGTGATTCTGGTTGTCGTAGCCACGATCGCGGCTGTGTCTGTGATAGTTTAGGGGGGGTGTGGTAATATGAGTGGATTTCCAGTGTTGACAACAACTTTACTTGTGCCTTTGCTGGGAGCAATAATTATCATGTGCCTGCCCGCAGATAAGCATAAATCGATAAAGTATATTGCTGCTGTTGCCACCTTTATCAGTATGTTGCTGTCCTTGCTGATATTCGCGGCTTATGATAAGACCCTTGGTGGTATGCAGTTTGTGGAAACTATACCCTGGATAAAAGATCTGGGAGTAAATTATGCTCT
>CAZHHJ010000126.1:0-7350 GCA_964531295.1 uncultured Syntrophomonas sp.
CGGGAGGGAGCTCGCTACGGGGTAGTGGGTATGAGTGATGCGAATATCAGGAATCACATTATTACTAACGACTCGTTTCTGTCTATCGCCAGCGGCGATATTACCATAACTCCAGGTAACAGAACCGTTGGCAGTCCGCTGACCGTTGGTATAGATTATGATATGGACATAATAACTCCTATCATCAGCAATATTGTTCCAAACCCAATGAAGCTATCAGCGGAATATGTCATGCGTATTGAGAAAATGCCGTAAGAAGAGAGGAGAGCCGCTAAAATGAATAAAATTCTTAAGAAGTTGATAAGAGAAGACTGTGGAGCGGTTATGGTGCTGGTAGCACTAGGAATGGTAGCACTTATCGGTTCCATGGCCCTGGTTATAGACGCTGGAGTAGTTTATGCTGCGCGGATGAATGCCTCCAATGCGGTGGATGCAGCGGTACTGGCAGGAGTGCGGGAACTGCCTGGAAATCCTGCGGCTGCTCTGGCAGTGGCCGAAAACTACGCCCAAGCCAATGGCCTGGACGCCGGAGAGGTCAACTTTGTCCTGGAATATAATGATGAAGGTGAAGCCATAGCTATCACCGGTAATGTTGAAAAAGATAAGGGAATGTACTTTGCCCGTATTTTTGGAATAAATTCCGGTGGTATAGACGAGCATGCCAAAGCCCGGATAGGTCTGGTTAGTTCACTCGGGTCAGACGCAGGAGTGGTGCCCATAGGGGTGAGAGAAAGCGACTGTATACCAGGAGTAACCATCACCTTGAAACATGGCGGGGGAGATGGCAGGAACGGGTGGTTTGGAGGATTGAGGCTGGGTGATGCGCATGGTGCTAAAGATTTTTCCTATTACTTGGCCAATGGCTATGACGGTACCATTTCCATCGGTGATGTAATTGGAGTAGAACCAGGAAACATGTCCGGTCGTAGCAAACGAGCTATAGAAAAGCGTATGGATGGTTGTACTCACAGTCCCAGCTGCACCGCAGCCATTTACGTAGAGGGCTGTTCGAGAATAATTATTACTCCAGTAGGTATTGTGGATGAAGGACATGGATCTAATAGGACCTTAACTGTTACCGGCTTTGCAGCATTTATCATTGAAGATTATATCGGTAGTGGTTCCCAAAATAATATAGAAGGGACCTTTATAGATTGGGTGGTACCGGGAGAAATAGATGAAAATGCTTCGAATGATTATGGGCTGTATGCCGTTGAACTCTGTGAGTAATTTATAATGAAGGGAGCAGGAAGGGTTGTTTAAAGGAGTAAAAAAGTACTGGTTTATTTCTATAGGCTGCGGCTTGATTGCAGCCGCATTGTTTTATTTGTACCTGGGGCAGGTGGAGGAAAAATATCGGCCAGACGACCTGGTGACTGTGGTGAGAGCTCTTCAGCCCATAGCCGGTGATGAAGTGATAAAGGCAGCCCAGTTAATAACGGAGGAAGTGCCAGCTCTTTATGCTCATTCCAATGGTATAAGAACAACTTCCGAGGCGGTAGGTAAAATATCCAGGAGTGATATAGCGGCCGGGGAAGAAATTATCAAGGAAAAGCTGGTGGGCGAAAAAGAGAAGATAGCCCGGTTGGCTTACAAGGTGCCCCTTAATAAGAGAGCGGTAAGTATAAGTGTTAACGAAACCACTGCCGTATCGTTCAATATTCAGGCTGGCGACCATGTAGATGTTATGGCTACCGTAGATATAGAGATCCCCAATTCTTTGGCTGATCCAGCTACCACGGTGCTCATCCTGCAGGATATAGAAGTATTGTCGATAGGGGTGAAAAGCATCGCAGTTGATAAAGAGAATAAGGGTGAGGTAAAAACTCTAACCCTGGCGGTAACGCCAGAACAGGCTCGGCCCTTGGTCTTGGCCGGCGAACGGGGTGCGATCAGGCTGATGCTCAGATCACCGGTGGACGATTCTAAATATAGTCTGCCTGTTTATAAGATTAACAATTTTATTCAGCCCTAAAGGGAATTGTGCTTGGGGAGAGAAGCGAGAGGTGATAGAACATGAAAACAATTAGAGTACTGCTGGCAGATGCCGATCAGGAGAATCGCGAATATTTACTTAAAGTACTGGAAGGGGACAACGATATCGATGTAATCGGGGAAGCAAGCCAGGCCAGCGAAGTTTTAGAGATGACCCCCGAATTGAACCCGGAAGTTTTGATCATTGATATGAATCTGGAGGATGAGGACAGTTTAGAAGTGGCGTCATATATCAATCTTAATTATCCAGGTACACAGATGATCCTGGTATCTGAAAAGGAAGATATAAACCTGCTTAAACGGGCTATGCAGTCAGGGGTACGGAAATTAATGCTAAGGCCACTGGAGTCAAATGAATTAATCAGTGGAGTTAAACAAATTGCGGAAGCTTACCGCCGGACGCTAGAAAGTAAAAGGAATGTCAGCGGTTTACCAAATGCTGCCGGACCTGGCTTAGGGCAACAGGCATTGAAAGCTTCCCAGATTATTACCATATTCGGCAATAAGGGGGGAATCGGCAAAAGCATTATAGCTACTAATCTGGCAGTAGCTGCCGCTACACGGTATAAGAATGAAGTGGCACTGGTAGATTTGGACCTGCAGTTCGGTGATATAAGTCTGATGATGAATATAAATCCTCGCAAAACTATTGCTGAGCTGATGCAGGAATCAGGTGAGATGAATGCTGATCTAGTGGACGAATATTTTTATGAACGCTGCGGAGTAAAAGTACTTTCCGCGCCGCACAAACCAGAACTGGGAGAATTGGTGACTTCTTTTGGGGTGGAGACCGTACTCAAAATCTGCCGGCAGATGTACAGCTATACTATAGTAGATACGCCTACATTTTTGGATGATACCACCCTCACCGCTTTGGAAATGTCAGATTTAGTTTTAATATTAATTTCTTTGGATATACCAACCATTAAAAATATTAAAAAAGGAATTGACATATTGGAATCTTTGAAGATGTTGCCTCGCACCAAGCTGGTCCTAAACCGCTCTTCTTCTCTTTCGGTAGGGTTGGAAGCGCATGATGTGGAACAGGTTCTGGATATGAAAATCGCTGCTTCTATACCCAGCGATTTCAAGATCACGGTATCTTCAGTTAACCGGGGTACCCCTTTTCTTAATATGAGTCCTAAAGCCCCAATATCCAAAAGTATTATAGAATTATTTGATATAATCAACCAGGCAAAATAATTTTAAGGTGGGATGCTAAATGTCTCTCTTGGCCAGATTACAGAATGACCAGGCAATAACCCCCAACGGGCCGAAGGAAACTGCTTCCTCCCGCTATCTGGAAATTGTTTATCAGATTCACCGGGAAATCATCCGGGAAATAGGTCAGGAATCTTATAACAACAAGGGCCGGGAGGATACCGAGAATAAGATCCGCAGCATTACAGACTTAATTATTGAAAATGATTTTGATAACCTGCCCCGCAGTGAAAGGGAAGTTATTATCAAGCAGGTGACTGATGAGGTGTTGGAATTTGGCCCTTTAAGTCCGCTGCTGAGGGATGAGAGCGTATCAGAGATTATGGTCAATGGACCAAAGCAAGTATATGTGGAGCGTCGGGGTAAAATAGAAATGGTTAATGTGGTGTTCCGGGATGACCTGCACCTGCAAACGGTCATAGCCAGGATCATTTCCCCTTTAGGCCGGCGGCTGGATGAGAGTATGCCGATGGTAGATGCCCGCCTGCCAGACGGTTCACGCGTTAATGCCATAATACCCCCATTGGCTTTAAACGGTTGTGTACTGACTATTCGTAAATTTTCCAAAAACCTTTTAAAGACCGCCGATATGATCAGAAATAATACTATGACCTCCCATATGGCAAAATTTTTAGAAGCCTGTGTGAAAGGACGGATGTCTATTATTGTATCCGGCGGGACTGGGGCCGGCAAAACGAGCACCCTGAATATAATATCGGGTTTTATACCTCATAATGAACGGATTATTACTATAGAAGACTCTGCTGAGTTGGTACTGAATCAGGATCATGTGGTAACACTTGAAACCCGGCCATCAAACATAGATGGCAAGGGTGAAATTGCTATCCGCGATCTGGTTCGCAATTGCTTGCGTATGCGCCCTGACCGAATTGTAGTGGGGGAGGTGCGCGGCGGGGAAGCTCTCGATATGCTGCAGGCTATGAACACTGGCCATGATGGATCTCTATCTACTGCCCATGCCAATTCCCCTCGGGATGCACTTTCCCGCTTGGAGACGATGGTACTAATGGCAGGTATGGAGATGCCTATGAAGGCCATCCGTGAGCAGATCGCCTCGGCCATTGATTTTATTGTGCACCAGAGCCGCTTATCGGATGGAACCCGTAAGATAACCTATATTACTGAAGTGGTAGGCATGGAAACGGACATCATAACCCTGCAGGATATTTTTATTTTTGACCAGAGCGGGGTTGACGAGCGCGGCAGGGTTCAGGGGCGGCACCGGGCTACTGGTGTTAAGCCTAAATGCCTGGATAAACTGCGCACCGCTGGGATAGTAATACCAGATGAGTTTTTTGCCTAGAAAGTGGCTGCTTAGCATAAGTAGGAGGTTTTAAAGTGCAGTATTTATCAGCTCTGTTTATTTTTCTGGCGGTTACCTTTGCTATAAATGGTCTAAAAAAGAAGTTTTCTACCCGGGATGTATATCAAGAGCGTCTGCGAACGGTTTTAGGCCAGGGGCAGCAGGACAGCACGCGTGAGAAGGTTACGGTGCAGGCAGCATTGAACTCGGGGGTAAAAGCTGTATCTTCGCTATTTGCAGCCCGTTCCTTTACTGGGCGACTGCAGAGCCGCTTGGTCTCCGCGGGCATTCCACTAAAAGGCGAAGAGTATATTACCATCAGCCTGGGGCTAATCATTATAGCTCCACTTATTACTTTTCTAGTTAGTTCTAATACTTGGCTGGCGGTTATAGTTTTCATCCTGACCGCGATACTGCCCTGGTTTTACATCTCGTTAAGCAAACAAAAAAGGCTGCAATCTTTTGAAATGCAGCTGGCTGATTGCCTGGTTATAATGGCTAATGCCCTGCGGGGAGGGTTCGGGTTTCAGCAGGCCATGGAAACTGTGGTACAAGAAATGCCGCCTCCCATAGCCACGGAATTTGACTGGTGCCTGCGGGAAATGAATCTGGGGTTCAATCAAGAAGAAGCCCTGATGAATCTGGGTGCCCGGGTGAACAGTGAGGAATTGGATATGGTCATCGGCGGCATCATAATCCAGAAACAAGTTGGTGGCAATCTGGCCCATATACTAGATAATATCGGAAACACTATGCGAGACCGGGCCCGGATAAAAAAGCAAGTGCGGGTCTTGACTTCCCAGGGTAAGATGTCCGGGATAATTATTGGGCTTCTGCCGGTGGTCCTGCTGGGGGGTATGTTGGTGTTAAATCCAGACCATGTGTATTTTCTATTCCAGGATAGCCGGGGTTTAGCCATGCTGGGAACAGCGGTGGTGATGGAAATAGTAGGAGCCCTGGTAATAAGCCGGATCGTGAACATAGAATTCTAGCAATATAATACCAGGAGGAAGATATGGAATTATTAATTATAAGTTTACTGGCTGTGACGGTAAGTTCTTTTGTTTTAGGATACCTGTACAACTTGAACCGGGAAGAGATTATAACCCGGGAACGCCTTATTACCTATACTGTAAAGGAGCAAAAGATCTACCTGCCCCCTGAACTGCAACTCGGTTTTAAGATCCGGGTTATTAGCCGGGTCATGGATGCTTTAGCCGGAGTCTTTAAAAGGTTTATTCCTAAAAATGAAAAAGATGCCTACCATGCCAAACTCAGGACTGCTGGCAATCCTTACGGTTTGAACGGAGATAGCTACCTGGTTTTAAAATATGTAATTTTCACCTTCAGCATCATAATTGGCATACTTAGCAAAAATATATTATACTTGCTGCTTATGGCCGCCATAGGCTTCGTGCTTCCCGATCTCTGGCTCAAGTCAGGGGTTAGCCGCCGAGAAGATGAAGTCCTGAAAGGATTGCCTAAATTCTTGGACCTGCTCAGCATAAGTGTTCAGGCAGGACTCGGTTTTGATGCTGCCCTGCAGAAGGTTGTAGAGAAAAGTCCGGGAGCATTAAGCAATGAATTTGGCAAAGCCCTGCAGGAAATGGGCATGGGCAAACCACGTCGGGAAGCCTTGAAAGATATGGCCGAACGATTGAATATAAGTGAAGTAACTATTTTCACCACAGCGATTATTCAGGCCGAACTTTTGGGGATAAGCATTGGCAATGTGCTGGAGATTCAATCAAGGCAGGCAAGGGAAAGCCGACGTATGCAGGCGGAAGAAAAAGCCATGAAAGCCCCCATTAAGATGCTGATACCGCTGGTTGTTTTTATCTTCCCGGTCATATTCATCATCCTTCTGGGACCAGCATTCATAAACCTCATGGAAACTTTCTAAATGAAACTGTAAGACCAGTCAATGGGGACGTTACCCCCTACCAGAGACCGGCAAATGGAGATAATTTTGACGGATGCTGTCGCTGGCGATAAGGGATGGTATAATCTATAGCGTAGCCTGGATAGTGTAAGTTAATTGTGGAGGGGCATTTGGTGCAAGAAATGGAAATCATTAGCATGGATAATGGAGAGCTAATAGCAAGGCGGTGTTATGTGGCCGATCATTTTTTTACCCGTTTGAAAGGTTTGCTGGGTAAAAGGGAACTGCCCCCAGGGGAAGGCCTGCTCATCAAACCCTGCAACTCGGTGCACACCTTCGGAATGAAAATGAGCATCGATGTGGTTTTTCTCTCTGAAGAATATGAAGTGTTACATATAATGGAAGAAATGCCACCGGGCAAAATGAGTCCGGTGGTTAAAAAATGTGCCTGTGTTCTGGAACTTCCGGCGGGTCAGGTGGAACGAACCCCCATTCTTCTCGGCCAACACCTCCTGGTAAACCCTTAAAAACGCAAACCGCAGGATACATCTGAAATTGTATCCTGCGGTTTTTTCAGCTGTTCTGTGACCAGCGTTGAGGTATATAAGTATATATCCGGATGATGGAGATGGTCTTTGAATTACCCTGTTTCTATTTCGCGATTCTTCACCTGATGATCTGTTTTTGGCTTTATTTTATCACCCGAACACATATTTGTCCTGGTTTTCAACAGGTGTTTTATGGGTGCGTATAGTTTCGAGATCGTTCTGAAAAATACTGCATTCTGGCTTACACTTATTTGGCTAGTCTTATGCAGCTGGATGATGTTTTTACATATTTCCTTATGACGACTCAGAAAATGTTGTTTTTTTGTTGACAATTATGCTGGTGGATGATATTATAACTCTTGCGCGGCATAAGCCAAAGC
>CAZHHJ010000127.1:0-7229 GCA_964531295.1 uncultured Syntrophomonas sp.
GCCGTAGGTGCTTCCTTACTTGCACCGATAATGGGTGTGCTGCAGCCTTTCGACTAGAATTGAGTATAGTATCCTGAGCTTAACTTGTCAAATCATTATTTTCCCCTGCCCGCAAAACACTATGCTATTCATCATTTTCTATCACCATAACTGATTCAATTTCATAGCCTTTCTTCTTAAGTTCCTCTGCTATTTCCATGCCGTTTAACTCTTCTATCCGAATAATAATTTTATATTGGAATTTCTTCGTATCATAGAATAGCACGGTATTAATGATGTTTATTCCACGGGCGGCTATGGTCCCGGTGATTTCTGCCAGACTGCCGGGACCACTGGGCACATACAAATCTATTCTGCTATGGGCTTGGTTCACACCCAAAATGTCTATCAAAGCATCGAATATGTCAGTCTCCGTTACTATCCCTACTAATTCGCCATCGTCAACCACAGGCAGTCCGCTTATCCGATGTTGGCGCATAATTTTGGCAGCACTTTCTATATAATTCCGGCTGCCCACCGTCAATACTTGCTGTTTCCTGGGTAGTATATCTTTTATTTTGGTTTTCGCCAGCAGGTAATTAAGTTCATGGATACTCAGGGAGGTTGCTGCAGAAGGCGAAGCTCGATTTAAATCGGTGAGCGTTACTATTCCTATGATTTCCTTGCCCTGCATCACTGGCAGCCTTCTTATGTTATTTTCTTTCATAATTTGAAAGGCCTCGGTAATGCTGGTATCTGGATAGACTATCTTTACATCCGCTGTCATGCGATCTTTAACTTTCATTTTTCACCCTCCCAGGTAAGCTTTTTTGACTTCCTCGCTCCTTAACAAATCCCCGGCGGTCCCTTTCAGGACTATTTCTCCTGTTTCTATCACATAGGCCTTGTCTGCTATTGAGAGCGCCATATTGGCATTCTGCTCTATAAGCAATATGGTAGTTCCCTTTTGATTTATATCCTTTATTATCTCAAATATTTCCTTTACCAGCAAAGGTGCCAGTCCCATAGATGGTTCGTCCATTAGCATTAGTTTGGGCCTGGCCATCAAAGCCCGGCCGATAGCCAGCATTTGCTGCTCTCCCCCCGATAGAGTTCCGGCTAATTGCTTCTTTCTTTCCTGTAAACGGGGGAATCGGCCAAAAATACTCTCCAAGTCAGTTCCAATCCCTTTTTTGTCTTGGCGCAGATATGCTCCCATCTCCAAATTCTCTAAAACGCTCATGTTAGGAAATATTCTTCTGCCTTCCGGCACCTGCGATATCCCCATTTCGACAATTTTATCCGGTGCCTGTCTGCTGATATCCTTCTGTTCAAATTCAATGGTACCTTTTCTGGGCCTTAATAAGCCGGATATGCTCTTCAGAGTGCTGGTTTTACCTGCTCCATTAGCCCCTATGAGCGTAACTATACTACCCTGTTCTACTTCGATGCTTACTTTTTTTAAGGCTTGAATAGCTCCATAATAAACATCAATTTCTTTAACCTTGAGCAAATTGTTTCCCCCTATTCCCTATAGCTTAGACTGTTATTGCGTTTTAATCCTAATATCTCCTACTCGGTGGGTAAAGCGTATTTTATCAAAATATTCTATAAGTGGCAGGGCGTATTTTCGAGTGGTATCCAGCAAGTCCCGGAATTCAGCCAGGCTTAATTCTGTTTCCCGGGCAAAGTGGCTGTCTACTCTGCTTTTGCCCTCTTCTATGGCATCCTGCAGGAAATACATATCCTGGCCAATTTTTATCAGTGTTTCCTTCTCCACCAAATAAGCGATTATTTCAGCAAATCCGGCCGCATCAACCCCGCTTGACTGTTTTAGCAATTCCAGCGAGGGGGGCGCAAATAGATTTTGCCTCATTTCCTGTTCTATTATTTTGATGGCTCGAAGATCCTCTTCCCCGGGGGCAGGTATATGCCCGGGCAGCTTAATCTGTTTATTCCGGGTCTCTGTCTTGCCAGCCTCTTCTAGTTCCTTAAGGATTAAATTATAGGTCTTGGCGTTAACATTTTTTAAAAAGCGACTGCGGATTTCTTCCCGGGAATACCCCAAACGCAAAGGGTATTTTTGATGGTATTCCTCCAACGCGCTTATAATTTTACTAGCCAATTGATGCAGGCCATAAGTGCTCATGTATTCGTCCTTTTTCAAAGCCACTACCTTATCATCTTCCAGCAGCAGCTCCAATTCCTGTCTAATTTTATCTTCGTCACTGCCAGTCCTTTTGGAAAGTTCATCAATACTAATTACATCCTGAGGATTAGATTCCAATTCATAGAGCAGCATTTCAGAAAGATTACCCTCTTCTTTTACGATTAACTCGTTCAAGGTCTCTTCTTTAAATCGTTTTTGTTTAGCGGCATCGGGATCAATAATTGTGCCTCCTCCAATAGTAGCAACCGGGGAATAGTAGCGAATAACAAAGGGGTCTCCTTTGTGCCCCACCACCGGCTTTTCCATGACTATCTGTACATACCCTTCCTGGCCAGGGTGAAGTTCATCCTGGTCCAGCAAGACAATTCTGGCCATGGTTTCATCAGTACCCAAATGAAATCTTATCCGATTCCAGTTTTTTAATATCCTGCTGCTCGATCCCAAAAGCCGCAGGCGTGCATCCATGCGATAAGTGGGGGTGAGATAGCCCGGGGTTGATAACCAGTTCCCTCTTGCGATATCGGCAACATCCATGCCCTGTAAATTAACCGCTACCCGCTGCCCGGCATAGGCGGTATTGACCTTATCATTATGCACCTGCAGGGTTCTGATTTTTACTTTCTTCGCGCTGGGCATTAATTCCATTATTTCGCCGATTTCCATCTGCCCCGACCACAGGGTCCCCGTCACTACGGTTCCAAAGCCTGCTTTCGTAAAAACTCGATCAACTGGTAATCTAGTCTTGCCAAAAGCAGGCTTTTCCCCTATCTGATCAGAGAGTCTTTGTATTTCATTGATTAATTCTGGCAGGCCTTCTCTCGTAAGAGCTGAAACGGAGATAATAGGAGCATTTTTTAATATCGTGCCTGCTAAATATTCCCTAACCTCTTCCTCCATCAGCATTAACCAATCCTCATCCACCATATCTTTTTTGGTAAGAGCTATTATGCCGGTTTGTACTCCCAACAGCTCTATGATGTCCATATGTTCCCGCGTCTGAGGCATTACCCCTTCGTCTGCGGCAATAACAAATATAACCATATCGATACCAAATGCCCCGGCCAGCATCTGCTTGATAAATCTCTCGTGCCCTGGTACATCAACAATAGCGGCCTTCTGCCCATCAGGCAAAATAAAGGGAGCAAATCCCAATTCAATCGAGATTCCCCTTTGTTTTTCTTCTTTCAGGCGGTCAGTTTCAATTCCAGTAAGTGCTTTTACCAGAGTAGTTTTTCCATGGTCAATATGTCCTGCCGTTCCTAATACCAGCCTTTTCATCGGCATCCCCCTCGTAATCGTATCCAGATATTAAATCCGTTACTGCATGATTCCTGTTTAGGCTATAAGTTCTGTTCTTCAATTAGCCCGGCTATTATCCCGACAATTTCCCGTTCTTCCCCGGGCAGCAGGGTTCTGACACTGATCAGCATTTTATTGTCCTGCCTGCGGGTGAGGAGTGCTGGGTTTATAAGCCGCAGTTCTCTGGCCGCTTTATCCAGACTTATCTTGTTAAATTCTATTTCAACCCCTGCTCCTGGCATTTTGTGGTTGGGGTATGCTCCGCCTCCTACCATATCCTCCAGCTCAATGAGTTTAACGCTGCTCAGTGCATCATAATCGTTTAGCCCTGCTTTTAACAGGCTCAGAAGGTTTTCTGCCTTCTCCTTCAACTGCTCCAAGCTATAGCTTAGCATTTGAATAATGGGTACGTTTTTTTGGGGATGCCCGGAAAGGTATTCTAATAGGGTCCCTTCCAGTGCTGAGAGAATCAACTTGTCTACTCTTAGGGCGCGTAATAGTTGATTCTTTTTCATCCTGTCAATATATTTCTTCTTGCCCACAATGATCCCTGCTTGCGGACCTCCCAACATCTTATCCCCACTGAAAGTTATAATATCTACTCCTGCCTGCACACATTCCTGTACGGTTGGTTCCCCTCTTAATCCGCTGTCATCCAGAGAAGTTAATATGCCGCTACCCAGGTCCATAAAAACGGGAATCGCTTTATCTTCCCCGAGTTTTACCATTTCCCGCATGGAGACTTCCGCGGTAAAACCAACAATCTGATAATTGGAGGTGTGCGCTGAAAACAACAGGGCTGTGTCCTCGCTTACAGCCTGGGCATAATCAGAAACATATGTTTTGTTAGTTGTTCCTACCTCAATCAATCTGGCCCGACTCAGTTTCATTACCTCAGGAATCCTGAAGGCCCCACCAATTTCAACCAGCTGCCCGCGGGAAACAATGACTTCCTGCCCGGCGGCCAGAGTGGTTAGTCCCAGCATTACCGCAG
This sequence comes from uncultured Syntrophomonas sp., assembly GCA_964531295.1. Classification (GTDB taxonomy): domain Bacteria; phylum Bacillota; class Syntrophomonadia; order Syntrophomonadales; family Syntrophomonadaceae; genus JAAYJK01. Next base: position 4,443 of record CAZHHJ010000127.1, read on the forward strand.
CAGCGTTATTATTGACTACCAGGGCTGCCTCTGCTCCGGTAAGCTTTATCAATAAATCTTCAATATGATAATAGCGGGAACCACGCTCCCCTTTATCCAGATCCATCTCCAAATTATTATAGCTACTGCCGATTTCCAGCATATGCTTAACAGCCTGTTTTGCTAACGGAGCCCGGCCCAGATTGGTGTGCAATACTACTCCGGTTCCATTGATAACTCTCTGCAGCGTTCCAACATTGGCGCTTTCGGCGCTTAACCTGATCTTGGCCACAATGGCAGCTAGAATAGTGTTTTTATCTATTTCTTCACTTACGGTTCTTAAATCTTCTCTTGTTTCCGCCACAATGGTCCTAGCTGTTTCAAGCACAAACTCCCTTTTGTACCTGGAAATCAACTGTTGTATCTCTGCTTGAATAAGTATTTCGTCTATGGACGGAATCTTTTTAAGATTTATCATCTGCTTTCTCCTTTATTATCTCTTAGGTTTTGCATGATATTTCAATTATAATTTCTTTAACGGCCTTTCCTACTAATACTATCAGTATAATTATACCCAGTAAACCAAACAAAGGGTACACCTTGCTTACCAGCACGGAAAAACTCTGCAAAGAAATTGGCAAGGCCAGGATAATAGTGATAAATAGACTCCAGCTGTAGCTTATGCTGGTAAAACTGCAAAACCGCTGAGCAAATCCATACGCATTAGCTATGGCAGTAGTAAGAATTCCTACCCATAATATAATAGTATAAACAAGCTTGGCCCCCGGGGAAATACATCCAGCAACAAAAAGCATCGGCACCTGGTAATGCAAGGTATCTGGAAGGAATTTACACAGGGCCAGGTAGTTGAATAAAATTAGCACTCCTAAAAGGCTGCCTCCCCAGATAGCCCCCCAAATTCCATCTCGCCTGCTTCCGATCGATTGATATTCGCTTAGAACCACCATGGCCAGTGCGAAATTGTATCCAACGTATAGGATGGAAGCCAGCAACCACCAGTTCCCTTCCTGCAGACTTAATAAACCCACCGTTGCTTCCATCTGAACCCCATCCACTGCCAAGGCCGCATAGCCGCTTATTATAAGCAAGAACACTAATTTAATCGGAACTAGAATGTTATAGGACTTTATCAGCCCTTTTTTTCCGGTGTATAAGAAAGCAATTACTAAAATACTGGCCGTAAGGATCCCCATTTCTTTAGGCTGATATAAATGTTCATAAAATACGGCTCCACTGGCGGATAGCATCATACTAAGTCCAAGAAAAAGGAATACCGCCATTAGTAAATCAATAATTTTGGAGAATTTCTCTCCCATCAGGAGATGAAGCATGTCCTGATAGCTGCAGGTTGTGTGGCGATGGGCCATATACATTAATAGCCCGCCGCATAGTGCAAATAGCAGCATGGCTAGTATACAGCCTTTCCATCCATGGCTCCCGTGACTTACGAAGAACTGGAGTATCTCCTGCCCCGAGGCAAAGCCGGCTCCCACAACGGCCCCGAGGTATCCCATTACCACACTCACTCTGCCCTTTATGCTGTTCATCTCCTGATCTAAGAATATATAGTTCATAAATACGCTTCTTAAACTCAAAATACCGCATAAAAATATTACCAAGGGTTAATGCTAACTTAGACTATCAAGGGCGGAGGTGGGCATTTGCCACAGAATACTGATCACCAGTCCACTATTTTTTGTCAACATTATACCGACCCGATATGTATTAGCGGGCTATCCCAGGCTGCCTTCACCCTGGTTCAAGGGCTAACCCGTGATTTATCAAGAGAATTGGTGTACTTGTGTATAGGCACAGATCGAGCTACAGGCGATTGTCTTGGGCCACTGGTCGGGAATAGGCTGCGTTCTCTTTTACCCTCGGCTCATATATTCGGAAATCTAGAGGCTCCCCTTCACGCGCTTAATCTAACAGATACCATGGAACACATTCACTCTCACTTTACTAATCCTCTCATCATTGCGGTTGACGCAGGTTTGGGAGGATCTGAAAAGGTAGGGTTTTTAAGCCTTAAAAAGGGGCCCCTGGCTCCTGGGTTGGCATTGAAAAAGCAGTTGCCCCGAGTAGGAGATATTCATATAGTCGGAATAGTAAATGTTTCCGGTTTTTGCGAACATCTTGTTTTACAAAACACTCGTCTCTTTTTAGTTTACAGAATGGCGGAAGCAACTGCTCGGGCTCTCTTTCTAGCCCATCACCGGCACAGCTCTCCCCGTGCAGTTTCTCCTTGCAATTCAGTGCGACATAAAGAATCGTTTTCTCGCCCAAAATAATAGGGAAGCCTTTCTGTTGGCTTCCCTGACGCTTTAATGTTTTGCCACCTTATTTTACCCTGCCCGCTTTTCTTTAATCCGGTTTTGCTTTTTCCAGTTTGCTTTCACTGCCAGTTTTAGCCCGGCTCATTTGGGCTTTACCCTGAGCTGTTCCACCTTCTTCTCTAGTAACGATGCTGGCAATAATATCCCCCCACCTCACCCCGGTGCTAGTCATGTCTGATCTTTCTCGATAACGCTTAGCGGTCCCTTCCACTGGTCCGGCAAGGATCATGTTCGCTGCCTTCACATCGCCTTTAATCATGCCTTTTATATTTTGTTTTGGATCCCTGTGTCAATTAATGTTGGCGGTTAAGATTAATAGCAGCAAACATACTGCTTCTTGTATGTCTCCTGGGGGGGCCATCGTCCTTCTAGTCTCCTCGCTTAGCCTTAGCTAGATAGTGCGGCCCAAGATAATGCGTTAGGCGGCCACCATGTTTCACGTGAAACATGG
>CAZHHJ010000128.1:0-7142 GCA_964531295.1 uncultured Syntrophomonas sp.
GCTATCCCCACAACCCCACTTCATTTTTCAGTTTTTTTCTAACACTGAACCTCGATATTTTTCCTCAAACGGGAAGACACACTTTAGGTCGAGCAAATAAGATAGATATAATCCAACAAACCCATTAATCAATAAAAAACAGGGTGTTACCTCTTAAATTACTAAAAGATAACACCCTTGCTTTATTTTATACTAGTACTCTAAAACCCTTGGTACATAAGGGTTTTAGACCTATTTATTACTTATTTTGTACTATTACCCGATTGGTCTTTGTTGATAATGGCAGCCTGGGCCGCAGCTAGTCTGGCACTGGGAATTCTATAAGGTGAACAGCTTACATAATCGAGTCCTATTTGATGACAGAATTCAATCGAACTGGGTTCCCCCCCATGTTCTCCACATATGCCCATTAAAATTCCAGGCCGGGTCTTATTGGCTTTTTCAACAGCCATGATCATCAAGCTACCTACTCCTTTACGGTCCAAGACGGCAAATGGATTGTCCTTCATGATTTTTCTCTCCAAGTATATCGGTATGAATTTTCCCTCGGCATCATCCCGGCTGAATCCCAGGGTAGTCTGAGTCAAATCATTGGTTCCAAAGGAGAAAAATTCTGCTTCACAGGCTATTTCATCAGCCATTATGCAGGCTCGAGGCAGCTCTAACATGGTTCCCAGGGCAAAATCAATCTCTTGCCCGATCTCCTGCTTTACTTCCTCATATACTTCATTGATCTGATTTTTTAAAAATATAAATTCGGCCACGTCAATAACCAGAGGTATTTCTATCTCCGCAAAAGTTTTAACCTTTTCCAGTTGCAACTGGCCAATAGCTTCAAAAATGGCCCTTACCTGCATGCGGTATATTTCGGGATAAGTCAAGCCTAGCCGACATCCGCGATGTCCCAGCATGGGGTTGGATTCAGAAAGATTATGTATCTTTTTTAGTAATTCTTCTTTTTTAAATATTATCGAGGGACTGGCATTCCTGAATTTTAATTCTGCGATCTCCAGCATCAGCAAATCCCTGTCCGGCAAAAACTCATGTAAAGGGGGGTCCAAGAGACGAATGGTTACCGGAAGTGGTGACATAGCCTTTAATATGCCATAAAAATCTTCTCGCTGGAAGGGAAGCAGTTTTTCCAGTGCTGTTTCCCGGTCTTCCAGGGTCTCAGCTAGGATCATCTCTTGCACCACAGGTAATCGCTCCCCGGCCATAAACATATGCTCAGTTCTGCACAGCCCAATACCTTCCGCGCCAAAATCCCTGGCTCGAGCGGCATCTTCGGGGGTATCTGCATTGGCCCTTACCGCCAGTTTCTTAATATCATTAGCCCATAGTAAGAGCTTTTCAAATTCATCTGACAGAGCAGGTTCCATCATGGGCACTTCGCCTAACATGATGCCCCCGGTGGCACCATCCAGGGTTATTACATCTCCCTCGTATACTACGATATTCCCTACCTGGAAATATTTTTGCTCGGCATATATTTTAATATTTTCGCATCCACATACACAGGGCTTACCCATTCCCCTAGCTACTACCGCAGCATGGGAAGTCATTCCTCCCCGTGAGGTTAGAATGCCTTGTGCATATTCGATACCATGTATATCATCTGGGGTAGTTTCACTTCTAACCAATACAACTTTCTCCCCCATTGAACCCTGCTTTTCTGCTGCATCAGCATTAAAAACTACTTTGCCGCAGGCTGCCCCCGGAGAGGCCGGCAGGCCCACAGTAATCGGGCTAAAATCTGCACTTGCATCAATCTGCCGGTGCAGCAACTGGTTAATCTGCTCAGCATCAACCCGCATTATAGCTTCATTAATATCAATAATCCCTTCTTCTACCATATCTACCGCTACCTTAACCGCAGCCCGAGCAGTTCTTTTACCATTACGGGTCTGCAGCATAAACAATTTACCTTTTTCAACCGTGAACTCTATATCCTGCAGGTCACGGTAATGGTTCTCTAATTTTTGACAGGTATCAATGAACTGTTCATAGACTACTGGCAATTCCTCTTTTAGTTTGCTTATCGGAGTTGGGGTCCTAATACCTGCTACTACGTCTTCACCTTGAGCGTTGACCAGGAACTCCCCATATAGTTCTTTAACCCCGGTGGAAGGGTTGCGCGTGAAAGCAACCCCGGTTCCGCAATCCTGCCCCATATTTCCAAATGCCATACACTGTATGTTTACCGCTGTACCCAGTTGTCCATCAATTTTATTGATTCGGCGGTAGACAATAGCTCTCTGATTATTCCATGAATCAAAAACCGCCTTAACCGCCATTATCATTTGCTCTCGAACATCCTGAGGAAATCCAAAACCCTTTTCTTTTTCTACCAGAGATTTATATTCCATAATAATTGCTTTTAATTCATCGGCCGGTATTTCATAATCAAATATCAATCTTAACTTGCTTTTATACTTCTCAACAATATCGTCAAATCTATAATGCTCTATATCCAATACTACGCTGCTGAACATTTGTATGAACCTGCGGTAACAATCGTAGGCAAATCTTTCATCCCCGGTCAGTTCCGAGAGGCCCTGTACTGAATAATCGTTAAGACCCAGGTTCAATATGGTGTCCATCATGCCGGGCATGGAAACGGCTGCCCCGGATCTCACTGATACCAGGAGCGGATTATTTTTATCTCCAAACTTTTTACCGCTTCTATCTTCCAGTTTACTCAAGGCTGCAAATGCATCATCAATCATCCCGGCCGGAAAGTTCCGGTCAGCAGCAAGATATTCGTTGCAGGCTTCAGTGCTTATAGTAAATCCTGGTGGAACAGGCAATCCAATGCGTGTCATTTCTGCCAGATTAGCTCCTTTTCCTCCCAATAAGGAGCGCATCTCAGCATCTCCTTCTTCAAATAAGTATATATACTTATTGTCACACATTACTTAACCTCCTATAATATATTTCCAGGATCTTACTGGCGGTTTCTTCCACTGCCCGATTGGTTACTTCAATCACCGGGCATCCCAATCTCTTCATTATTTTATTGGAAAACTCCAGCTCTTCTGCAATTCGGTCTGGATTGGCGTAATTGGCCTGGCCTTTTAAACCCAGGGTTTTAAGCCTTTCGGTACGGATCTGATTAAGCTGCTCTAAATTTATGGTAAGACCTATAACTTTACCCCTTTGAGCAGCAAATAATTCTTCTGGCGGCTGTACCTCTGGCACCAGCGGAACATTGGCAACTTTGACCCGTTTGTGGGCCAGATACATAGAAAGCGGGGTCTTGGAGGTGCGAGATACACCAATTAAAACAATATCTGAAAGTTCTATCCCCCGGGGATCTTTGCCGTCATCATAACGTACCGCAAATTCCACCGCTTCAATGCGCCGATAATACATTTCGTCCACTTTTCGCAGCAAACCTGGTTCTCTTCTGGGTTCTATATGACTGACATTATTAAAAGCTGCCATCAAGGGGCCCAGAATATCAACACAAATCACCCCATATTTATCAGCTTCACTTCTGAGGTGATTTGCCAGTTCATCTATGACCAGAGTATATGCTACCAAAAATTTATTAGCGGCTGCTTGATGAATTACTTCATCAATAGTATCAATATCCGATATGTTGGGAACCTGTCTGATCTCCATTTCCCCCGAATTAAACTGGCTGGCAGCAGCTCTTACTACCATTTCTGCAGTTTCGCCTATGGAATCTGAAACAATAAAAACTCCAGGCAGATGATTCACCAATATTTACCCCCTTTCATTATGTCTGTCTGCCAGGTCTAAAAACAGCCTAGCAATATTAGTCTTGGTTAGCCTTCCAATGACTTCCAGCCTTTCTTTACCCTCTTGATCTATATGTGTTTTTACCACTGGAAGGCTGTCGATTTCCTGTTCCACTATTTTTTTTATTGCCTCGACTACTGTTTCATCCATAGTGGTAGTAATTATGGGCATACGGGTCATTATTACACTGACCGGCATTTTATGAATATCTGCCTGGCCCAGAGTAGTCTTCAAAAAATCTTTACGGGATACTACCCCGCTTAAAGAATTGTGCTTATCGATAATAAATATGGCTCCAGTATCCTTTACAAACAAGGTAACAATAGCATCATAAATGCTGCAGCTTTCTTTTAGTACCACCGGCATAGACTGAACATCCCCTACCCGGTATCGATTTAGAAGCCTTTTAATCTTATTATCCACTACTTCTGTTTTAAAGGTATATCCCACCCGCGGTTTGGCCGCCAGAAATCCCGACATGGTTAGCACGGCCAGATCAGGCCTTAATGCGGCTCTGGTAACACCCAATAAATCGGCAATTTTCTCGCCGGTTATAGGTCCGTGTTCTTTGGCAATTTCCAGGATTTTTTCTTGTCTTTCATTCAGTTCCACAAGATACACCATCCAATTATGCTATACTTTTTATGAACCTTAACCCTATTTATACATCCTAACTAATTATATATACTATATCAAATGAAAATATCCTGTTTAATTATGCAAAAAAAGCACCATTTATGACACAATCTTGCTAAAATCCGCTATTACCCGGCATAAATCGGATATTGATTTTAATAGTCCCAGTCGCGCATTTTTCAGTACTTCATCATCCACCATCACCATAACCGCTTCGAAAAAATCATCTACCTCTGGTCTTAAAGCAGCAATGTTTTGCATAGCCAGATCATATTGCCCGGCCTCTGCTTCTGCCTGTACCTTTGCCCTCGCCTTCTTTACCTGTTCATAAAGCTTGATTTCACTGGGATCGATCAGATTCTCCTCGGGAACTTCTATAGAGGGGCATTTCTTGGATAGATTATGGGAGCGGTTAAATACCACCATCAGGTCATCAAATTCCGGCCTCAGCTTAAATTGCTGTAAACATCGAGCCCGATTATATATATCACTTATGTCTAGTGCTGCAGGCCTTAAAACCGCATCAATAACATCATATGCAATGTCTTTTTCCACCAGCACTCCCCGCATACGCTGTAATATAAAATCGATCACATCTTTAACTGTATCTTCTAGGTCCAGATCTGGCTCGATACTGCCAAATCCTGCATAGGCTTTACTAAATACCGCCTCGAGATTAAGTTTTAAGTTTTTATTTAAAATTATGCTTACTATACCTATAGCCTGCCTGCGTAAAGCATAGGGATCCTGTGAACCGCTGGGTCTAATTCCTATCGCATAAGATCCTACAATATTATCAATCTTTTCACTCAGGCTTAAAACTATACCACTTGGTGTTTCAGGCAATTCATCACCGGCAAATCGGGGCAGGTAATGTTCAAATATCGCCTGGCTGACCTCTGCTTCTTCACCGCCTTTTTGGGCATAATAGCGGCCCATGATGCCCTGTAGCTCTGGAAATTCATATACCATGCTGCTCATTAAATCGGCTTTGCATAAATAAGCCGCTCTTTCCAAACGGGACCTGGTACTCAATGCTGTTGCCTGCCCAATATAGCAGGCCAAGGCTGTTATCCGCTCTACCTTATCCATAATGGTACCCAGTCGTTCATGGAATAAGACCGTGGACAGACCTTCGGCCATATCCTGCAGATCTTTTTTGCTATCCTCTTTCCAGAAGAAAAGGGCATCCTCCAGACGAGCCTTGATAACTCTCTCATTTCCAGCCCGGACAGTGTCCAGACAGTAGTCGGTACCGTTTCTTACTCCAATAAATCCAGCCATTAGCTGGCCAGCACCATCATAAACCGGGAAATATCTCTGGTGTTCAATCATGGAGGTAGTTAATACTTCCGGGGGGACTTCCAGATATGAATCGGAAAATTGCCCATAGAAAGCCTGGGGATACTCCAGCAAATAAGTGACTTCCTCCAGCAGTTCCGGGTTTTCCATGGCTTGGCCGCCCCGGGCCTGTGCTGTGCTTTGCACCTGATCCCAGATCATGGCTTTCCTCTCATCCTGATCCAGGATAACATAGTTGTCTCGCAAAGCCCGGAAATATGCCTCAGCATTCTTTACTTCCAGCTCTCCTTGAGCTAAAAATCTATGTCCAAAGGTAAGCTGGCCTGATTTCACATTTTCGATCTGCATATCTATCCCCTCTTCACCATAAAGCAGCAAGAGCCATCTTATCGGTCGGGCAAAGCGGGTCTGGTAATAGGCCCAGCGCATGGATTTAGGGAACACCAGGGAGTAAACAATTTCCTTCAGCACATCGGCCAGCAGGTCTTCTGTTGGCTGGCTGAGTTCACTTTTTACCGCAAAAACATATTCTACTCCATCAACTTCTTTGATCTGTAGTTCTTCCACCCCCATTCCCTGGCTGCGGGCAAAGCCCCGGCCGGCAGGGCTGGGAAGGCCTTCTTTATCATAAGCAATGGCTTTTTTAGGGCCGCGATTTTCTATCAGGGCATCCTGCTGCCTTTCTTCTAAAGCAGTGATAAAAAGGGTTAAACGGCGGGGGGTTCCATAAACCTTCAGTTCCTGGTAGTATAGACGGGCCTCAGCAATTTTGCTCCGGGCCAGATTTTCCAAATCCTTAATAGCTTTGGACATATAAGCTGAGGGTAATTCCTCCACCCCTAGTTCAAACAATAAATCTTTAGCCATTTACAGCACCTCCTCATCTGCCAGAAATTCCCGGCGGCGGTTTTCATCTTTTAACAGGGGATAACCCATGGCTTTTCTCTGCTCCAGATACCTTCCGGCCACGATTCTGGCCAGGTTTCGTACCCGGGCAATATAACCTGTTCTCTCCGTAACACTGATTGCTCCCCGGGCGTCCAGAAGGTTAAACAGGTGGGAACATTTCAATACAAAATCATAGGCGGGAAGCACCAGTTGATGTTGGGCCACCCGGAGTGCTTCTTTTTCACAAAGATTGAACATAGTGGTCAAGGTCACAACATCAGCCACCTCAAAGTTGTAGTGGGAATGCTCAACTTCTCCCTGCTTATGAACATCAGCATAGCTGATACCTTCTACCCATTCGATATCGTATACACTGTCTTTATTCTGTATATACATGGCTATTCTTTCCAGGCCATAGGTAATTTCGGCGCATACCGGTACACAGTCAAAGCCTCCGCATTGCTGGAAATAGGTGAACTGGGTTATTTCCATCCCATCCAGCCAGACTTCCCAGCCCAGTCCCCAAGCCCCCAAAGTGGGAGATTCCCAGT
>CAZHHJ010000129.1:0-4941 GCA_964531295.1 uncultured Syntrophomonas sp.
CCATTCATTCGCAATGAATTGCTGGGGCTGTTACATCCACATCCTTCCTTGAATGCCATCACCACAAGAGATTTAGTTTCGGGGAACACAGTTTCAAGTTTGGGTGATTTGGGACTAACATAATCAGATGCATTGGCAATTCCAACGTCGTCCACTCCTAAGTCCATTACATATTGCTTGATTTTGCTCTTAATCTCTTCAACTCTCATGTCTTGCATTTCTCCTCCGCTTATTGAATTTCGTATCAACTGATACTTACCCACACAATATGCTAATCTATAATCTGATCCAACGAACTGAGCAGTTTATCCAAAACCTTTTGTTCTTCATTATTAATGGAACTCTTTAACTGCTGATTGAAAGTATCGGCTAGAGGAAAGACCTTATTGGCCAAAATCCTACCTTTTTCCGTAAGATAGATTAAGAATGAGCGACGGTCTTCAGGGTCAACTTTTCTAACTAACAGATTCTCGCTTTCCATACGGTCAATCAATCCCGTAATAGCTGAATTGTCAAGATTCAGCTTATCAGCCATACCGCCAAGGCTTAAACCTTCTTTTTCCTTAAGGGCAAATAGAATAAATGATTGTCCTAACGTAATGCCATATTGTCTATATAGGTTATTATAAAATCTCTGTATTTTCCTGGTTGCAGATCCGAGTCTGAAACAGATAAAGCTGCTGAATCCTTCCATCCTAATCCCCCTTTTATTTAATATGTCAAATATCTCTATGTCAACTATATATCCTACCTGAACTTACTGTCAATGGAAATCAGTATACTGAATGAATATAGGTATTCAATAAAACACACAAACATATTGGCGGTGCCTGACACCAACTTATCAAGGCAAAAACCACTTTTGTGACTGCGTATCATTTACCAATCGGTTTTCAAAATGGATTACCAGTAATGCTGCCGAATGGTTTAAGACCATCAAAGCAGTTAACCAAGAGATATTGGTTTACACTAGTAATTAATGTAGTAAAATTTGAGTTGTAGGTAGAGAGGAGGATTTTTATTAGATGGACAAGTTAATTTTCTCTGGAAAGGTTATATCAATCCAGCCACGAATAAGGCTAACCCGTTCATTTGATGAGGCCTCTCATGCATATTTGGGTTATGCAATTAAGATGACTGGAACTATTGATGGTGATGAAAGAGATTTTTCCATCGGTATCGGGAAAGCCGCCCAAGCTAAATTCAATTTCAAAGTTAATGATATTATTTCCGGTGCATGCCTTCCTGTTCTGGATCCGGACATGGAGCCGGTGGATTACTATAAAGTATCGAAGTTATCTAAGATATTAGAAGGAGAGCAGGGCAGCCCATCAGCACCCTGGGAATTGGTGCCGCCGGAGCTGGAAGTTTACCGTGAAAGAGGACACCGCAGGCTGGCAGCCCGGACTTATGACACTAAATGTCGTAGCTGTATATGGGGTGCTAGGATGCCGGTGGAGATTATAGTTGATAACTGGAACCCGAGGGGTCGAAGGAAATATCGATTTGAAACATTCTGTTATGGGCCTTTGAGCTGTAAATTACATAAGGCCGGACCTAATCGGAAAGTTGAGGGCCGGAACGGGATGGTATATGTGGAGGAAGATTGGGTGGATGAAGAGATGACGAGACATAGGGAGAGGGATGAGTAAAAATGAAAGAAAAGGATATAACGGCTGGAGAATTAAAACGGCTAACCATACTCGAATCTGGGAGAACAATGGACATACACCTAATGAGATATTTGAGAAATATGATAAGCCGCACTTAAGACCGCTTCCTGAAGGTGGTTTTCCGGGTATAATGGATGATAAGCGACATTTTAAGCTTATCCCCGGTGGTAAAAGTCAGAAAGTTGGCAGAAATGATCCGTGCCCTTGTGGTAGTGGGAAGAAATATAAGAAGTGTTGCCTGGGGAAAGATGAGATGGATTAAAGTTAAAATACAGCACATGTATTTGGGATGCCGGATGAGCCGGGATTATAAGGTTGATCTTATCGATAAGGGTGAGGTTAAGTTGATCCATGTTTATGGGGGAAAGCTGACCACTTGTTTGAGTACGGCCGAGGAAGTGGCCAGGCTAGTGTTATAGGAGTATTTAATTATGAAAAAATTTATCCAGATTTGTGGTGATCCCACTGTAGATTGGTTTAGAATTCATGACGAAGAGATCATCGTCAAGGGTGGGGTATATTATTGGGAAAAACCCAAAGAGGATACTAAAGTCAGATTGAGTTCTAAACCAGGGGGATCGGCGATGATTTACCAGCTGCTGAATCAAATGATAGCAGGGGAATCGGCGGTGGTGGAAGGCAATGTGATCGATGAGGAATTGCTGAACCGTCCTAAAGAAAACCGTATAACTACCTCTTGGACGGTATGGCGGGAATTTCTCAATCCGGGGTTTAAGCATAATGCATACCGCCTGGAGAAATGGCACGAATTTGAACCTGGTGATTGGGATTATGCTGCGGCCAAGCTGAAGGGATACCCTGATTTACTGATTATCCAGGATACCAATCTGGGCTTGCGCAATTGCCGGGCAGGTTGGCCCGAGGTTTTAACGGATGAAAGGGGGAGCCAACTGCCCCAGGATATCATTATCCAACTTGGTCAGTACCATGATGGCCAGGATAATCCGATTTTGGAACGAATAATGGAATTGGGTCTGGCTGAGCGGACTACTATAGTTACTTCCATCAGTGATTTGCGTTCCTGTGCGGTAAAGATAGGTTTGTCATTGTCCTGGGAAAGTATGCTGGGGGAAGTCGCGGCAGCAGTTTTGAGTATTAATTGCCCCTTTGTTGAAGCTCAGGGAAAAAACATAAAGTACCGGCAGGTGATCGTAACCTTGGGTGCCAGCGGGGTCATTATAATCGGCCAGGAGAAAAGCACCATGGTTTTTGATCGCAGTTGGCAGGAAGGGGAATTTGCCCGCCATTTTCCCGGGCAGGTAATGGGTTATCATGCTTGTCTATTAGCGGCCTTAATGTCGGAGTGGTTAGAATATCCGTCGGCCATAGATTGGGTCTCAGCCACTGCTAAAGGGGTTAAGTTGGCGCGTAAGCTGCATATCCTGGGCTATGAAGTGCTGGAAAAGGATAATTATAAACAGCTGGCTTTTCCCTATCAAGCCATAGCTGATTTTTATCAGGAATTGAGTAAACGAGGTAGGGGTGCGGGCGATTCTAAAAAAGGAGTAATCGAAGATCTGGGGTTTTTCAGTATGAGCAATGCTGCGCTCAACGGCCTGGAGGCTGAAGATGACTGGACGATTCTGGAGGAGAAATTATTAAAGCGGCAGCTAATCTGTTTTGCATCCCAGGATGCGCAGAAGGCGGTAAATGAATGTGCGCGCAACATCGTGCTGAAGGGTGCACTTTCCGCCTTACCCGATGTGCCGGTGGAAACTATTGGGGCCTGGTCCAGTGCGGATCGACAGGAAATTGAAGGGGTTCGCAGTGTGAAAAATGCCATGCAGGAATATCTACGGCTCAAAAGACCGAAAAATCCTTTGTGTGTGGCGGTATTTGGCCCTCCTGGGGCGGGTAAATCATTTGTGGTTAAAGAAATTGCTCAGGGATTGGGTATCAGGGAAGATGCCCAGTTGACCTTTAATCTTTCCCAATTCGAATCGCCTCAGGAGTTGCTGTCGGCTTTTGACCAGATTCGGGACCTGAATCTACAGGGTAAAATGCCTCTGGTCTTCTGGGACGAATTTGATAATCCCTGTGCCGGGCTAAGCTTGGGTTGGTTGCGTTACTTTTTAGCCCCCATGCAGGATGGTGAATTCAGTGATCAGGGCATAGCCCGGCCCCTGGGCGGGGGTATATATGTCTTTGCCGGGGCCACTCGTCATTCTTTTGCTGAATTTCAAAAGGGTGATTCTATTGAAGATCGTAATGCCAAGAAACCGGATTTTATCAGCCGCTTGAGTGCCTATATAAACATTCGGGGGATTAACGGTAATCCCAATACCGTGGAGGATAGGCTTTATATGATCCGCCGCGCCTTTATTCTCCGGCATTATCTGGAGACAAATGCACCGCAGATAAGACAAGAGGATCAATTTATAATCGAAACCGGGGTTTTGGATGCCCTGCTGCGGGTAAACAAATATTATCATGGGGCACGTTCGATGGAGAATCTGATTAAAATGAGCAGCCTGGCTGATAAACGCAAATTCGAACTGTCCAGTCTGCCGCCGGAAAATATTATTGGCATGCATGTTAATGTAGAGGAATTTAATTCTTTGAGCACCATGGCAGAACTAAAAACACTGACTATTGGCATTACTGGTCATGCCCACCTGGATGCTCGCCAAAGTGAAAAAGTAGAAGAGGCTATTAATGAAGCGATCAGCTATATTGAACAACAGTTTGCCGACCATTACCTGACTATTTTTTCAACATTGGCGGCGGGGGCGGAGCGCTTGATTGCCCGGCAGTTGTTACAGCGGGAAGCTACCCGCTTGATTGCCATATTGCCCTTTCCGCAAAAGGAGTATTTGGATGACTTTGTCCCGGCTGATGACTATCAAGCTGACAGTCGGTGGGCTGAATTACGGAAAGAAATGAAATATTGGCTCGAATATAAAGCTATTGAGATAATTGAAATGCCTCCTGCAGCCAGCCGAAAAGCAGCTTACGTAAAGGCTGGCGATTATATTGCGGAGTATAGTGATGTTTTAATCGCCCTCTGGGATGGCAGTGAAGGCGAACAGGGTTCCTTAACGGTACAGCTTCTGGATAAGGCTGAAAAGCTGCATAAGCCTATTTGCCGCATCTGGGCGGATAACTCAGAACTCGATCCCAACAGCCCGGAAAACGCAGAGCGATGCGGGCAAATACAATATAAGAATTTCCACAGCTAAAGTTGACGCCGGCGGGGGGAAGATCCTTCGCTGCGCTCAGGATGACCGGGGGAGGTGCTCAGGATGAC
>CAZHHJ010000129.1:5041-6974 GCA_964531295.1 uncultured Syntrophomonas sp.
GGGGGGAAGATCCTTCGCTGCGCTCAGGATGACCGGGGGAGGTGCTCAGGATGACACAGGAATGTCCCCATTCTGTAGGAGGGTTGGAAGTATGGAGAAGATTAGCAGGGCGATTAAGCGTTTTGATTTTGATGATAAGGTTGAGGGGCGGGCGGGACATTACAATGCTTAGAAGTAAAATAAGGGTAGGCTTTAATGGAAGAATGTGTTAAACAATTGTTTAGTTTATTGGGTATAGAGCTGACGGTGTTTTTGACGGCGGCTTTGCCGGTTATTGAGCTGCGGGGGGCAATTCCCATCGGTATATCTTTGGGATTGTCCCCGCTCCATGCTGGGCTGATAAGTTTTGTGGGCAGTATGATTCCGGCCCCGGTTGTTTTTTTTACGGTCCGGCCGCTGTTCAATTATTTGAAGGGAACCAGGTTGTTTAAGAATGCGGTGAATCGTTTTATCAAACGTTCGCTGGGTAAGAGCCATAATGTTAAGAAGTATGGGGCCTGGGGATTGGCTTTATTCGTGTCGATTCCGCTGCCGGGGACCGGAGTTTGGAGCGGAGCTATCATTGCGGCCTTGCTGGATATCCGCTTTAAGTGGGCTTTGGCGGCGATTTGCGCTGGTAATATTATTGCTGGCCTGCTGGTAATGGGGTTGAGTACCGGGATCGTAAGTGCTCTGAGCTGAAGCACGGAGACGGGGGAAGATCCTTCGCTGCGCTCAGGATGACACAGGGGTGGGCGCTCAGGATGACAAGGGGGCAGTCTTTTGTTTTCCTGCTTTAGCGCCAGAAGGTGAAGCGTTTTTGGGCTTTTATGGTGATGATGTTCTCGCCGGAGATGATGCGGGAGGGGTTCACATAGCTGAGGATTTCGGCGGTTTCAGCTCCGTAGAGTTTTTTTATCTGCTCATAGGCGGGGGATATGACCGGTATGCGGCCACCCTGGGCGGAGTGGGCATCAGAGCCCAAGGCGTGAACACAGCCTAGTTTTAGCAGCTTATGGGCTGTTTTTTTTACTTCTGAGCCGAATAAGCCGGTGATGGAACCGGTATTTAATTGCACCAGAGTACCCCGGGCTGCCAACTCCAAGAGCAGCCGGGGGTTTTTGCTTATACTGACGTTCCTTTCAGGGTGGGCCAGAATCGTGGTGATCCCTTGCAGCTGAAGTTCATATATCACCCGGTCGGTGTAGTCTGGTATGTAAGCAGAGGGGAGCTCCAGCAGCAGATAGCGGCCGGTATCGTTTAAGCTCATCAATTCTCCTCGCTGCTGACGCTGGGGCAGATCAGGTTCCAGCCTTATTTCCGCTCCGGGCAGCAGCTGCAGGGTTATATTTTCAGCTCTAATTTGTTTATTTACTTCCTGCAGGGCTCTGCGGATATCTTCTTTTCTGTTCTCATAGACCCCACTTATCACATGGGGGGTAGCAAAAATTGCTGTTATGCCATCCAGAACTGCTATTTTAATTATTTCCAGGCTTTGTTCCATATCCCGTGAACCGTCATCAATTCCGGGCAGGATATGGGAATGAATGTCAATGAACATTTGTTTACCTCCAGGTATTCTGGGAGTTGTTACAACGAATGAGCTGTTAGTAAAGATTATAACCCTAAATTGATGCTTAAGGTATGAGAAATTTCCCAGGGGAAGGCCGTTTTGCTTCTCGCAGGAAGAAGATCCTTCGCTGCGCTCAGGATGACAGCGAGGGTAGGTGCTCAGGATGAGAGTGGCGGGGGCAGGATGACAGCGGGGGGAGGTGCTCAGGATGAGAGTGGCGGGGGCAGGATGACAGCGGGGTAGGTGCTCAGGATGGCAATATAGAAACTTGAATGCAAAATAAAAGGACTTGACAAGCGGTGGAATGTGCAGTAAAGTAAGCCAAAATCATTTATAAAGAAACTATTGATTGAGAAGAGTACATACGGTTGATTGCTTTTC
>CAZHHJ010000130.1:0-6868 GCA_964531295.1 uncultured Syntrophomonas sp.
ATCCCAGATAGATGACTATCAAATACAGAACTCCGCTTATAGATTTGCTTACTTTAATTAAATTTTGCCAGCTGGCATCTCATCAGAATTGTATTTTCTCCAGTCAAACCCTATTCTATTTATAATTAGGAAATTAAATACTGAATCATGCAAAATCGCAAATTATCAGAACTTTGCATAATTGCAAGGTTCTAATAATCTACATAACCCCCCCATTTCTCCTACAACACAAGCAGATCACAATCTTAACATTGCATAAACGCAAGGCTTTCGTGCAATTCTGCAATGTTTGTCCACTTTAATCTCCAGAAAATATTTATTTTTCCTCATTCCTTACCTGAACGCTGAATGTTTCTAAACTTTATAATCCCTTTACTACGGGGTTTACTGCAAAATACATGGTAATCCGAGTTTTTTCTATTCATAATATTATCTTATGGCATATTATTTGCTAAGTTAGTTATTGAGTCTGCTTAGGAAGGAGGGGAGTAGTGACTTAAGCAATCATCTTACTTATTCAAGTATAGAAATTATCCCCTGATTTTTTGTTTGATTGTATACCCCTAGAGAGAAGCCATGCCAAATGCTCGGTTAAAAGCACTTCAGGGAAGCCCCCTTCGGGGACCACAATTTGCGTACGGCAATTATGACTCACAGATTAATGGGGAAGCCCTCTTCGGGGACCACAATTTGTACTCGACGCACACGTCTCATAGTGTAAAGAAGGAGTGTTATTAATAATGAAGGATATTGTATTGGTAAGCGCATGTAGAACTGCTATCGGTGCTTTTATGGGCAGCTTAAAGAACGTACAAGCTAACGACCTGGCCATTGCTGCAGGCCAGGCTGCTATTAAAAGAGCCGGTATTGATGCAGGAATAATAGATGAGTTAACACTAGGCCAGGTGTTTCCCCACGGGCAAGGCTCCCTTCCTGCCAGACAGGTAGCAATGGCCTGTGGATTGAGGTTTGACAGTACGGGCTGCAATGTAAACCAGAATTGCGCTTCAGGAATGCGGGCATTGGAGATCGCCACACGTAATATTCAAGTTGGGAAAAACGATATCGCGCTGGTAATTGGAGTGGAAAGCATGACCAATGCACCTTATATGGCGTTAAAAGCCAGAATGGGTTATCGTATGAATGCCGGCAAATTAGAAGATTCCATGATCTTTGATGGTCTGTTTGACAGTCTGGTACCGGGTCACATGGGTCTCACTGCCGAAAATATAGCTGAGAAATATGGCATCACTAGAGAAGAATGCGATAATCTAGCTCTCATGAGCCATCAGCGTGCAACCAAGGCAGTTAAGGAAGGTACTTTCAAACGTGAAGTTATTCCTTATGAAATTAAGAGCAAAAAAGGCAGTAAATTTTATGAAACTGATGAGCATATGATTCCTGATGCTAATCTGGAATCAATGGCCAAGTTGCCTTCAGCTTTTAAAAAGGGCGGAGTAGTAACAGCAGCCAATGCCTCGGGTATTAATGATGCAGCCGCTGCCGTAGTAATAATGACCAAGGAAAAAGCTGCTGAACTGGGTATCAAACCTTTGATGAAGCTTATCGATATCACCCATGGCGGAGTTGACCCCAAACTTATGGGTCTGGGCCCTGCACTGGCAATTCCCAAATCTTTGAAAAATGCGGGATTAAAATTTGAGGATATTGACTATTGGGAAATCAACGAAGCTTTTGCGGCTCAGTTCCTGGGAGTTGGCCGTATGCTAAAGGAAGATTTCGATATAGATTTGGATATGAACAAGTGCAACCTTAATGGTTCAGGGATAGCTCTGGGTCACCCGGTTGGATGTACTGCGCTTCGTATTATCGTATCTCTGTATTACGAATTGGAAAGACAGGGCAAAACCCTGGGCGGTGCTTCTTTGTGTGTAGGCGGCGGCTCTGGAATGTGCTCACTCTGGACCAGAGACATCTAAAAAATTAATTAATTTGATGGCAAGTAGTTTTTATAAAAATTAGAGGGGGAATACTTAATGGATTTTCGTTTAACAGATGAACAAGAAATGATGAAGAAAATGGCCCATGATTTTTCGGTAAATGAAATAGCTCCATTCGCTAGCGAATGGGATAGTAATCATCATTACCCGGAAGACGTCATTAAGAAAATGCAGGAACTAGGATTTATGACTCTGGCCTGTCCCGAAGAATACGGCGGAGTTGGCCTGGATCATGTTGCGCAGAACATCGTAGCAGAAGAAATCTGCTGGGGAGACGCAGGCATAGGAACGACCATGGTGGCCAGCGCTTTGCTAGCCACTGACCCTATTTTAGTAGCTGCTAACGATGAGCAGAAAAAATGGTGGTTTGGACGTCAGAACGAAGGAGTTCTGGGCGGATTTTGTCTCACAGAACCCGGTGCTGGTTCTGATGTAGCGTCACTTTCTACCCGCTGTGTAAAGGATGGCGACGATTACTTAATCACCGGTGTTAAGCAGTTTATCACCAATGGCGGCATAGCTGGTCAATATACTCTTCTGGCAACCCTGGATAAGAGTATGGGTTACAAAGGCATGTGTGCTTTCATGATCGATAGAGATACCCCAGGTATCAGTATTGGTAAAGTGGAAGATAAACTCGGTATACGCACTTCCAATACCACTGAAGTAATATTTGAAGATGTTCGCGTCCCTGCTAAAAATATGCTGGGGAAAGAAGGTCAGGGTTGGTTCGTAGTCATGAAAACTCTGGATATTTCAAGAGCAAGTATTGCAGCAATGGCTACCGGTGTGGCCCAGAGATGTCTGGATGAATCTTTGGAATATTCCAAACTCCGTACCCAATTCGGCAAACCTATTTCTAGTTTCCAGGCTATCCAGTTTAAACTGGCGGATATGGCTATGCACATTGAAGCATCCCGTCTCCTATACCTGGAAGCTTCTTCTCTGCAGGATATGGATGTACCCCGTTTCAGTAAAGCAGCTTCACTAGCCAAAGCTTTTGCTGGCGATACTGCCATGATGTGCGGTGTTGAAGCTGTACAGGTATTTGGTGGATATGGCTTCACCAAAGAATATCCAGTGGAAAAGTTAATGAGAGATGCTAAGATATTCCAGATTTATGAAGGAACCGGTGAAGTTCAGCGCATGGTTATCGCTGGCGACCTGCTCAGGGGTTAATTTAATATATAGTCTATAAGGCTTTCAACGACCAGGGTTGTTTCCCTGGTCGTTCTTTTTCTGTCGGGGATATTGGCTGCCACCTTGGCCGACTCGCCAGATAATATCATGGTGCCCATAAGTGCAGAAAGAAAAAAGATACGCTAAAAATGAAGCGTTCACTTAGGGATTGAACAAAAAACCAAGTGAACAGCTTCAAACGGGTCAAAAAAGACCAGTTGCATTCAAGCATAAGTGCTTTAGTGCGGCTGGTCTTTTCCTATTTCTACAAGCTTTAAAGGCAAGCGAGCTGGCTCTGTTTATTGCAGATCTGTATTTATATGCCGGGTGTATAAGTCGGATCTTTCGGAATGTTTGCTTTTTCTTTAGGTAGAGGCAATACTCCAAACATCTTATCGTAGATATAATCAAACAAGCTCTCTGTAATCCTTGTTAAGTCAACTCCAACATAAACCGGTACCTTAACTCCTGTGTTTTCAAATTCCAAAGGAACCGTCAATATAAGCTTATCCATGTCTACATTTATTGCGCCTCGTTCACTAGCTTCATTCATAGTGCCATATACCCAGGCAGCTCCCTTGCCGCATATCTCTTCCAAATATTTAGAGAGTATCTTCTCTCCGACTTCATCATAAACCATTTCAGGCAAGCCTTCCTTAAGCCAATTAGATACCCAGCCCTGGAGCTTCTCGCCGCTTTTCTTGCTGCTGACCAGATTCTCAAAATACTTACCTGCTGCAATTTTCATAGTTGTAGATGTCAGGTCGCTAAAGGCAGAATTAAGGGCTTGATAAAAGTCTCTGTTGCCTCTTTCGTCAACATCCAACAGATAGTGCTTAGAAAAGTTGAAAATTGCAAATCCGGCAATGACTACACCTGCTTTTTTCATACTCATATCAGGGCCTAAGGAGTTCAATATGTAGCTTTCAAATACAGCTGATATGTTATCGGCAACCTTGAGGTTTTCAAATACGAAGGTTTCACCCATAAATATCTGAGTACCAACCTCCCCTATCATCGCTACCAGAATCTCCTTGGCCGGAGTAATGATAGCCTCTCCTGCAGGTCCGGTATAAATGGTCATCAGAACTGAGAACGATTGATCACCAAGCCACTTGATTACCTCTAAGCCCGTCTCTATTTGCTGTAAACGGTCCGCGATATCATTGTACTCTCTTGCCTCATTAGTGAAGTATATCGATGATTCGATCAGGATCATCTTGTTTAATAGCCTTAGCTCCTGAGTGGATCGATTTCTTCCCAATTCTCTCATTCTCACTGAAAGATCCGCACTCAAACCATATCGTTCAACTCGTTTTCTAAGGATATTCAGCTCCTCATCCCAGCCCGCCATTCGGTCCATGGGCTCTCCTATCAGCCTGAGGTTGAGCTCAATCTCGTATTTCTCGTTGCCATATTCGGTAGAAATTGGCTGCTTAACGTGAATTCTACCTACCTCTGGCTCAGGAAGCACTTGGTTAGGTTCAAATCTATATACTCCTCTATTCGAAACTCCTGCAGCATTTACCTCGATCGGGTATCGAGTTGATAGAGTATCTGTCTTAGAATCTGTCCCTTTCAAATCTCCAAATACTGGAGTGTAATCTGATGGAGGAATCACTTTTACTTCGGTTTCACCATTTTCATTTGTTTCAGCTACTGTAAGCTGCAACTTGAAACGAGTAGGCATGACCTCAGTGGATTCCTCGTTGTCTGCATCAGGATAACAGATGACCTTGAAATATCCATCTTCATCAAACTGATTATCCAACTCGACTATCGATAATCCTTCCGGCTGAAGCAATACTCTCACTCTATCCTCAACATACTCAGACTCATTTTCTCCTATCACCTTTATATTGAAGCTCTCCGTTTTATATGTTGATGCTTGTGTCTTTGTACTAAGATTATTCAAGTTGATCATGTAATTGAATTCATCTAGCTTTTCGATTTTACCGCCTGCAAGATCATCTCTGGGTATCTCAATTTGGACATTTGTAAGTGGCTTCGTAAAATCGCAAAACTCGACCTTATATGAGTATTTTCCGTCGCATCCATAGATCATATTTATCGTAGGAATCAAATCGTCTCCCTTTTCCGGATAATGAATATATGGGTCGCCGACAAGCTTGAACTTCACATTGTTTTGGAAGGTTCCCCCTTCACCAATAAATCTAAAGCTTACAGTCCCATCCTCAGGACCGCCGGTCTCAAAATAGTCAGCCTTTACTGAGGCACCCATGTAGTCCCCAGAAGCTACAGGTGTACCAACCTCTATATAATTATCTGGAGAAAAGATTTCAATACGAGCAGTTAAATCATCCCTATTGATTTCAATGCCGCCTCTTTTGACCTCAACCATTCGGGCATATACAAATTCATGAGCTCCTCCCCGTTTGAGCTTGTTTCCAAAGTCCTTGCTGACATAAAGCTTATAGCTGCTTTGCTCTTCCTTTGAATCCTCTAATTTCTTTGAATTTTTGTTTTTATTGCCTTTTCCCTTAATACCAAGTGCTACCCCTGCAAGTGCGATCACTCCTACTGCGATAACTGGGGCAACTGGGAATCCGCTCTCTCCTGCTTCCGCATCTGCATCAGTATTTACTACATTTGTCAGACCTGTTCCAGCCTGGACACCTAATATTATAAATTGGTAGTATAGGTCGTATCCTCCCCACCGTTCATCCTGAACTGTATCCTTATCAACCGTTACATTGACCCTGACCATATCACCTTCAACCTCGGCTTCTCCTTTTGAAGTGAATGGTCCTCTTTCAATGCTTTTTTTTACTTGTTCCCCATCTTCCGGGACTATAAAATGTCCCCATAGGTTTGGACACAAATTTTAAAAATTAAGATAAAATGGAATCATGATTAATAAACGAAAAAGGTACAGCCCCGAAGAAAAAGCCAAAATAGTATTAGAGGTTCTCCGGGAGGAAGACACCTTGGTAGAGATTTCTAATAAATACGAAGTAAGCCAGCAATTAATAAGCCGATGGAAATCAGAGTTTCTGGCTAACATGCCTTTAGTATTTGACAAAAAGGCCAATGAAACTGAGAAGCTAAAAAAACAGTTCGAAGTTGAAAAGGCAGCTCTCGAACGCAAAGTCGGAGAACTGACCATTGACATTGACTGGCTTAAAAAAAAACAAGAACAAGCATTAGAACTGAGGAAAAAAAGAAACTCATAGACCATACCGGCTCCAAGCTGACTATAAAACGTCAGTGCGAATTATTAGATCTAAAACGATCGACCGCTTACTATAAGAATGTCCCGGTTGAGGTTTCCCAGGAGGAGATAGCAATTAAGAACGCAATCGATAGAATTCACTTCCTGGAACCGTCATATGGGGTCAGGCGAATCCGCAATGAGTTAAGAAAACAAGGATTCAGCAATATAGGTAGAAAGTTGATAAAGCGCTACATGGATGAAATGGATATTCATGTGTTTTATCCTGGCCCCAACCTCAGCAAAAGGGATAAGGAGGCCAAAACATATCCTTATCTCCTTAGAAACCTGAAGATTGATCGACCCAATCAAGTCTGGGCCATTGACATTACGTATGTTGGAACCCCACACGGCTTTGCCTATATGGTAGCCATAATTGACTGGTATTCAAGGTTCATAGTGGGGTGGACGATAAGCAATACCCTGCAATCTGACTTCGTAGTAAGAGCAGTAAAAGAAGCCATAAGTAAATACGGAAAACCCGAAATAATTAACA
>CAZHHJ010000131.1:0-6765 GCA_964531295.1 uncultured Syntrophomonas sp.
CGACATCTGCATTTGGTCAGGCTTTACGGGCTACTGGCCAGGGACTTCGGGTATGTATGATTCAGTTTATGAAGGGACGCGAATACGGTGAAGTTAAGGCAGTAAGAAAGTATCTACCCGATTTAGCGTTTTTTCAATACGGGCTGGACAGCTTTGTAATGCGCGATAATCCGGCGTCTGTAGATATGGAGTTAGCCGAAGAGGGATTTGCCAAGGCCAAAGAAGTAATTCAGAGTGGCCTTTATGATATGGTCATCCTGGATGAAATTAACGTGGTCGCGGATTTCGGCCTGCTTGTAGAAGATGAGGTTATCGAGCTCATTAAGAACAAGCCCCCGGAACTGGATCTCGTCCTGACCGGCAGATATGCTTCGCAAAGAATGCAGGACCTGGCTGATATGGTCAGTGAAGTAAGAGAGATAAAACATCATTACAATGCCGGTATTAAAGACCGAGCCGGTATTGAGTACTAATACCTAATTAACAATTGCCTTGAAGTTGGACGCCTTTTATAAATGAGGAGGGATTGACAGTTGTTTACTGAAGAATTATTAGATAAATCAAGTACTATGCGTAAAAAGTGGGAGGACGAAGTAAAAAAGACAGTGGCCAAATATGCTGATCAAAAACCGGAGTGGACTACTGTATCTGATTTAGAAATAAGAAGGTTATATGGACCTGAAGACATTAAGAACATGGATTTTGAAAAAGATATCGGATACCCTGGTCAATATCCTTATCTACGTGGCAATCAGGCCACTGGCTACCGGGGTAAATATTGGACCTTCAGAATGTTTGCCGGCATGGGAAGTGCGGCGGAAACCAACCTGCGCTGGCACTATCTTTTGAATTCCGGTCAGACCGGCTTGAGTACCGCCTTTGATTTTCCCACCTTGATGGGTTATGATACCGATTCCCCCAAGGCCCGGGGAGAATGCGGCAAATGCGGAGTTGCTATTGACACTATCGATGATTTTTTTGCCCTGATAAAAGACATTCCATTAGCTAAGATCACCACCTCCATGACCATTAATCCGCCGGCTACGGCGTTGTGGGCTATGTACTGCGCTGCTGCAGAGCTTCAGGGCATACCTCTAACCCAAATCGGAGGCACTATTCAGAATGATATGCTGAAGGAATTTATTGCTCAGAAGACCTTGATGTGCCCGCCGGAACCTTCTGTTAAACTCATCAGTGATACGGTAGAATTCGGCACCAAATATGTGCCGCGCTGGAACACCATAAGTATCAGCGGCTACCATATCAGAGAAGCAGGAGCTACCGCAGTTCAAGAGTTGGCGTTTACCTTGCGGGATGGTATGGAATATGTTGAGGACGTTCTCCAACGTAAGGGCTTGCATGTGGATCAATTTGCTCCGCGCTTGTCTTTCTTCTTCAATGCCCATATAGATTTCTTTGAAGAAATCGCTAAATTACGTGCCGCCAGGAGAATATGGGCCAAGGCTATGCGGGAAAGGTATGGCTCGACCGATGAGAGGTCCTGGTGGATGCGCTTCCATACCCAGACAGCAGGATGTTCACTTACTGCTCAGCAGCCCTATAACAATGTTATTAGAACTGCTACCGAAGCATTATCAGCAGTTCTGGGCGGTACTCAGTCACTGCATACCAATTCCCTGGATGAAGTGCTCTGTTTGCCCTCTGACCATGCGGTACAGATTGCGCTCAGGACTCAGCAGATTATTGCTGAGGAAACCGGAGTGGCAAACACTATCGATCCCTTGGCAGGTTCTTATTTTGTGGAAGCTCTGACCAACGAGATGGAAGAAAAAGCCTGGGATTACATTCATAAGATAGATGATATGGGCGGTATGGTTAAAGCTATCGAGCAGGGATTCCCGCAGATGGAAATCTCCGATGCTGCCTATAAGTACCAGCGTCAGATAGATGCCGGTGAAAAGATCATGATCGGGATCAACAAATATAACACCGATGAGGATGTGGAAATTCCTTTCCTGGAAATTGATGATAAGGTTGAAACGGAACAGATTGAACGTTTGAGTGCTGTAAGAAGAAAACGCGACAGCCGCAAGGTCAAGGAATGTCTTGATGATATTAGATCCGCCTGCAAGAAAGGCGATAATGTCATGCCTTATTGTATTGAGGCAGTTAAGAGTTACTGCAGCGTCCAGGAAATTTGCGATGTATATCGGGAAGTCTACGG
Organism: uncultured Syntrophomonas sp.; assembly: GCA_964531295.1. Classification (GTDB taxonomy): domain Bacteria; phylum Bacillota; class Syntrophomonadia; order Syntrophomonadales; family Syntrophomonadaceae; genus JAAYJK01. Next base: position 2,186 of record CAZHHJ010000131.1, read on the forward strand.
CGAGTACCGTGACCCTGGCATGTACTAGAATAATTGAAGGAGGTTTGTACAACATGGCTGATAGAAGGATACGTATACTGCTTGCTAAACCCGGTCTGGATGGTCATGATCGGGGCGCCAGGGTTTTGGCCCGGACTTTCCGGGATGCCGGATTTGAGGTAATATATACTGGTTGTCACCAGACTCCCGAACAAATAGTTGGTGCGGCCATACAGGAAGACGTTGATATGGTAGGATTAAGCTGCCTTTCTGGAGCGCACAAATATCTTTTCCCAGCAGTAGCCCAACAACTTCGAGAACAAGGCGCTGGTGATATAGCCGTGGTCGGCGGTGGAATAATACCAGAACAGGATATGCAGGCTCTTTATGACGCAGGATTGATCGGTCTCTTTACTCCAGGTGCTAAACTTGATGACATTGTGGGCTGGATAAATGATAACATTAAACCGAGGAATTGATAGTATGGAAGAACTAGGCAAAAAGGCTATGGCGGGAGATATTCGTGCGGCCTCCCGCCTCATAAGAAATATAGAAGACGATATACCCGATACCAACAAGGCTATAAGGCATATCTTTCCTTATACCGGTAAGGCTCATGTGGTGGGTATAACGGGTTCACCAGGAGCAGGTAAAAGCACCATAACTGATCAACTTATCTTTGCCATGCGTCAAAAAGAGAAAACTGTAGGAGTACTGGCGGTAGATCCAACCAGCCCTTTCACAGGTGGGGCGCTTTTGGGTGATAGAATTCGTATGCTCAGACATGCTGAGGATAAAGGCGTTTTCGTTCGGAGTTTGGCTACTCGAGGAGCCATGGGAGGTTTATCCAAGGCAGTAGGCGATGGCATTCATGTCCTGGATGTCATGGGAAAAGACATTATCATTATTGAGACGGTGGGCGTTGGGCAGCAGGAAGTAGATATCATCAATCATGCTCACACCATATTAGTGGTCCTAGTTCCTGGCATGGGTGATGAAATTCAGGCTATAAAAGCCGGTTTGATGGAAATTGCGGATATTTTTGTAATCAATAAGGCCGATAGAGAAGGGGCCCGAAAGCTATACAAAGAGACCCTCAATATGTTGAATTCCGGCACATTCCCCAGTGGTTGGCGGCCTCCCGTTATGATGCTGGAAAGCAGTCTGGAACCACATTCCTTTGCCGCGAGTGTGGATAAACTCTATGAGAAAATTGATGAACACCACCAGCATTTGATTAATAATAAGCAGATGGAGGAACGGGCGGTTCGAAAGGTTATTACGGAGATGAATGATGCACTGCGTTCAGCTATCCTGGGACCAGTATTGAGTGAACTGGCAGCATCGGGAGAGTTCGATGTCATGGTTAAAAAACTAATGAATAAAGAGACTGATCCATATACCCTGGCAGAAGAAATATCCCAAAAATACTTGAACAGGTAGCTGCTGAAAGGCAGGTGGATTATTATTGCTAAAATAAAAGTCCTATTAGGGATAACCGGGCTGGATCAACAAAATAAAAAAATAAGATCTCTAGCCCGGGGGTTAAAAGAAGTTGGAGGCATGGATGTAGTATATACCGGTTTATACCGGAGTATGGATGAGATAGTAGAAGAGGCGGTAAAAGAAACGGTCGATGTGGTAGGAATAAGTACCTATAGGGGTACTCACATGACGGTGTTTCCAGAATTGAAACAGGCTTTGGCAGATCAGGGTTGCCAAAATATCATCTTGTTTGGTGAAGGATTGGTTCCTCTGCAGGACCAGGCGACTCTCAAGCAAACCGGTGTAGCAGACGAAATATTTCCCCCTGCTGCCAGTACCGAATTCATTGTCGATTGGATTAAAGCTGCAGTTGAGGGTAAAGTTAATGAAAAAAACTTATAATTAATCTCCAATTTAGGCTTTACGAGGAGGATAAACGTTTTTTTGAAACAACCCTTATTAATGGATATAAATAGCACCGTTTTCCTGCGCGATGAAAACCTGATAATTATAGATCGGCGCTGCTTCCCAGGTGAGATTAGGGAGGTAATTTGTCCGGGCTATGAACAGGTGGCGCAGGCTATAGAAGATATGGCTGTGCAGGGCGCAGGCGACATTGCTATAACTGCAGGGTATGGTTTATATCTAGCTGCCCGGGAATTAGAGCGCAGAGATAGAGAGAGGGGGACAGATGCCCATGGTTATTTACAAGCTGCATACCAGCGGCTGGTGAATACCAGGCCCACCGGACATCATCTTAAAGCTTTGCTGGATAAAATCTGGCATAGGCTGGCGCCGGAGCAGGATTCCTGGTCGGCTGTGATATTGGATGGTGTTCATAAGGCCATCGATAAACAGCAGAAACGTTCAGAACTAACTGGACAGTGGGCAGAGCAGGTCCTGGAAGATGGTGACAAGATATTAACGCACTGTTTTCCTGGACCGGCCCTGTTGTATATGCTCAATATGGCTACCGCCAATGGAAAAAGGATAAAAGTAATAGCATCTGAAACCAGGCCTTATTTGCAGGGAGCCAGGCTTACAGCCTGGTCGGTTTCGGAGTTGGGAATACCAGTAACCCTTATCACAGATAATATGGCCGCATATTGTATGGATCAGGGACTGGTAAGCAAAGTGTTTACCGCTGCAGATAGGGTGGCCATGGATGGTACAGTCGCTAATAAAGTAGGTACTTTTCAACTGGCCTTGGCTGCCCAATATCATAAACTGCCCTTCTATGTGCTGGGCTATGGAGGCCCGGATCGGCGGTGTTATGCTGCAGCAGACATTCCCATTGAAATAAGGGACCCGCAGGAAGTACTTGCGTTTGCGGGAGTAAGAACTACAGGAGATAAAGTTGAGGGATTTTATCCGGCTTTTGATCTTACCCCACCCGGGCTGATAACTGCTATTATTACCGATAGCGGTATTTTCCAGCCCCCCCTTATTCAAGAATATTGGTCTACAATTAACACTTAAGTTAGATGATGGCTTTGCCATCTAAGCGAGCCGATTGATATTTATAAAAATAAGGAGGAAAATGATGGCTATTTTAAGAGAAGCTGTTGTTCCACTGGGACGTCCCTTGTTTATACCCAAAGAGGACGGTCTCACCCTAGAAGATATCATTGTTGAGGCCAGTGGTGGTTATTTGTTAATAGAAAAACCAGATCATTTCATAGTTAAAAACGATCATTCCTGTAAGAGTATAAAAGTCGTAGTGAAAACAAAAGATTAATTGCCAAGTTTTGCATGAATTCGGAATACCATTTCAAATAAACTCTCTCAAAGCAGGAAGGAGGGAAATATGATACCAAAAGAAGAACTGCAAAGGCGCATTGAGGATCTGCAAGATAGGATGAAAGCAGATAACTGTGATGCGGTTCTTATTTTGCAGAATGCTGATCTGTATTACTTCAGCGGTACTTTGCAAAGTGCCCAGCTATATGTACCGAGCACAGGGAAACCAGTATTATTCTGCCGCAAGAGCCTTCCCCGAGCAGCTTATGAGTGCCCGTGGGATATTATCCCGGTCAATAATTTCAAGTATCTTCCTGATAGACTAGGTGATTTAAATCATAAACTGCCAGGGCGATTAGGGTTGGAGAATGATGTAATTCCTGTCTCCGCCTATCTGGCTGTTAAAAAAGGTTTTCCGAACGCAGAATTATTGGATGCCAGTAACTGGATTGGTGATTTGAGGGCTATTAAGAGTCCCTATGAAATAGAGATTATCCGTCAGGCAGGGAAAACCATGGCCCAAGCTTTCACTCATGTCCCCGACTTGATAAAGCCGGGCTACTCAGAACTTGCCATTGCGGCTAGGGTTGAAAAAGTGCTTAGAGATTACGGCCACCAGGGCTATGTGCGTATGCGCGGCTTTAACCAGGAATTTTTCTATGGACATTTCTTATCTGGGCCCAATGGGTGTATAGCTAGCTTTAATGATGGGGTCACAGCTGGACGGGGAATGGGAGCGTTCTATCCCCAGGGACCTGGGGATAGAATAATACAGGTTAACGATTCGATTTATCTGGATTATGTAGGTACATTTAATGGATATAACATTGATCAGACCCGCTTATATGTCATGGGAGAGCTGGCACCTGAATTGGATTATGCTTTCCAGGTAGCACTGGAAATCCAGGAGACCCTTGTAGACCGGATAAAACCGGGAGTAGTGGCCAGTGAAATGTATGATCTGGCTATCACGATAGCCGAGCGGGCAGGATTGGGCGACAACTTCATGGGGTATGGCGATGAAAGAGTGAAGTTCGTCGGACATGGGGTTGGTCTGGAATTGGATGAAAGACCAGTTATTGCTAAAGGATTTAAGGTGGAATTGCAAGCTGGGATGGTTTTTGCGCTGGAACCCAAATTTGTCATTCCAGGTGTAGGGATTGCGGGAATTGAGAATACCTGGTTACTTAACCAATCTGGAGTTGAAAAAATATCAGTTCTGCCAGACGAACTCAGTATTATTATCTAAATGAACTTATATAAATTACTCTATAATGTATTTGCGCTTTAAAACAAATTAATAATGTTTATTAGACAGGAACCCGGGAAGCCGGTTAGAATCCGGCGTGGTCGCGCCACTGTAAAGGGGAAGTGAA
>CAZHHJ010000132.1:0-6752 GCA_964531295.1 uncultured Syntrophomonas sp.
CCAGGCTTGAGAAATTAAGGGCAACAGAGCCATGGGGTTACCGTTCCAGGTCTGGTAAAGTAACTAAGTAATTCAAAGATAAAGAAGAGGAGGAGGATGGATATGAGTAAAGTGGTTAGCCTTCGGGAAGCCATCCAGGAAATAAGGGATGGAGATGTCATACTTACTGGCGGCATAGTTGAAGATAGACGCCCGGTGGCGGCGTCCATGGAGATGGTGCGCCAGGGAAAGAAGAATCTAGTGTTGATCGGGACTTGTTCGCTTTCAGATGATATGTTAGTAGGAGGCAGGTGTATAGAAGCATACCGGGGTTGCTACACCTCCAATGGTGCGTTTGGCATTTCTCCTAATATGAAGAGAAGAACTGAAGAAGGAACAATTATCACTGATGAAATTGGGCACATTGATTTATCTTTAGGAGTAATGGCTGGTCAGGCTGGGGTTCCTTTTCTTGCTTCCAAGACTTGCTTGGGGACCGATGTGTTAAACCCAGCCTATGACAACTTATCCAAAGCGGCTTTAGTAGCCAGAGATAAGGAAATGCTGCCGAAGAAAAAATATGTCTTAATGGAGGATCCCTTCTTCGGAATGGGGACCGTCCAGCTGCTTCCCGCCATCAAATTGGATGTCTGCATCTGCCATGTACAGATGGCCGGGGAGGAAGGTACAGTCAGGATAGATGGGAGTCTAACCTTTGATCACCTTGGCGCCATGAGTGCAAAAAAGGTGATTGTTACCGCAGAAGAGGTTGTCCCAGAATCCTTTATAAGACGAGACCCTAATCGCAACTGTATCCCCTGTACATCCGTGGATATGGTGGTTGAAATGCCCTGGGGAGCACATCCCGGCCAAGTTTACAACTATTATGATATGGATATTCCATTCATCCAGGAATATGCCCAGGCTTGTTCAACCCAGGAAGGTTTTGATAAATGGGCCGAGATATGGATTTTTAATAAAAATGGACACATGGATTATCTGGATAAGCTAGGGGCTAGCCGCCTGGAAAAATTGCGGGCTGTGCCCCCTTATGGCTATGTTCCTAGGACTAAAGGAGGGGTAAGTAATGACTAAACAATATGCCAAAATCGGTGAATATACCGCAGTCGAGGCCATGGTATGTTATTCCGCCAGATTCTTAGCCAACTTTGACGGGAAGAAAGGCCTGATTGGTACTGGGTTACCTCTGGTTGCTACCCAATTAGCCAAGATGATCCACTGCCCCAACATGGTGATTTTTGTGGAGACTGGCCAAGCTGATGCTAATCCCGAGGAATTAGCCATATCCATTATGGATAGCCGCCTAACTTACGGCTCATCCTGGCAGATGGGAGACCCAGAAGGACTGTATCCGTTAAGCCGCAATGAAATTGACTTTGGTTTCATCGGTGGGGCGCAAATCGATAAGTATGGCAATGTAAATTCAACCTTTATTGGTGGAGATTACAACAAGCCGGCTAAAAGACTGGCAGGAACTGCCGGAGCTGTAGATATAGGAGTATTCGCTAAAACTACTGTAATACTGATGGCCCACCAAAAGCGTCGGGTATGTGAATTTGTGGATTATCTTACCACGCCTGGTTGGATGGTTAAAAAGTGGCCCGAAGGCAATCTGGTTAGGCGCGAAGAGTTGGGAATGCAGGGGGGCCCCAGCTGTTTTATATCATCCATGGGAATATGTAAGTTCAACGATGAAGACAAAATTATGTACTTAGATCAATACTTCCCCGGAATTAGCCCTGCCGATGTAAAGGCCAACACTGGCTTTGATATTGATGTATCTCGGGCTACTGAAGCAGAGGGCATTTATGTGGATGAAATCCGCTTGCTTCGCGAAAAGATCGACCCTTTGAATATTTACAAAATGAGGTAGACTATCAATGTTTTATGAACTGCTCTGAACTTCGTAAACAAGCCAAGCGGATATTATATGCAAATAAAAATTTACTAAGAGGCATTCTTGGGTGTTAGTGATATGTGCTGGGGAGAAAAAACGACCCTTTTAATATCCGCAGAATGATTTAGAAAATGTCACTATATCCGAGATGCCTATTATCCAGAGATTGAGCTAATGGCGTAGGTGTCAGGTTTTTAAAGGCCAATGATTTTAACAGATTAATCGTAAAACGTAATTGATGAAATTGAGATAGGAGGCAAATGGAATGAAAAGTAGAGAAGTCGTAATGGTAAGTGCCTGTAGGACTCCTATTGCTAAGTTCTTAGGCAGTTTAAAGGATGTGCAGGCCAAGGATTTAGCCATTACCGTCGGTAAAGAAGCTATAAAAAGAGCTAATATTGATCCGACTATTATTGATGAAATAACCATGGGGGAAGTATATCCCCATATGCAGGGTTCCCTTCCTGCCCGGCAGGTTGGATTAGCCTGTGGTCTTACTGTAGACAGCAGTGCTGTTAACATTAACCAAAATTGCACATCAGCTATGCGGGCATTGGAAATAGCAGCCCATAATATTATCCTGGGTAAAACTGAAATTGCTCTGGTAGTAGGTACAGAAAGCATGACCAACGTACCTTACATGTTGCCCAAGGCTAGGATGGGTTATAGAATGAATGCTGGTGTTATTGAAGATGGTCTGATTCATGACGCATTGCTATGTGGTTTTACCGGTGGGCATATGGCATTCACTGCTGAAAATGTTGCAGAAAAGTACGGAATTACCCGTGAAGAATGTGATGAATTAGGTTTAATTAGTCACCAGCGGGCTACGGCAGCTGTTCAAAACGGTACGTTTAAAAGGGAAATAGTGCCGGTAGAGATAAAAGGTAAAAAAGGTAAGGTTACTTATTATGAGAATGACGAACATATGATACCCGATGCTAATCTTGAAGCCATGAGTAAATTACCGCCCGCTTTTAAAAAAGGCGGAGTTGTAACTGCTGCCAATGCGTCTGGGATCAATGATGGCGCTGCCGCCGCCATCTTAATGTCCAAGGAAAAAGCAGAACAACTGGGTATTAAACCGCTTATGAAACTGATAGATACATGCAATGCAGGTGTAGAACCTACGCTTATGGGATTAGGTCCTGCAGCTGCAATTCCTAAATGCCTAAAACAGGCGAACATGAAGTTTGAAGACGTTGATTACTGGGAAATTAATGAAGCATTTGCCGCCCAGTGGCTGGGTGTAGGCAGAATGCTCAAGGAAGATCATGGCATGGAGCTTACTATGGATAAAGTTAACCATAATGGTTCTGGCATAGCTCTGGGTCATCCGGTAGGTGCTACTGGATTACGCATCATTGTGACTATGTATTATGAAATGGAAAGGCTTGGCCTTACAATAGGGGGTGCCTCATTATGTGTGGGCGGAGGGCCTGCTATGTGTTCCCTGTGGACTAGAAATATATAAGTTTAAAGAAGCATTCCTATAATATGGACAATAAGATTTCTATAAATTTAATGGAATGTACTGATTACAGAGCATGAGAAAAGACGATTAATAAGATGTAATCCATCATTGCGCTTGGCAACAGGCTGAATTGGATTTGCTATCCCGCATTACGGTCTGTGAAGAATTACGGGAGTATACTAAGCAGCAATTTATTGTACAAGAGGGGACTTCTTCAGGGCTATGCTTCTAATACCATAACAAATAAAGGGAGGAATCTTATATGGCAATTAAAAAATTGGGTGTATTGGGCGCTGGAACTATGGGGGCAGGAATTGCTCAGGTAGGTGCCCAGTCCGGTTTGCAGGTTGTTCTGGTTGATTTAGAACAGGTTTTTGTTGATAGAGCTTATAATAACATGGTTAAGAATTGGGATAAGAATGTAAGCAAAGGCAAAATAACAGAGCAGGATAAGGCCAACTTTTTGAAGAATTTAACAGTTGGCATTCATAATATCGATTTTAAAGATTGTGACTTGGTAATTGAGGTTATTGTCGAAAACATCGAGGTTAAGAAGAGAGTTTTCAAAGAGCTAAATGACATATGTGCACCCAATACGGTTATAGCCTCTAACACTTCTGGATTCAGTATAACTGAAATTGCCGCCGCCAGCGGGAGACCCGATAAAGTCGTGGGTATGCACTTTTTTAACCCGGTACCGGTTATGAAACTAGTGGAAGTTATTCCTGGAGTTGAAACTAGCGAAGCTACAGTGGAATTGGCGATGGAGGCATGCAAAACCATCGGTAAAAAGGCAATACAGGCCAAAGAAGCCCCTGGTTTTATTGTAAATCGGATACTGGTTCCTTATCTGAACGATGCCGCTCATGCTTATGATGAAGGGGTGGCATCAGCGGAAGCTATCGATGAGGCTATGAAACTAGGGGCTAATATGCCCATCGGCCCCCTAGCTCTGTGCGATCTGGTGGGGATAGACGTGCTCTTAAATGTAATTGAATATTTTTACCAGGAGTTTGGAGATCCCAAATTCAGGCCGGCCCAGGCCTTAAAAAACAAGGTTCGGGCTGGGCATTTTGGAGTAAAGAGTGGTAAAGGCTTTTTCGATTATCCTAAACGGTAAATAATTGAGAAACACAAACTTTCCTAGAAATTTAACTTGAACAACGCCGCAATGGTAAATAGTCTAATACCACCAAGAGGTGCTCCTAATGTATAAGATTAAGATTTTTAATCCAAAAACCATCGAAGAAAAACAGTGCTTTGTGGGGTAACAACTGTAACTTGTAGCGGAAAATATGGAAAATAGATTACTGATTCGTGATAAAAAGTTTATATGCCCAAATGATTAATGAATCAAAGGAGTAGAAGCGGATGGATTTTAAAACCTTATTGTACGAAAAGGATGCTGGTATAGCTATCGTCACTCTGAATCGACCCAAGACCATGAATGCATTAAATGACGAACTGATAAACGAACTGTCCATCGTAATGGATGAAATTAGCGCTGATAACCAAGTGCAAGCAGTCATAATAACCGGAGGAGAAAGGGCTTTTGCGGCTGGAGGAGACATTCCCTTTATGTTGAATGCTGATTCCCTTCAGGCTGAAAAATTTGTTGAGGCAATTAGGGTAGCATTCGATAAGATCGAGCATCTTGATAAACCCGTCATAGCAGCAATAAGCGGTTTGGCTCTGGGAGGGGGGAGCGAACTGGCTTTAGCCTGTGATATACGCATGGCTGCTGAAGGAACCTTATTTGGACAGCCGGAGATTAATCTGGGAATTATTCCTGGAGCAGGTGGAACTCAGAGGCTGACTCGTACAGTAGGGCCTGGCTGGGCTAAATACCTGGTAATGACTGGCTCACTGATTGATACGGAGGCTGCATTTAAAATAGGCTTGGTTACAGCAGTTATTCCCAAGGATCAGCTAATGAATGAAGCGAAAAAAACAGCAGGGATTTTGGTATCAAAGTCGCCGGTCGCAATGAAAGCGGCAAAAAGATGCCTTAATTTTGGCATGAACGTAGACTTACCTTCAGCCCTAACATATGAACTGAAAACGTGGGCATCCCTTTTCTCAACTGAAGACCAGAAGGAAGGAATGAAGGCCTTTTTGGAAAAGCGGGAAGCTGTTTATAAAGGCCGATAATCATTGGATCATCACGAATAAATCCTGACCCCCTTTAAATGTTCCCCTTCTATGTAACGGTAATGGGAGTAGCCGGTGAACAGATAGCATCACATGTTCAGGTACTCCCATTACATGACTTTTTGATATTTGATATAGTTGTTGTGATAATTCAGAGTACTGAGCGTCATGAAGCTATATCGATATGGACAAAATATTAATTGCGATCATAGGAAATTTGGGATATATTGATGAACAATCCATCTTACGAATAAGAAGCTAAGAACGTATTTATATTAAATACCGGAAACAGACTCTTTGGCTAAGTGCTACTGCCCCCCTATAATGTCCGGCAATAGACGGCATATGTTGTCCAGAAGTTGACGGAATTACAGACCGAAATATTCCCCTTGGGGGGAAGGGAGAATTAACTCAACTCTCCCTTAACAAGCAGTGATTAACACTTTGTTCCCAGAGAAGATATGGAAAGAGAAGGATATGGCTATCTCCTGGAACTGCTGTAGCCAATAGAGCCAATAGAGGGATTGCCCTCGGCATTACCCCTCATACCACCAGAATTTTCATGCAAATAAAAGTCACATCATGATGAACAGGCGCATATAGTGTAGAGCGCTCTATTTTTGGGGGTGGCAAATATCGGGAGGTGGTATGGGTGTCCTTCCTGGGATGGTTCTTAGCTGTTGCTGCGCTTGTAAAAGGCAGCCTGTTTTTATTCGCATACCTTAATAATCAGGTTTTTCCCCAGCCCTTAAATGAAGCAGATGAAAGGCGCTATCTGAAGGAATTAAAGAAAGGTAGTGAAGAAGCTCGAAATATATTGGTGGAACGCAACCTGCGTCTGGTTGCGCACGTGGTAAGAAAGTATGACAGTACCGGTGAAGATATGGAGGATCTGATATCTATTGGTACGATAGGTCTTATAAAAGGCATCAAAACTTTTAATGATGAAAAAGGGGTTAAACTAGCGACTTACGTTGCGCGTTGTATAGATAACGAAATGTTAATGTCAGGATATGCGTAATTAAAAATCCCTATGTATTGGGAATTAAAAGCTATTGCAACCGCCTAATAATATAAAAATAATGTAGGTTAATGGTAATTTTAACCTATTTGCTATTTAATTGCACTAAAAATTTTCATTGGAGCAGCATCATGGGAGCGTCAAAATTAATTTAACAAAGCCCTGCAAGAACTCCCTACCAGTTAGAATCCAAAATGCGATTGTGGCTT
>CAZHHJ010000133.1:0-6653 GCA_964531295.1 uncultured Syntrophomonas sp.
GACACCGGAGACAGGCAGTTGAAAAGCCAATAATTCTAAATTATTCTATCACATATTAAGAAAGATGGCAAGGTGAGCTGATCTTCAAGGGATAAGTGATTCAAAAAGCACCTCGATTCCAAGCAGAATAGGGCCGGGTATTCCGCTTATGTCTTTTCACAGCAGGATTTACTTTAATTTTATAGAAATAGCTTTTTATTGGATAAACTGTTGTTTTTTCTTAGAGTTCTGGATGGACTCACAGTGGAACGGTTAAACTAAAAAATGGGTTTCAGGATCGAGACAGGAAACGTTACCATTATTAGGGATGATATGTGAAGGGGTGGATTCCGATCAATATTAAGACCAACAAGGGCTTGCTGGGGATTATTGCTTATGCGGCGGTCCTGATTTTGGTGGTGCTCAATTTCAGCGCTATTGTACACGGTTTAGGCTGGTTTGTTTCTTTATTCAAAGCATTTTGGATCGGCATAGCCATGGCCTTCATTTTACATAAACCCTGTATCTTAATTGAAAAGTATATCAGGAAAACAGCTTTGAAGAATAGCAGTAATGGCTTGATCCGCGGGTTAGCTGTTCTGGGGACATATTTTCTGGCCATGTTACTATTGACAGTTATAATTACCTTTATTGTTCCGCAATTAATCGATAGTACCCGCCTATTCATTTCTAATATCGACACCTATTTGGACAATATGCAGGGTTTGATTAACCAGGTTGCCAATATCATAAAAGTGGCCGATGTTGATTTATCCTCCTTAATTAATCGGGTTTTTGAATCAGTCGAAGAGTTGAGCAGCAATTCCGCTGTTTTGTCTGGGATTATCAGCGTTACCACCGGCGTGTTCAGCTTTCTAGGCAACTTTTTTATTGCCCTGATTTTCTCTGTCTATCTTTTAGCAGGGAGGGAAAGAGTCCTCGGAAATTGTAACGCTGTCTGTCAGACTTATTTGCCCTCAAGGACTTACCAAAGCCTAGTATATGTTTTTCAGGTGACTACCAATACCTTTAATAAGTTTGTATATGGTCAGCTTACCGAAGCTTCTATTTTAGGGATGCTTTGCTTTATTGGTATGATCATTTTTAAGTTCGAATATCCCTTGATGATCAGCACCTTAATAGGGATCACTGCCTTGCTACCTTTAGTGGGAGCGTATATTGGCGGGGCCATTGCTTTTTTGGCTTTGCTTATAATTTCGCCGCAACATGCCCTGTGGTTTGTTATCTTTTTGGTAGTCTTGCAGCAGGCCGAAGGCAACATCATTTATCCCCGGGTGGTGGGCAGCAGCCTGGGCTTGCCGGGCATTTGGGTTTTGCTGGCCGCGATTGTTGGCGCCGGACTCGCAGGCCCCCTGGGTATACTTCTGGGGGTACCTATTGCTACAGTTCTCTATATCCTACTGAAAAATGATGTTCGTCAAAAAGCAGCAACAGATAGATAGCTTGTTGAGGGAATCCTTTCCCAAAAACGGGAAAAAATAGTTGTCCACCAAACCCTTAAAGGGGGTGGCGGACAGAAAAAACAAAGAACCACGAAAGTCCGTGGTTACCTACTTTCAAATGGTCGGGGCGACAGGATTTGAACCTGCGGCCTTCTGATCCCAAATCAGACGCGCTACCAAACTGCGCCACGCCCCGAACCAATTTATAATAACATCTGAAGCTTCAAAATGTCAATTCATTATATGATCAACGATCATGCCTGTTAATTGGCACAATAAGTGTCGCCAGATGTTAAGCAAGCGGTTGATAGACTTCCATCGGGGTCTGATAGTCTAAAGTATTCTTGGATAATGATTCAAGGAGTTTTCAATGCGCTTAATCTTTTTCTGGGTACATTTACCACGAATGTGGATTCTTCTTTTATTTGCTTTCTGGCTGGCCTTTTTTAAGAATCTGCTTTTTGACTATGTTAGCAGCAGGGAACAGAAACTGTTTGTATAAGAAGCAGGGTTTTATAGCGATATATTGAAATACAATAAAGAATGAAGGAAAAGGTCGCAGCTAATTGATCTGCTATGTACGGGTCGTGATGGCCTACATCATATAAAAACGGAAATCTTTGGGCTGGGCTTGCGGATCTTAAGGCCGTTGATGCCATTTATCAAATAATACCTTAAAAGATAAACTGTAATTTATAATCCGGCATGTCTCCGAATAGTAATGGGATAGGGTATGATCTGGAACCGGATACATTTCGGCATAAACAAGTTAAATAATATTCAAGGAGGGTTACAAGATATGAGGGAAGACATTGTTCTTAAACCAATTGGTATAGTTTTGGGGGAGGTAGAAGAGCCAATAGATATGCCCCTGGGGGGTCTGCCGGCGGTGGTAGAAGTATATCCTGAGTATCAAAAGGCTCTAAAGGGTATCGGGGAAAATTCTCACGTTTGGATATTGAGCTGGTTCCATAAGGCACCCCGGGATACATTGTTAACCACTCCCTTCAAGGTTAATACTGATCTTGCAGAGTTCGGGGTTTTTGCACTCCGGTCCTACGGCAGACCCAACCCTATCGGACTTAGTTTGGCTGAATTGATTGCGATCGATGGGAATCGAGTATATGTAAAAAGTTTGGATGCCGTAGGGGGGACACCAGTGTTGGATATTAAACCTTATTATGAAAACGATATTGTTTTTTCGCCTGATACACCTTATATAAAAGCAAAAAATAGAGAAATGAGGCTGAAAATAATGAGCCGGCATGCTCGAACTCACCATCGGGAGAATTGTAATGATCTGCATGTAGCAGTGAGGATGGCTGCCATTGCGGAAGATAATCTTGGCAAAGTAAATTCATCGGAAGTAAGTGTATTTGTTGAAGGATCGGGTTGTCTGGCCGACTGCCTGCAAGGATTAACCCGGGGCAGGATTGCTGCGCCGCCCAGATTTGATTATTTGATCTCGGATGAGGAATGCGGCTCTAAGTGGAAAAAAGGCGACCAGACTCTGATCATCAAGGCAAAAAAGGATTTTAATCCAGATGATATTATGCTACTGGATGATGAGGCGCTTTTCCACATCGAGTTAAAATAATACTTACAGATAAAGAGATAAAAATAATAAATAACAATTTTGCTTTAGACTTTATGTGTGCCATACAGACAAAGACAGTCTCACATAAAAGACAAAAGTGTTTGAAAGACCTGAAAAATTGGAATAAAAGCAGTAAAATATTTACAAAATATGGAAGGACATATGATCGCAACTGTTGAAGTATATTCAATGAAAAAAATATATTTCAAGGGTGTGATAAAAAATGGATAATAGTTCTAACTGGAGTATCACCTTGCAGACTGCTCTGGAAAAAATACAGCAGCATGATCTAAGTGCTGGGCTGGAGATTATTCTTGAATTGGTCGGCGAAGAACCTCAGAATATAACCTTGATTAATCTTCTGGCTGATTGTTATTATTACCTGGGTGAATTCGATCGGGCTAAAGCGTGTTGGGAAGAGGTCCTGCGCCTTAACCCGGCTAACCAGGAGGCTAAGAATAAAATTGGCCGTTATAAGACCCCGTCCTTTCAATCCTGGATAAAACGCTACAAGCATGCACTATACAATATTGAACAGAAAAATTATGAAACAGCCCTGAAATCACTGCGTGAACTCCTGGAAGAAAATGATGGCTTTGTCAGTGTATATCAGTTTTTAGGGCTATGTTATATGGCCTGCTCCGAGTATGATCAGGCCGTGATAGTATGGAAAAAGGGCCTGCAAAGGGATACTGGCAATCAAACCCTGTCGGATTATCTGCGCATGATTCCCGAGCTTGGGAAGCAGAGCACCCCGGCAACAGATGCCGATGTCCCTAAGGCTGGAAAAGATATGGGGGCGAGGCAATATCCCTGGCGAAATGCAGCCCTGGCAGTAACTGCTACGATATGTTTGTTGTTGTTGTTCAAAGCAGGAGTAAATCCAACTCCGGTTGATAAGGCAGAACCCCGGGCGATATTAAAAAGCGAGGCGCTTATGGTGGCTGATAATGAGGCCCAGGCTGAAATTGCAGCAGAAGATACTGAAGTGTTATCTGACAGCTTATTGATGGAAGAGGATAGCAGGGGAGGTGCAGACTACGATTTAGACAGGGAAAAAGATTATTATCTGGTAGGTTACCGGGCATACCAGGATGGCCAATTCCAGACAGCCAAAAGTAATTTAAGCATAGTAGCATCAATGAATACCGGGAATTACATTAATAGGGAGGGGCTTTATTACCTGGCTCGAACTTGTTATTTGCAAAAAAACTACCAGGAGGCAGAGCAGTATTACCTGCAGTACCTGAAGCAATTCCCAAACAGCAATTATTGCGATGATAGCCTGTTTTATTTAGGGGTGATCTATAATGCAACCGGCCAAACAGAAAAAGCAGTAAAGGCTTTGGAGGAGATGCAGAGAATATCACCTAACTGCGGGTATGAATCATCCGATATTTTCAAGACCATAATGAAAGGTAAATAACTTGATATAATCTATAAACCTCACATGATGCTCAGGGCTGTTGATGATAAATTGGCAGCCTTTATTTCTGGAAAGAAAATCATAATCAACAGGGACAGCAAATACCTAACACTACTGCTAAGATATTTCGATTTAGCCGGGGGAGTCGCCTTTTGTTGATATCTGAAGAGAATAATTAGGGAAAGTTATCGTTTTTATCACAAAGGGATAATAAATCTAGTACAAATTTCACTCATTATCTGGTATCTTTTTATTTAGAGATAGATGACTAAACTGTATGGGAATGGTAATAATGAATGAAAAGATCATATTTTTTGCTGCTATAATAATTCTAACGGTATTCTCATTTTCGGGGTGTTCTGCGGATAATAGCAAAGGTGTTAGTCAAAACAAAAAAAATACCCAGGTTATGCAATCACTTGATGAAACCATAAGCAGCTCCATGGAAAAGAAGACCCGTACTGCCAATGAGGATCTCATGGAAATGAGACAATGGAAACATGAGGTTAATGGTCCTGCTGACAATCAATCAGATACACCAGCAGCAGGGAACCTGGAGGCCGTTTGTCTCAGCAGCGGATCTACTGATACGCCTGGGCAGTTAAGTGCTTCTTTTCAAGAAGAAGTTGTAAGTATACAATTGCTTAACCAGGATGAGATGGATACCGTAATAAATAAATTAAATAATCTTGGTTACCTGGGATCGACAGCAGTAAGCGAATCCGAGTTTAAAGATGCCCTGGAAAAATTTCAGCGGGATAATAAATTGGTGGTTTCGGGAGTTTTGGATTCACTTACGCTCTCTATATTAAAGACAAAATAATGGAAAAATATTTTCTTTGCACTTGGAGGCTTGACTTCATAGGGTAAAATTAATTATCCTATTAAAGGAAGCAAATTGAGTGCGGAAGTAGCTCAGTGGTAGAGCATCGCCTTGCCAAGGCGAGGGTCGAGAGTTCGAATCTCTTCTTCCGCTCCATAAAAAAATGTGCCTCGGCCTACTGCCGGGGTGTTGTATTTTTCATGAAATTGGGGTAAATTCTTTAAAGGGCTAAAACAGATGAGGTTAGGAGGAGCGTAAATGAACGCGAGGGTAGAAAAAATAGATAAAGGTGAAGCATTCCTGGAGATAGAGGTGAGTGCGGACAAGCTTGAAGAGGGTATGGAGTACGCTTATCGTAACGTAGTTAAGCAGGTTGCGGTACCCGGTTTCAGGAAAGGCAAAGTGCCTCGCCAACTGTTGGAAGCTTATTATGGTAAGGAGATACTATATCAGGATGCCATGGAACATCTTATCCCGGGCGTCTATGACGAGGCGGTAAAAGCCCTGGAACTCAAGGTCATGGGGCAGCCTGAATTTGATTTTGATATGGAAACCATCGAAGAGGGCAACCCTTTTATTTTGAAGGCCTCAGTAGCCATCGAGCCTGAAGTTGTGATGGGAGAAGTAGTGGGTTTAGAAGTAAATGTTCCTGATTTTACGGTTACCGATGAAATGATCGACGATAGGTTAAATGATATGCGTTCCACTTACGCGCAGCTGGTAGAAAAAACTGAACCCAGTGTAACCGGGGATACAGTTACCATGAATTTTGAGGGGTTTATCGAGGACTTACCCTTTGAAGGAGGAAAAGGAGAAGATTACCAATTGGTTCTGGGTTCCAATACTTTTATACCTGGCTTTGAAGAGCAGTTAACCGGTTTAAGTGCCGGGGACAGCAAAGATGTGCAGGTTAGTTTCCCGGAAGACTACCAGGCTGAAGAACTGGCAGGCCAAGCGGCAGTGTTCAAAGTTGAGGTTAAAAGTGTGCAGACCAAACAAAGCAGGGAATTAAATGATGAATTTGCTCAGGAGGTCAGCGAATGTGAAACCCTGGCTGAGCTGAGAGAGGACATCAGAAAAAACCTGGTGGAAATGAACGAAGCTAATCGTCGTGACACACTGCGGCAGGGGGCGGTAGAAAAAGCCCTGGAATTATGTCAGGTGGTCTTGGCACCATCAGCTATAAAGGCCCAGGCTGGCATTATGGTCCAGCAGATGGAACAGCGGTTCTTATCTCAGGGAGTAACCCTGGAACAGTATCTGGCTGTAACTAACAGCAGCGTTGATATTCTGATCAATACATTCATGCCGGAGGCCGAAAAGCAGTTAAAAATTAATTTTATGCTGGAAAAATTAATTGATGAA
>CAZHHJ010000134.1:0-6416 GCA_964531295.1 uncultured Syntrophomonas sp.
AAGCCCTAACCTGAAAGATATACAGGCTGATACCCTGATACATCTCAAGGCCGGTTCCTCATCCTGTACAGCAAGAATATCAAACGGGACGGAAAATAGCGGGCTGCCTGATAATTTTTTACTATTAAACCAATGCGCCGCCAGGAAACTTAAATTGCCAGCTGATAGATATCTTATCTATGCCAGTGATATTAATGAATTATTAATTGGACCAGTGGTTGGGGTATTGACCAGCGCCATCCACAATAAAAATATGCCCCATGGAAAAACTGCCCGACTGTTTAAAGAAATGATTGAATACTCTAGGAGAAGAGGGATTTTTGTATACCTTTTTGGATCCAATGGTATATCCCAAGACCGTCGCTATATTCGGGGGATAAGTACCCACCACAATTCATGGAAACCCGGAATATTTCCATGGCCGGACATTATTTATAACCGGATACGATTCAGGAAATTAGAAAAGCGGCAAGAGGTAGCCAGACTACTTCGGGAGATAAATAAAGACCAGCGGGTTTATATTTTTAACAGTCGATTTTTAAACAAACAAGAAGTATATAATGCCTTAAATACCCATCCTGAGGCCAGGAATATGCTGCCAGATACTAAAGCATATAACCGCCACAATTTAGAGTTGATGCTACGAAAGTATTCAGAGTTATTCATTAAACCCAACCACGGCTCAATCGGGCGGGGGATATATAAGATTATGCGTCAATCTCCCCAGCGTTATTGTTTTGCCGGGGTTTCGTCCGGTGCCCCGCATTGGAAGGGTCCCTATACTTTTGAGTTGCTATATCGCCACCTTTCCGGTGCGGTATTAAAAGAGAATTATCTGATACAGCAGGCGGTGGATCTGGCCATATATAAATCCCGATTATTTGACGTACGCAGTCAGGTGCAGAAGAATTCTTGCGGAGAATGGATTCTTACCGGAGCAGCGGTGAGGGTGGCCGGCAAGGGTAGATTCGTTACTCATATACCCAATGGAGGCAGGCCTGAGGTTTTTGATGAGGTAATAAAACAGGTCTTTCCTTCCGGTCGAAGCAGGCAGTTAATATATGAGCAGCTAAGGCTAACATGTACTTTGCTGCCAGAGATTCTGGAAAAAAGGCTGGGAATTAACCTGGCTATTCTCACTATGGATCTGGGCATTGATAAGAGCGGTAAAATGTGGGTTTTGGAGGTGAATTCCAAACCGTCCAGTTTTGATGAAGATGATATTAGGATGGAACATCTGCAAAATCTTAGCGATTATTTTGTTTATGCGGCGCGAAGAAAGAATAGGAAAGTTAATTATGAAGCTTAACGTAATGTATCAGAACAATCAATCTGGGAAAAAACTGCTGGAAGGGATAATATCCCATTGGGCGGATGTGACTTGGGATGAAATTACATTGGGAGAAAACAATTATATAAATATACACCTGGGAGATGGAAAAAGCAGATATCAACGTACCATTAACAGCCCAACCGCAATTAAGCGCTGTGCCGACCCGAACAACTTCCTGGGTATTATGAAGTTTAATCATGTTCATGCCGGAGTGGAGGATAAAGAAGCAACGAAAATTTATGAGGTACTGCTCTTTGATATGAAAGTCATATTCATTCGTCAAAAGGTTTTAGGGAAGGGCGGTGCCAAAAGTAAATATATGCGAGAAAACCAGAAAACAAGAGTGGCAGAAATAGCCAAAAGAGTCCTCCTGCTTTCCGGGCTTGATATGGCTTTAGTTCAGATTCAGTTAAACAGCAAAAAAAGACTGCAGGTAATTGGAGCCGAGCCATGTCCTGATCTGAGGGAGAAAGATGTCAAGAGTCTGGTAGATGAAATTGATAAGATATATATCTGTAAAAAAAGAGAGGTCAAATTAGGGGCTGATCCCGAGTTTATGATTATCAACAGCCGTACCGGCAAATTGGTTTCGGCCTCACATTTCTTCCCGACTCAGGGTTTGGTAGGGTGCGATAATATAAGACTGCCTAATCGGCAGCAGCGTCCAGTAGCTGAACTCAGACCTAAACCGGACAAGTCGCCCCTGCAATTAATTGCCAATCTTAGATATGCCATTATCAGAGCCAGTTCCATGGCCCCTTACCATAACGTAAAATGGGTGGCAGGCAGTCAGCCAGTGGCAGGTTATTCTATTGGAGGCCATATTCACTTTAGTAATATAGATTTAAATGCAGCACTTCTAAGGGCCCTGGACAATTACGTGGGATTGCTGGTGTTTATGATTGAAAAAACTTATACTGCAGTCCGGCGAAGAAAAAAATATGGTTTTCTGGGCGACTATCGAGAAAAAAATCACGGAGGCTTTGAATATCGTACTCCTGGAAGCTGGCTCATTTCGCAAAAGATTGCTACCGCAGTAATTTGCCTGGCTAAAATTGTCGCCAGTAACTATTTAGATTTGCAAAATAACTATTTGAATACCGCTGATGCTCAGCAGGCTTTTTATACCGGCGACCGGGACTATTTCATAAAGGATTTGGAAAGCATATGGAAGGACTTGGAGTATACCGACTTATACGAGAAATACATTGAGGAGATTGGGATAATATACTGGATGATAAAAAACGACATACAATGGGACGAAAGAATGGACATTAGAAAAGGCTGGAATATTACTGCTGGCAGTAAACGAAATAGCAGTCGGGAAGCGTTGGTGAATTCCCGTAATCTTCCTGCTCAGAGTTCTAGAGCAGTAGCAGAGACTCCCAGCAGAACGCGATCCAGCGGGGGAAGACCTGCTAATAGTAATAGCAGGTCTAGCAGAAGTCGCCGCAGCACAACGGGCAGGGTGAGAAATGTTAGCAGTGCAGAGAACATTACCAGAACTTCGGTGATTATTCATAACCAACCTTTTAATACTGGTCTAGCCAGGGTTCAGGGTGGGCAACCGGGAAGGATAGTTCCTCCCGGAGGTGTTCGCAGAGCAATAATGCTCTGCTAGTTTGTTACATCATATCAAGCTCCTGTAAAAGAACTTCAGCAGCCTGCAGCTGGCAATTGACCCGAGTTGATAGTCTAGCTTTATCACAGGTTTCAAATATAAAACTGTGTACTCCCAGGTATTGTCCAGCAGCACGAGCCAGACTGCCTTTAACTGGATACTCAATCAGACTGAATTTTTTATATGAAGTGCTGATATCTTTATTGAGACCGGCTACGATTTTATTGGCCATATTTTTAGTGTTGCCCTGGGGATAATAAAGCAGACTCTGTCCCACCGAAGTGCTGGAGATTCTACAATAATCGATACCTTCATGCATATCCATCAGCCAGTCTACATCATATTGTTTTATGGCAGACCAGATAGCACGGGATAGAGTATTATCAGCTTTTTCTTTGGAAGATCGGGGAAAAGCACGGTTAAGATCTCCTTCACTGCCAACATATCTTCTATCTATTTCAATAGCAAGTTTGTTAGCTTCAGGGAGAACCAGCAGAGTACCTTTATCGATTGTCCATTTCTTTATCTGTGCTGCAGCAGTATATCCGGCAGTTTCGCTGCCATGTACTCCCCCCACAATCATCACTGTTGGCCCAGGTTGGCCACTAGCGACTATATATAACTCCGTGGCATATTTACTCCCCGGGGCCAGAGTGTCTATGGATACCTGGCCAGACCCCGAGCTGTTGCTCTTATTCGCAGCCAACAAAGATCCGGTAGATATGGAAATCAAAATAAATATTGACATAAGAAGTAAAGCAAGCAAATGACTCAGTGGTTTGTTAATAAATTTCAAAATACATCAGTCCATTCCATAAATAATTTTAATTAGTATTTACGTAAACAATAGTAAAATTCGTCAAAAAATGTATTAATCCTTTAGAAAAATAATGGAAATAAATTGGATGGTCCTTCCATGACATATCCAATTCCTGTAATAAGGTATCCTGCAGATAGTGGCAGGTAAATGGTGCTAATATGCCTGCCCGACGACCAAATACAGCTGTTAAATAGACAAACTTCAAGGCCTATATCCAATCGGGTTGATACTTCACGATAGTGATCGGCTAATTGCGGAATAAAGACTATGGGCAATAAAAAAAGGGTCGGGAAGTGAATCCCGACCCTTTAGAGCGATTATCCCGGCCAAGCCTTTACATCATATCTAATTCCTGTAGTAAGGTTTTTGCTGCCTTAAGCTGGTAATCAACTCTTACTGACAGACTGGGATTATCACAGGTTTCAAATATAAAACTGTGTATTCCCAGGTATTGCCCGGCAGCACGAGCTAGGCTGCCCTTAGCCGGGTATTGTAAGAGGCTAAATTTCTTATAGGAAGTAGTTATGTTCTGGTTTAAAGAGCTAATGATTTTTGAAGAGACAGCGTTGGTACTCTTGTTAGGATAATAGATCAGCGTTTGCCCCACTGAACTGGTAGAAGGATTTTTGTAATAATCATAACCTTCATGCATGTCCATCAACCAGTCAACATCATATGTTTTCATGGCATTCCAAATAGCTTTTGATAAAGTATTACTAGGTGTTTGGGAGGAAGATTTAGGAAAGCTGCGGTTAAGGTCACCTTCGCTGCTCAAATATCTGATCTTTTTATCATCGGCTAATTTATTTGCTTCGGGAAGAACCAGGAGGGTTCCTGTTCTTATTTCCCAGTCGCCTATTTCTGTTGCAGCGGTGTACCCAGCAGGTTCATTACCATGTACGCCTCCCACTATCATGACAACCGGACCAGGCTTTCCGCTATCAATTACATACAGAGCGGTAGCATATTTAGTACCTGGGGCCAGAATCTCTATGCTTGTTCCGGTCTGAGTATTTTCACTTGTTTGCTCAAGCGAGGGAGCAATAAGCGATGTGCCAATAGAATTATCTTCACCAAGCTTATAATTATAAGTCTGGTAGTCCGCATTGGCAGAGCCGGACAGGGTATAGTTGACAGTTAATGCCATTGCAGATAGTGGATTAGCAAATACCACACTTATTGCAAATAACATTACAACAATGGAAACAGAGAAGCTTTTTAACTGATTGCCTACATTCTTCAAAACGTATCATTCCTTTCCTGAATATAATTATAATAACAAAAAAGTAAGCAACAGCTAATTTCGCCAAAATATGTTATATTCCTGCAGGAAAGGCCTGGTAAATTATGGAGGGGGAAGGGTTAGCGATCTGAAGGCCGCAAAATATCGTAGTCGAAAGAGAGGATTTCGATATCATTTATATGCCTGTCTAGGGTTGAATAAACAGCATCAACTATTAGCTCAAGATCTGAATGTTGGCCAGTAACAGCACTGAAGCCAAGCGAGCACCGCTGCCATAAATCGTGGTCCTCCACTTCAGCAATAGATATATTAAAGCGCTTTCTGATCCGTTCCACTATACTGAGGATAATTTTCCGCTTTTCTTTTAAACTAGAGGAATAAGGTAAAAAAAGTGAAACCTGCCCATAAAGTACATACATTGCTTAATTAGACCTCCTAAATCGATAATTTCCTGAAATGGTAATACCTTATCAATTGTAACAGTCTTTGCCAATAGCTACAATTTCACAAAAAAAATTATTCGGCATAAATTTGGAATAATGTCGAATAATGATAATATATTAATATAAGGCCCATAAACATTACTTATGGATTAATCATTTAGTTGGTGATTGGAGAGATTTAAGCATGAACGTAGAACAGTTTGAAATATTCCGTACTATTGCCCAGGTTAGGAGTTTTACTAAAGCAGCTAAAATATTAAATTTTACCCAACCCGCCATCAGCTCTCAAATTAAGATATTGGAGCGGCATTATAACATTGCATTGTTCGAACGCTGCAATAATGGGGTCAAATTGACGGAAGCGGGGAAAAAATTCCATGAATATGGTGATAAGATCCTGGCTCTCTATGAACAAATGGAAAATGATATTGCCAGCATTTCAGGATTTAATAAGGAGCATATTAGTATAGGGGCCAGTTATACCGCTGGTAATTACTATTTGCCTAATGCCATCCTGGCATTTAAAGACCTGCATCCCAGTACCTATGTAAGGTTGACTATATCCGATAGTCAGCACATCATCAGTGGGCTTAAAGATCGCGGTCTGGATATCGGCATAGTAGAAGGAAATACCTTATATGACCCTGACCTCAATATTTGCAAAATTGCTTATAGTGAACTGGTACTCATTATGCCGGTCAAACATAAGTGGAGCAACAAGAATTCTGTAACTATACCAGAACTCTTGGAAGAGCCGTTTATATCCAGAGAAAACGAATCTATGCTGCGTAATTATATTAATAATTGTTTAAACAGCTATGATATACACTATGATGATTTAAATATAATAATGGAAATCACCAACTTCGAGGCTATCAAACAAGCGGTTATTAATAATAAAGGGATATCAATAGTGCCATATCCAGTTGTGGAACGGGATTTACAACAGGGTATGG
>CAZHHJ010000135.1:0-6408 GCA_964531295.1 uncultured Syntrophomonas sp.
GCACTAAAGTAGTGTTCACCATTGGTAGTAAGACCTACACTGTAAACGGCTCTAACAGAAACATGGATACTCAGGCGTTAATCACCGGCAGCAGAACTTGCATCCCGATCCGGTACGCCGCTGAAGCTATTGGTGCAAGTGTAAACTGGGATAATACCAACAAAATCGTGTTAATCTCAACCAAAGCAAATGTGGTAGGCAATACCCTGAGTGCAGAGAAGATAGCTGAATTGAAGGCTTTTCCGTATAGCGATCCTCCTGATGCAGAAATGGGAGATCCCAAGATAACTACTTCGATAGATTGTTCCGATACTTATCAGGGTTTACTAGACCATATGGTGCTGAAGCCCAACCAAAAATTCATCACCAGCCGTGAACTACTTTATATGGATGATGGTTGCCCGGGTGGAACGGGAAGGTTTTCCCTTAGAGGCGTACTGCAGGAAACCTATGCTAATGGGAGTGTTACCGAATACAATGCTGTGGCCAGTGCCTTTTATGGCGGCAGCTCAAAATATGATGGAATAGTATGGCATAATGTATCAGTCCTTGAATTAGGAACCTGGAAAGTGCTTAACTAAGTAACAGTAAACAGCATAAAGGGGGCGTAAGCCTCCTTTATTTTTATGGAAAATTATAAGGAGGATCAATGATGCGAAAATTAATTATCTTTTTTGTCACCCTGGCTATACTTGCGTGCATGGTTCAGCCGGCATTCGCAGGCCAGCCGGTATTTGAGACATTATCCGAAGAAGGAATTGCCAAATTAACTAATGATGATCTTTGGGATGAAATGACGGCAGTAGTTGATGAAAACACCGATAAATTTGACCGGGTGGTATACTACGTCAAGTCCACTGGCGCTTCCAGCGGCGTAAGGTATCGAACGAAACTGATTACTTTTAGCGTTGGGAAGTACGGCCCGGCCACTTTTGGTGCCAATGAATTTCGTTCACGAGTACCCGGCCCGGGTGAAACTATATATGACAAAATAATCCTGGATAGAGATTTCTTCCGTGCATTAATAGGAAGTACGTTCCCTAACGGGCCTGCATTAGTTGCGGAAGCACTAGACACCGAAAGTTATTTGAATGTTGGTGCCGTGATCGAGATATACAATGCCAATACCGGAAAAGTTTTAGCGACCATAAACTCACCGGATGAATGCCAGAGCAAAGCTGGTGCGATAGGTTTTGGTGCGGCTGATATAGCTGACATGAAAACCAGATGGCAAAAAGTCTTTTTAAGAAAAGCACCGACAGCTGAGATTATCGCTACTGAGCCACAGGAAACGAAAGAAGCCTGGACAAGTGCAATCAATTCCAGAATTATCTTCTCGGTGTTTTTGTCTAATAAATAATGTGGTTTCATGCAATTCCCCCTAATCTGGATTATTTTGCGTTCCGCTGATTGTTAATACCCTGGTAGCTAATTACAAACCCGTTACCGGCTTCTATTATCGTAGGCACTTCATGGGGCGCCATCGCTAATACATTCTGCCCTCCATGTACTTTGTGCCAATGCTTGCTTGCCTTATCGGATGCATCCCCTTCTCCCATGGATTGGCCAGGTCTTTTAATAATAAATCTTCCTAGGATACAAGCAGCCATAAATAATACCATGACATCCAAACCGCTTCTTACCAGCACTTCTGCCATAGTGCCTTTTATGATTAAGCCCATAAAACTATTAAATATAATCCAGTTTAATCCCACCACTAAAATCAATCGTATGGGCGTTTGCAGCCATCGGTTTTCATCCCATAATACCGGATATAATATCGTATAAATATACCCTAACATCATCCCGAATAAAGCCGTCCAAATATAACAGGAAACTGGGTAGGTATCGCTTGCGCTCTGGATGATACCGGTTTCATAGCCGGCCGTTCTCTCCAGCAGAAAAGCGACGGCAATAATGCTGATGGCATATAACTTTTCGCTTGTTTTCATATTGTTAACCTGGGTCTTGCCAGCATCAGGCTTGACGGTAAACAGCGCAATAACGATACATAGGATAAAGACCGGGATGGCATCTCCCAGTCCCATGAAAAACTGATATTTTACAAACTCACCACCATAGGTCGTAAAAGGCGATGATTCCACCATAACCTCTTGCATTCCCAACAAATAGATTAGCGCAAAACACAGACCCAAACGGATACCTGTTTGCAAATTGGAGGTTTCGGTTGTCATACAGGTGAATCTCACAGCCAGGGTACATTGCGTATATAAAACCAAAAAATAAATGCTTGCTACAACCGGAAAGCCCCAAAGCATTACTAAAACACTGTCGAATTTTCCAGCATCCACGGATGCAGGCAAAATTGCATGAACAGCCATTGCAAAAGCGGCCGAAAACAATATCGTTAATATGCTGGTAATAATGATCTTCTTGGTAGTCATTTTTCCTGGGCTCATACAAATTCTCCCCTCTCAATTAATGAAATTGGTCAACCTTTAATGAAAGTTAGGATTTTGCATAATTCAAAACACCCAACCTGTCACTCTGAAGGAAGGGAGGAGTATAGCTCCTTCAGCTTTGCCTCAGGATGACATCCACAAAAATTACCTGGCTGATTATATAAAAAACAAATTATGCAAAACCCTCAGTCGTGATAAATACTATCGGGTGAAAAACGCTTAGATTATCTTTCCTCTGCTGCATTGTTTTCGATTGAACCGGTCCCTTTTTTAGGACATCACCAAGTTAATAAGTTCCAATAATGAAGCATCCATATCAATCCCATAACTGCCAGGGTAAATATACTGTAATGCACCCGGGCCATCCACCCTCCAAAACCCTTCCACCAGGTAATCCCCGTGGCGGGCGCCAGGAAACAGCCACAAATCAAGATGAAGGTTGGTATTAAAGCAATAAATACCCCTGGTTCCACAGGTGTGTACGCTTCTGCTGGCAGCTGGTACACAGGATCAATTCCGGCTGAAAACAAGGTGGCGAAGAAAGCCAAAATGGTAATGCTGGTGCCAATTCCAAGCCAGTAAGCAAAGGAAGAAAACCGGGGACGTTTATTTTTTGCCTTTTTCAACCAACCTACCATCATGATTATGACCCAGTAAAGGAGTGAACTCGTTATGGTTAATAGTATGATTAGAGCTGCTAATGCCGTAAAACTCATGGTTGAATAAACGGGAGCTTTTGAATAGGTCATCGGGCCATCAGTGGTCAACATCATTTTGCCCAGAGGATCGGTTTTAAAAATAATTTTATGAAAGGGGCCAAAAGCATCCTGGGTCCTTCCTGCCCTCAGATTCTGATATACACCTGGCTCAAGTTCAATAAATTCATTGATTTCTCCGCCATGAGTTATCAGCAGATACCCATCTTCGTTCACATCCGCCTTGATAATGCCCCCGGCCAATATGCCATCAATTTTCTCATTCGTAGTAACACTTCGGCGGTTCATCTGGTATTCACCGACATACTGCATAGCCCTTTCCCGGCTGCCTTCAGCAGGGACTCCCTTGGCGTCAGCTTCAATGGGATAGTAATAGTCCATAAACTCTTGGAAAACCTCGGCATGAAGAAGATGATTACCGCCACTGTAAGAAATAAAGATTCCTGTATCCACTCCCGGCAGCAGGTAAAGGCCAGTGTTATAGAGCATAGTGCTGCCGCCATGGAAAAGCACTTCCTGCTCATTAAAGACCCCTTCTATAAAGCCCAGTGTCATACCCCCCAGGGTCGGATCATACGAAAACTGGCGCTTATGCATTTCATCTAATGTTTCTTCCTTAAGAATACGCCCTCCCTTAAAAGTACCACCCGATAAATGGGCTATCATGAAATTGGCCATATCTGCGGCGCTGCAACTCATGCTTCCGGCTGGTTCGAGCAGAATGTATTCAAAATTTGCTTCAGTAAACGAGCCATTAATAAATCGATAAGGTTTGGCCATACGGGCCGGCGCTTCCAAGTTGGGAGGCTGCCGGAAGGTACTGTTTTTCATGTTCAAAGGGGTGAAAATATTTTCTTTAACATAATCGGGAAAGGCCAGACCAGATATTCGCTCTACAATATAACCGGCCAGAGCAGTACCGTAATTTGAATAAGCAGCCACTTCACCCGGGGGGAATATCCTGGCCGGCTGGTGGTTCTTGATATATTCATCCAAAGGCAAGAGCTGATCTTCTGACAGCCTGAAAAGCATTTCAGGGTGATCTTCAAAGCCGGGCGTGTGGGTCATCAAATCGATCATGGTGATCGGTTGGGCCGCAACGTTTTGCAGGGGTTTTTCCAGCTGGGGTGATATTTCAAAATCCAAATATTTATTAATATCGGTGTGCAGGTCCAGCTGGCCTGCTTCAACAAGCTGCATGACGGCAGTCCAGGTAATTAATTTTGAAGTTGAACCAATCCGAAAAAGAGTAGTGTCTGCATCAACCGGAATATTCTTCTCAATATCGGCCAGGCCAAATCCTTTCTTATATACAATTTCACCATCTTTCACAAGCGAAACGGTAGCATTGGGAATATGATATTTTTCCAGTTGGGCGTTCATGGTATTCTCAAAAAAGACTTCCAGGCGGTCCGTTTGAATGTCGTTTGCAAAAGCAGGTGGTGCAGATAAGGCTAAAAACAAGATAATTAAACAACTTAGGAAGGTAAGATATTTTTTCTTTTTAAACATTTTATCACTCCAATTCTCAAGCAACATAATGGCCTATGATAAGCTTTAATTGACCATCGCTTCCCAAAATAAAATCATAATAGAAGTCCTGGAAATTTCCGTAATCTTTCAAAAAATCCTCGTCCAGTCGGGGCATATCATAAATTCCGTAGCTAGTATAATTCGGTGCTGCCAATGGCGCGACCTTCACTCCAGAATCTAATGAATAGCTTTCTACCTGATTTAAATCATCAATAACGAAGCCATTTTGGGTTTCATTTTCGGAGCTCTCGGTCCCCCAACGCATTACCTTCACCCGGACAGCAACCGGCTTGCCATTTTCCACCTCAATATCCTCGATCCTTCCAAACACCTTTTTGCCGCCACCGGCCATATATTGTGAGGCATGGGAATGCAAATCCACTACATTATAAGGACCGTCTAAAAACACCAGACTGTTTTTGATTTTTTCCATTAAAACTATATCAGCATATTCTGATGAAAGCGCAATCCTGAATTCACGAAGTAATTCGTGGTTGGCTATATACTCTACCAACATATCATCGTCAGTCATATTATTTTCCAGCGGATTTTCACTGAGATAGGGAATCAATTCAAGTACGCCTACCTGGTTACCCTCTGTGAATAGACTCCAGGTGATGGCGGAACCATTCTCTAGCTTCATGTCCCATTTATCGGGTATTTCCACGGTAAAGAAGCTGGAGCCCATCACCTTAAACCCTTCATTGGCTGCCGGGGGTATTTCACTTTTCAGAAGCGATATCCAGTCCGGGATATTTACCAGCTGTTCAGACATGGATAGGTATTTGCTTCGTATTTCCTGGTCATCTAACGGATACTGTATATCAGAGGGAAACCGGGTAAAATAGGTATACCCATTGCCTTGCAAGACCATTTGCTGCCTGACCGGTGCCTGCTGCATATCTTCGGGTGTCACCAGTTCTCCAGGCACCCGTACCAGGGTAAAAAGCAGTCCAGCATCTTTGCAGAAAACATAGAGGGAATCTTCTGATTCATCTACAACATATTTATCTTCCCAATCTCCCGGAAAATCCAGCGCAACCCCCAGAGTAGTACTCGTAAACGTGATCGGATGTTCAGTTTTGGCTGTGTCAGTGCTATGGTTACAGCCCATGCCGAACACCGTGGTGATCATGCTCAGGACTGCTATAGCCAGAGCAATGGTACATAAGCTGAGTATATTTTTTTTGAGCATTCATGAAGCCTCCTTTTTAAATATGCAGGTTAGATGATTTGGTTGATAATCTTTTTTCCCTTCGGCCTCAAGTGCCGGGGTTCTTCATTTCAGTAAGATTGAACAGGATTTTCTCCAGTACGGCCTTGGCTTTTGCTAAATCTTCTTTTTCAATATCTTTAAAAAGATCTTCCATAAATACCTCGCCACTTGGCTGGGTCGCTTGCAAAAACGCATAACTTTGATCGGTCATTTCCAGTCTGGTAACCCTGGCATCCCTTTGGTCTTTTCCTAATTTCAGTAAACCTTTTCGCTGAAGTATCAAAGCCACCTGTTTAATGTTCTGATAAGAGCATCCCATTTCCCAAGCTACCGATTTCATAGTGGGAGGATTATCAAATAAGCTTTCGATCGTAGCCAAGAGAAACCATTGTTTTGTGGTTACATTAAATTCTTTAAGCTCCCGCGTAAGCAAGGTATCCATTCTATTGGCAATCATCAAAAGCGAGGCAAAAATTAAATGTTTATCCGAAATTAAATCGTTGTTTTTCAATTCACGCAC
>CAZHHJ010000136.1:0-6349 GCA_964531295.1 uncultured Syntrophomonas sp.
TTTGTATGTCACTTAACAACAATTTCAATTTGAGTAGGCTGGAAAGGTATCTTTCCGTGGCTTGGGATAGCTGTGCAACTCCTGTTATTTTACTGACGAAAGCAGATTTGTGCGAGGATTTACCAAAATCAGTTTTAGAGGTACAGAGAGTTTCTGCCTTTTCAGATGTGGTTACTCTTTCTATATTTGATGAGGACATTGCAGAAAAACTGGGGCGATACCTAACAAGTAGCACAACCTCCGCTTTCATAGGTTCATCGGGCGTTGGGAAATCTACCTTAATCAATAAGCTATTAGGTGCTGAGGTTCTTTCTACACAGGAAATCGGCAAAGCTGATAAGGGCAGACACACTACGACTGGCAGAGAGATGTTTCCCTCTCCATTTGGCGGTGTTCTGATTGATACCCCTGGTATGCGCGAGCTTGGTGCAGAAAGTGCCGATTTATCTCAAACCTTTGATGATATTGAAGAACTTGCAAGCGGTTGTAAATTCACCAACTGTACCCACACAAATGAGCCCGGCTGCTCAATTCTAAAGGCATTAGCTGACGGAACACTTGACCAAAGAAGGTTAAACAGCTATTTGAAGCTGAAAACCGAAGCTGGCTATGATGGACTGGGTGCCAAAGAAATCGAAGTCAAAAAACTAGAGCGAATGTTCAAAGATGTTGGCGGCATAAAAAATATGCGAAAATTTGCCAAAGAAAAACGCAAGCAAAAATAAGCAAAGCGTTCCAAGGGACTCCGGTGCATTTGCATTTACAGCCATGGGTGCTCCGCACTTGACACAAAACTTGGTGTTTTCAGCCTTAAAACCACATTCCTTACAAATCACTGCATATACCTCCTTATAATTTATCAACACTTATAAAGGTTTCTGCCCGCATTCTCCGCAGAAGGCTGCACCTTCTACCAGTTTGGCGCCGCAATTGCCACAAAATTGTACCTCAGCGGCACTCGGTTCTACCGGGGTGGGGGTCGGATCTGCGGCTGGAGTGGTCGGAGTGACCGGAGCGGCTGGGGCCCGGTAAGCAGTTGGTTCGTCCTTTAATTCGGCGATATTGGCTTCAAGACCGGCAATTGTCTGAAGATGGGTATCAATGCTCCGTAATTCATTCAACAACGTTTCAGGGACAGCCACTCCACTTCTGTGCATAGCAAAGATCTTCTCGCCTATCTGTCTCTTGACTTCATTGATAGCATTATTTTCCTTGGAAATTGCAGAGTTCAGTTTGTTCACTTCAACTAACTCAGAAGCTTTTTCTGATGCGTCCTGTACGCCTTCGGTAATTTTCTTTCCTAAATCCTTTAAAAACGCCATTATGATACCCTCCTTATATTGACTATGACTATGACGATATGACGATAGCGGTGCCTGACACCAACTTATTTTTTCCTAGGACACAAGGGAGGCACCCCGGTGCCCAGACCCCGGTGCCAGGCACCAACTTATCATTTAATCTCATCGTATGAAGGCACACGAAAACCTATTGCTCATTTTTCCAGACCGACCACAAAAAACCTTAGGGATTTTTCTCTGGCAGCTCTGCTGTGAAATGCTATACTTGGCATCACAAAACCTTATCACTTTATTCAACTATATTTTCAATAAGTTTCCTTAACATGGTTGCCGTCTCTGCCCTTGTAGCCGCATTTTTTGGTGCAAAGATATTGCCGGGATTGCCACTAATGACACCAGATTTTTGCATGATACTTACGCCACCCTGAGCGCAACTGCTAATTTTCTGGGCATCTATAAAAGCTGTAGGGTTATTGTTATTGATATTGAGGTTTAATTTTGTAAAGTCTACAAAGTTTGCTATAATAACTGCCATTTCTTCTCGACTGATGGCCCTAGTGGGCGCAAACTTATTATCACCTATACCACTTACGATACCTTGTGCTGCTGCCCATTCTACATAGGGTGCATAATAGGATGTTTCTTTGACATCGTCAAAACGTGTAGCAGTAAATTCGCTTACATTAGCGTCCCAAAGCCTACCTAAAACAGTCACAAACATACCCCTTGTCATTGTTGCGTTAGGGCTAAAATTTCCGCTGCTTGTGCCGCTAAAGAGCCCTCTGGCGGTGACAAAATCAATATCATCTTTGGCCCAGTGGCTAATGGTGTCGGAAAAATCATTGGTGGCTTGTTTGAAAATGTATCCGGTTTTATTATTATCTATCAAATGCATCATGCCATCGAGCATAGCACTAAATTTGACGATAATCTCTTGGTTGTCTTCCTGCAAATAAGGCACTAAGGCGTTGATGTTGGTATTTACAGCTGCCTTAGTATCAAGTTTAATAATATTGTTGATATTCTCTACGGGCTTGGATCCTAGCTTTTCGGCTAAAAAGGCATAGTCGGAGCATCTGCCTTGCTGAACAGTAGCATAGCCATCTGCTGTTACCCGTACCGACTGTAGATATTCCAGTTCCCTGCTAGTGGTATTGTAATAATAGTAGTACAAATTTTGGCCTGTATACTCAGGTCCAACTTTAATAGTTATGGTAGCCTCTGCAGGAAGCTTACCGCTATGGTTGTAGCTAATCATCAGGGTAAGATTGTTGCCTGCTATTGCTTTGATTTTATTATAATTTGTGCCTGTGTTAAACCTTGCACCAAAGTCAATATTCTTTTGTCCCGCAACAACCTTCATGGTTCCTATTTGAAAAACGAGGGTGTAATTTTCGTCTATCAGGATTACCGGCTTGGTGGCATTTTGCTCTATCAGACTTTGAAGCTGTGCCGCCGAAAGGAGGGTGGAGCCCCTAGTTAAGTCGATGTCTACTTCTTTATCTTGTTCTACAATGTATTTTCCTTGAACATAATCATTTGTGGTAGTGCCAGAGTGGCCCCCACCATTATAGTTCCATAAGGCTGTGACAGTCGCATCTTTTGCAGGCATGGTAAAGGTGGTTGTTGCACTGTTTTTATTTATGAAGGTTACGACGTCAGGAGAAGACCATCCTGCGAAGCTGTAACCGCTGCGTGCTCCAGCGTTTATGGTTACGGTTGCACCGTGGAGATAACTTTCCGTACCAGTCGTTGCTGCATAACTGCCGTTTACATTCAGATTGTAAGCCCTAAGCTCAATAATTTGGGCGCCTGCCAAGGCACAATCTTCCTCCGTATGAGGCAGATAATTTGCGGTACATCCAATTGGTACATAAATTGTGTTGACCCCGGCTGGGAAGGCATTAGAGCCAAAATCGGGTGGGGTTTGTGGTAAAAAGGTAACTTCCTTTAATTTTGGGCATCCACTAAATGCCCCTTTCCCGATCTTCCTAACCGACGAGGGGATCTCAAAGTCTGTTAAAGCTTTGCATCTTTGGAATGCATAATCTCCAATGTTGGTAATACTATGGGGAATTATAATACTGGTAGCAACTTGACAGTCATTAAATGCTTGATTCCCGATACTGATTACAGTGTAAGTGGTTGCTTCATGGGTGACTGTTTGCGGAACTTTTAATGTTGTGTGATCTATATAGCTGCTGTTTGTTATCACCTCAACGGTATGGCTACTAGTTTCATCGGTCAATATTCCATATTTAAAGGGAACACCCTCGTTGGTTTCAGTAAACGTATCACCTATCGGGGGTGGTATTTTTACCCAGACGACAGAAGTGGAGTCCGAGACAGTATAGGTGTGGTAACCATCCTTGGTAGTGGATGCAGCTTTATCTGTAATTTTCAAATCGATGGCTTGAACCTTTACGTATTTTACCGAATGGATTATACCATCAATGGTCACACTTCCTCCACCATACACCGATGCACCACAACCGACTCCGTCGAGAGTTCTTGCATTACCTCCAACAACTACAGAACTCCCAGAGCCTTGGGCGAGAGCACCGACTACTCCTCCGGACACATTTTTATTAACCACAATCTCTCCCGATGTATCTGCGAATGCTCCTACCCCACCGCTCCCGTTGGCTGTGGCATTAGACACGGTCACCGTGGAAGCTCCAGTGGAGTACACGCCGTAGCCACTGGATCCGTACTCGCTGGTGACATTAAATTCGCCTGTGCCTACAAGTTTGATCTCACCACTGTTCTTTAAATGAAGAGCATATTGGTCATTAGTTATAACATCCAGGATAAAGCTACCCACATCAAAAGTGATGGCTTTACCATCAATGACAATTCCCTTGTTGTAGTTGATGTTTTGCATGAGCCTGATGGTTTTCCCGGTTTGTACCGCAATCAGCGCCTCATCCAAAGTGGCATACTGCGTTTCGCCGATGGAGCAAACCGGATCTGCCTTGACCCAGACTACGCTACCTTGCTCGCCAGTATAGGTGAGATATCCTACTCTGGTAGAGTCGGCATCCTGATTCCCCTTGCCCTTAACAACACCATCGACCTCTATATATTTATCCGCAGGAGCATCAATTATGCCTGCAACGATAACCTGCCCACCTTCCTCGGCACAAGCTCCATAGGCATTCGGGTTTGCAGAATTGATTGCAATGTCGCCGGAAACCTTAATCAAGCTATCCATGCCTTTTGCTAATACGCCTGTTTCATTTGCGTTACTATTAAGATAGTAATCTACATTGCCGTGGATTTCTATTTCTCCGCCGTTCTCGGCTAATGCCCCGTTTTGGGTGCCGCTGGCTACGGTGATATTGCCCGCAGCTACAATTACACCCCCATTGGCATGCAAGACTGTTGTTCCTCCCCAAACCATTCCACTGATCAGCTCAATTCGGCTGTTTTTCTCTGCAATGATCCCACCATGAAAATCACACACTTTACCGTTGAATAGAGCCTCACCGCCATTTTTTGTTACTAGGGCCGGCGTGCCTACGACAGACAGTTTGTTGTTTCCTATAGCAAAGGTGACGGTTTTACCGTCAATCTCAATGCCGCCATTGTGCGCAGCATTTTTCAATATATTAATCGTCTGTCCGTTTTGTACCGCAGTTAGCGCATCCGCCAATGTGGCATATTGTATATCACCTATTTCGCAGACATTGCTAGTTTTAATCTTGACCCAAACCTCATTTGTAGCATGCTGATATGTATGATATCCTGGCTTGGTAGTAGGAAGAGTTATATCACTTTCGGTGAATACTTTGCTTCCACTTGATTCAGACTGGATATAAGTGGCTGCCGTAATCTTGCCTTCTACCACGACTTCCGCTGACCCTACCACAGATACCCCGATCCCGTTACTGCTTGTCGCTTTGACATCTCCAAGAATTTCTATATATGGACGTGATCCATTATTACTTGATGCATGCAGGCCACCCGCTACACCTGTGGCATTGCCCTTAATGGTTATTTCTCCACCATTGCCTGCTCTGGCCGCCCAGCCGCCATATGAATATGGGAATTCTGAAATCACATTGCCTTTGACAAGGATTTTTGCCTTTGATCCTGATGCAGTAACCCCACTCTCATTACCCTTAGCATTACCATTTATCGTAATTTTGCCATTGGTATCAGCATAAGCGCCAATGCCATTATTAGCGGTCGCTGTGGCATTCGTTACAGTAATATCACTGTGGTTACTAGCGTCTAAACCATAGTAGGTCCCAGTTACATTAAAATTTCCCTCCCCGATAAGTTTCAATGTGGATAAAGCTGCACTTAACCCCCTGCTATATTGATCCTCGCTGTTCACGAC
Organism: uncultured Syntrophomonas sp.; assembly: GCA_964531295.1. Lineage (GTDB taxonomy): Bacteria > Bacillota > Syntrophomonadia > Syntrophomonadales > Syntrophomonadaceae > JAAYJK01. The sequence continues at coordinate 5,647 of CAZHHJ010000136.1, forward strand.
ATCTAAAGTATATCCATTTAAATCAAGGGTGAAGTTTTTGCTAGTGATATAAATTCCTTTGGTGTAAGAAATATTTGCTGTCAGCTTGATGGTACCTTCAAATGGTACCGCAGTTAGTGCAGCCTCTAAAGCACCTGGTGTCCCTACCAAGACTGGATCCGGTCCGCCCTCTGCATATGCATTTATGCTTCCGCCAGGCACCATGCCAAAGAATAACGCAAGAACAAGCAACATAGGTAGCAATTTTTTGTTAAAATGTCTCATATAAATTTCCCCTCTCAAATTAAGCTGTTTTTTCAGCTTCTGGTAATGTCCCCTGTGATTTACTGGCAAGACCATAGACAGTAGCTTGTTAAGACGAACATCGATCACGAAATTATTTGATAGTCATCTCAATCATCTCTTTATATATAAGCAATCCTACTAGGTACAAGCTGCCAAAGATAGCTACTAAATTACCGTCTTAAGTAACAATACTTGTTCTTATCCACATAGAAATAAGCCCTCAGGAAATTCCCGAGAGCCTATCAGTTTGCGAAAATTGTATTTAGCGGTTGCTTTTACGATATGCGGAAGGTGTTATTCCTACTTGGGCTTTAAAAACCTGGGCGTAGTGGCCATTATAGTCTAGGCCGCAGGCGGAAAAGGCTTGGGTGATAGACAGATTATCATCTAATAATTTTTCTTTTAACATATTTATTTT
>CAZHHJ010000137.1:0-6255 GCA_964531295.1 uncultured Syntrophomonas sp.
GATGCCGCCCTCTCACGGCGGAGACAGGGGTTCGACTCCCCTTGGGGCTACCATGATAAAAACCAACTTAACATACTGAGAACCTACTATATTATAGTGGGTTTTTTGCGTCCTCCTGTGTCATCCTATTATCTCTTTGGCACTTTTGCCCAAATCGTATACCCCGCAGGCTGCGGCCCCGAGCAGAATCCCTGCTGATATCCCAGCCAGGATTGGCTCTCCAGACGATACTGACACTGCTATACCAGTTAAAACGCCAACGCCCAGTGAGAGTATCGGTGCCCATTGGGTAGACAATCCGGCTTTTTTAGCTACACCCACTACCGAAGTTACTATAGCCAATGCTGGCAGTCCATATATTGCATAGCTTGATATATCCATGATTATGCCCCCCTAAAATTAGCCAGACGAATCATCATCATCCATAACAGATAAGCAGGAACATGTTCAGCCAGTTGGTCCTCAGAACTCCAGCTTTCAGGGTTGTTCACCAATCCTTTGGCTGCCAATTCCTTTAACGCAGCCTGGCCTCCTTCTATCATCCATTTTTCTAACGCCACATCGATCACTCCATTCGTTAATTTAGTGTACAGCTTGGTCCAGGGAAATAATGCTCCGGGACAGGCGGTGGGCATTACGTCCTTGTGCCCAATAACAGAGGTATGAGGATATCTTTTCCAGATATCAAATATTAACTCGACCAGGCTCTCCATTTGTTTGTTGCTGGGTAATGAGCTGGTAAAATTACCTATCAGGCAGATTCCAATCCCATTGCTGTTCGCTTCATGGGTTGAATCCTGGTAAGCATGGGCGCCTATTACGCACTCCGGCCGACCTCTATATACGTTACCATTGGCATAAATAACATAGTGGTAGCCGATACCACTCCAACCGTTAGCCTGATGCCAGCGATGAATGTCTGCAATGGTAATATTGCTTTCGCTGGCTGAATGATGAATTACCAGCTTTTCAGTTTTTAACCTGGCTTTAAAACTACCCTTAAATGAAAGTTGGTTCTCTAATATTTGCATAATTGTTTTCTCCGCCTTTTCCCGCCAGTTTTATGATTCAATCCCGATCAGATTGCCACCTTGCAGATCGCAAAGTTTACAAATTTTGTCAGATTGGATCTGATATTCCTTCTTATCCAATATATGTGGGAAGGATGTTCAAGGTGACAGTGTAGAATTGACTGCATGGCCCAAATTTTATTATGGGATGTTATAATAACAAACAGAAAGGTTTTAAGATGAAAGGAGTCTCTTATGAAGGAATTCAATGATATGATGGCTCCCCTGTCAATTCACTGTGACTCAAGTGCAGCTGAAGCTTCACAGTTTCTCCTCCAACACCAGATTGATGGGGTTAGGGTAGCTGACGATAATAATCAAGTAGTGGGCTTGATAAGTTGCTCTCACCTGCTTAGGGTAGTGGCTGATAGTTTATCACCTGATACAGCAATTAAAGAAATAATGTCCCGAGACCCGGAAAGTATGAATATGTTGGACGAACTGCAGTCTACGTTCGATAAAGCCCTAGATAAAGATGATGCTTCTAATCAAGAAGACAACCTCTTCTTGTATAATCTTACCATGTCCTTTTTTGAAATTTTGCAAAGGCAAAAGAAGGAACGGGATATCTGCCTGGATTCCATATATAATCCTATGGTAGCGGTGGACGCTGACGAACGCATTACCGTTTTCAATAAATCTCTGGAGGCGGTATCCGGTATATCTGCTAACGAGGCCTATGGCCGGCAAATAAACGAAGTCTTTGACATGAGTGAATTAGGCCTGATACTGAAAAGTGGTGAAAAGCAAAGCCTGCAGAAAATCAGATATAAAGGCAAAACTCTATTGTCCAACCGAGCACCTATTACCGTAGATGGGAAGATAAGCGGTGCAGTTGCAGTTTTGCAGGATATATCAGAACTGGAATCCGTAGTTGCGGAATTGGAAGTAACGAAGAAGCTAAACCAACAGTTAGATGCCATTTTTGAATCTTCCTATGACGGTCTATATATAACTGATGGTGAAGGCAATACTATCCGTTTGAATAAGGCTTTTGAACGTATTATGGGGGTTTACGCTGAGGAATGTGTGGGCCGTAATATGGCGGACCTAGTGCAGGAAGGCTATTTTACCCGCTCAGGAACCATGCTGGCGCTGGAACGGAAACACTCGGTGACCATACCTTTGCAGTCCAAGACCGGGAAAAATGCCCTGGTGACCAGTAATCCCATATTCGATGAAGATGGTAATATATTTCTGGTGGTTACCAATGTAAGAGATTTAACTGATTTGATAGATCTGGAACGGCAATTGGAAGATGTCAAAATCTTAAGAGAGCGAGAACTGCAAGCCATAGTCGAATCAGCCTTTGATGGTTTGTATATTACCGATGGAAAGGGTAAGACCCTACGGGTTAATAAGGGCTTTGAACGCATTACCGGAATTAAAGCAGAAGAAATTACGGGGCGCTATATGAAAGATCTGATCAAGGAAGGTTTTTATTCAGAGTCAGGCAGCCTGCTGGCCATTGAAAAACGGGAAACGGTTACTATACAGCTCAAGGCCAAATCCCGCAAGAATATACTAGTTACCAGCACCCCCATTTTTGATGATGAAGGCGAAATAGTCATGGTGGTTACCAATGTAAGGGATATGACTGAACTCATCATCCTGGAACGCAAACTGGAATCTATAGAAGGATTGAGGCAGATGGAGCTGGGGGCTATTTTTGACTCTTCCTATGATGGTCTGTATCTAACCGATGGAGAAGGTACCACTTTAAGCCTGAATAAAGCCTTTGAACGTATCATGGGGGTTACAGCAGAGGAATGCGTGGGACATAGTATGGCCGATCTGGTCCGTGATGGGGTATTTACTCGTTCGGGTACTGTGCTGGCCCTGAAAAACCGGAAAACAGCAACCATTCCCCTGCAATCAAAAACCTGCAAAAACGCTCTGGTTACCAGCACTCCCATTTTCGATGAAGATGGCAATATAATTCTGGTGGTTACTAATGTGCGCGATATAACTGAATTAAATGATTTGCAGGGCAAAGTCGAGCAGTTGGAAGGCTTGAGCCGTATGTATCAGGTGCAGCTAAATCAGTTGAAAAGCTCCAGAAACTGCATACTGCATTCCGATAAGATGCGTAAATTAATGAAAATCGTTAATCATGTGTCTACAGTTGATTCCACCGTTCTTATCCTCGGGGAGTCTGGAGTAGGTAAAGAAGTAATAGCTGACATCCTCCACAGCAGCAGCCCCCGGGCTAAGCAGCCTTTTATCAAGGTAAACTGTGCTGCCATACCCTATAATTTGCTGGAATCAGAATTGTTCGGTTATGAACCCGGTGCTTTTTCGGGAGCCAGTAAATCAGGTAAGGCGGGAATGTTTGAACTGGCTGACAGAGGGATCCTATTCCTGGATGAAATTGCTGAAATGCCTCTGGATCTGCAGGTTAAGCTGTTGAGGGTTTTACAGGATAGCAAAATAATGCGTATTGGGGGGACCAAAGAAATCGAGGTTGATGTTAGAATCATTGCTGGCACCAACCGCGAGCTGCAGAACATGGTACTTGATAACCTTTTTCGCAAAGACCTTTATTACCGGCTTAATGTAGTGCCTATTCTGGTTCCTCCTCTGCGGGAACGGCGGGAAGATATCCCGGTTTTGGGCAAGCACTTCCTGGAAATGTTTAACCATCGTCACAAGATGAATAAACGTCTTTCCGCTGACCTTATAAAACACTTTATCTCTTATGACTGGCCGGGAAATGTCAGAGAACTGGAAAATCTTATAGAACGACTGGTAGTCACCACCCAACATGATATCATAGGAATGGACGATCTATCTTCCTGGGCGGAAATAGATACTGCATCCCAATCAAAATTGGAAATCATCCCTTTAAACATCGCCCTGGCAAATACCGAACGCAATCTACTACAAGAAGCCTTTTCTATGTATAATTCAACCTATGCAGTGGCTCGAGTACTGGGAATAAGCCAGCCTACTGTAGTACGCAAGGCCGCCAAACATGGGATTGTCAGACAGAAATAAATAAGCTTTAAACTTGGCACCTATCGCCTTTATCCACAAGTTAACGGCAGGGAATCCCCTGCCGTTTTTGAGTATACAGATAATATCCGACCTGGATTATTTTATTTCATTTTATTGACTTTCCGCCAAATATTCATTTTTTCTGCTTCTTTAATTAGCTCATCCCTAAAATCGGGATGGGCGATATTGATCAATTCCTCTGCTCTTTGCCAGGTGCTCTTGCCTTTCATATTGGCTATCCCGTATTCAGTAACCAGCATATGAGTGGCAGTCCTGGGATCGGTAACAATAGCGCCCGGAGTTAGTATAGGTTGAATCCTGGATTTTGTTTCTCCTTTGTAGGAAATAGTGGAGGGCAGACACACAAAACTTTGACCGCCTTTGGATTTATAAGCACCTTCCACAAAGTCCAATTGTCCGCCAGTGCCGCTGATATGCCTGGTGCCTACACTCTCTGCACATACCTGTCCGAATAAGTCTACTTCGATACAGGCATTTATGGATACAAAATCATCAATTTGAGCTACCACAAAAGGATTATTGGTGTAATCAACTGAAAATGAAGCTAATCCTGGATTATCATCAATATAATCATATAACTCCTGACTGCCCATGGCAAAAGAGTAGACTTGTTTATATCTATCAAGATTTTTCCGGGAACCGGTAATTTTACCGGCTTTGTACATCTCCAAATATGCATCCACATACATTTCAGTGTGAACACCCAGGTCTTTCAAATCAGATGCTGCCACCATGTTTCCCACTGCATTGGGAGTACCACCAATACCCAGTTGTAAACAGTTTCCATCATACAATCGTCCGATAATATGCTCGGCTATTTTGGTTTCCACCTCAGAAGGCGCGGATGATCCCAGTACCATTATGGGCTCATTTCGGCTTTCCATTATGTAGTCCACCTGAGTAACATGGACACATTCCTGATTTCCTCCCAGGCATCTGGGCATTTTATCATTAACTTCCAGTATAGTTATTTCAGCCGTCTCCATCATTGCCCAATTGTTTACAGCACTTCCTCCAAAATTGAAATATCCATGTTTATCCATAGATGTTACTTGAATAACTGCCACGTTGTCAGGTGTACAGTCTTTCCTCGTCATCATGGGATTTTCATGAAATTTCATGGGTATATAATATAGATTTTTACCGATAAACTTCTTATCATGACCTGCTACGTGCCAGCTATTCCAGGTGAAATGTTCCCCGCTGGGATCGGCTTCAGCAGTGAAGTGCTGATAAGCGCCTATATCGCAGCGTATGTTCACATCCCATAATTCGTCTTTCCTTTTAGCTAGGGCTTCATCGAAATCTCTTGCACAGTTTATACCAAAACCATATTCTACCCAGTCTCCTGATTTGACCTGTTTTGCTGCTTCATCAGCAGTGACCAATTTGCTTTTATATACATCCAACCATTTCTGATACACACAGTTTCCTCCTTCAAAATCAATAATAAATTAAAACTTCAAAAGATTTTTCCGTATATTACGGAGACCTCTTATACAGCTCAATTCCCAATTGCTGCTGTTTTATGGTTATAAAGATAGTATTTGCCTGCATTTCTGTATGTGTATAGTAGTTCTTCATTATTGCTGCCTACTATCATGTTCGCTTGAGATATATGAATACACTCCTGCCCAGCTTCAATGCCTTCAAGGATACGTTCATTTATTTCCAGAATAACATATTCGGCTTTTTCATAATATTCCTTAAACATTTGTTGTTCCGGTGCCTTGCTGCCAAACCAGAAATATCCGTTTTTATCCATCGGACTTACGCTAGCCATAAAAACATGACCGGGAAGGATATCTCGGTTCGGACTGCTTTTTGCTTTGCGTCTAACTTCTTTCTTACTTCCTCCTTCGCAAAAAGCATTATCCCTGCCCCCCGAATATATCCCCTCATGAAATATAAAGTGCCTTCTAGTAAAATCAGCATCCATTGCATAATATCCACAGGAGATATCATTGCAGATTATTTTGACATCGTGGAGTTCATCGCGGCGCATGGCTAGGGCTCGGTCAAGTTCATTTATACTGCATATTCCGAAAGCATATATCACTCTATTACCAGACTCAATGACTTTCACCGCGTTTTCTGCAAAGGTAAATTTTCGGGCGTATTCATCTGCATATTTCAAGCTCATTGTATAGCCTCCATAAATAACTGT
>CAZHHJ010000138.1:0-6133 GCA_964531295.1 uncultured Syntrophomonas sp.
GGAGCAATGTCAAAACAGTCTCTGATTACTTTCTTAACCTGATCATCAATAACTACCGATGCGGCAAAAGCTTCTCCCCCGTGCACCACCCGGTGTCCAACGGCTCCAATTTCATCCATGCTCTGGATGCAGCCGTATTCAGGGTTAACCAGCACATCAAGAACTAATTCCATGCCAGCGGTGTGATCCGGCAGGTCCTTCTTGATAACCACTTCGTCTTTGCCCAGGGGCTTATGCTCCAGGGTGCTGCCGGGAATACCTACCCGGTCTACCAGGCCAACGGCCAATACTGATTCATCAGTCATGTCCATTACCTGGTATTTGATTGATGAACTGCCAGCATTCACTACTAAGATCTTCATTTCATTCTACCTCCCCAAATAATACAGAATATTTAGCTAAGGAGTTAATAATTTTCTCCCTGCTCCAGCCGATGTTTTTATTATTATGCCTGCATAGCAGTCATAGCTACCACATTAACAATATCTTCTACACTGCAGCCTCTAGACAGGTCATTGACCGGTTTAGCAATTCCCTGCAGGATAGGCCCGATCGCTTCAGCTTTGGCCAGCCTTTGTGCCAGCTTGTATCCAATATTACCTGACTGAATGTCCGGGAATACCAGTACATTACAGCTACCTGCAATATCGCTGCCTGGTGCTTTGGAAGCTCCTACACTGGGTACAATAGCCGCGTCAAACTGGAATTCGCCATCAACCTTGAGTTCAGGGAATTTGGTTTTGGTGATATTTGTAGCCTCAACCACCTTGTCGACCAGTTCATGACTGGCACTGCCTTTGGTTGAGAATGATAGCATTCCGACTTTCGGATCTTTGAATCCGCAAACATTGACTGCAGTTTCAACTGAAGCCTTAGCAAATTCTGCCATTTGCTGTGCGGTAGGAACTATGGTAACTGCGCAGTCAGCGAATACAAATAATCCATTTTCTCCGAATTCGCAGTTAGGCACTATAATAATAAATGCTCCAGAAACAGCAGAAATGCCAGGAGCGGTCTTTATAATCTGCAGTGCTGGTCTTAATACATTACCAGTAGTATTTTCCGCCCCTGCTACCTCTCCATCAGCTTTACCCATCATTACCATCATAGAACCAAAGTACAGTGGATCCAGCAATGTTGCGGCAGCCTGATCCATGCTTACGCCCTTGTTTTTGCGCATTTCGTAAAATGCTTGTACAAAGTCATCTTTAAATGAAGCAGTAGCTGGATTGATGATCTCTGCTCCAGAAATGTCGGCACCCAATTTGCCAGCCAATCCCCTGATGGCACTCTCATCCCCCAGTAATATCGGATTGGCTACCTTACTGTCAACGATGCCTTTGATTGCTTGAAGTGTTCTTTCTTCTGTCCCTTCGGGAAGAACTATCGTTTTCCCTTTGATTGCTGCTTTTTCCCTAATTTCAGCTAACAAGCTCATGGTCCTAACCTCCCCATTCTTTGTCATGTGATCATTTTGGCACAATTCCCAATTCACATTCCTAGTTAATTTTAGCATAAATCAAAATATTTATGTGATAATAGTAACATAAATATTTACTGGAGAATACATATGAAGGTACTTGGAATCATCACGGAATACAACCCTTTTCACAATGGACATCGGCATTTAATTGAGGAAGCTAAGAAAGATCAGCATTTTGATGCGGTTTTATGCATCATGAGCGGAAATTTTGTTCAGCGTGGGGAAGCAGCAGTATGCAGCAAATGGGCCCGAGCGGAAATGGCTCTGCGATGCGGAAGTGATTTGCTTATCGAGCTGCCCTTTATATATGCAGTGAGAAGCGCCTATTATTTTGCTCGGGGAGCACTGGAATCTTTGCATGGAACCAGGATAGTATCCCATCTGGCTTTTGGAAGTGAATCCGGAAATCTGGAGCAATTACGATTTGTTGCCCAAATAATAGCTTCCGAACCGGATGAATATAAATTAATTTTAAAGGAAAAACTGGCCTCAGGTCTAAGTTATCCAGCTGCACGGGCCAAAGCTCTACAGAATTATCTGGGCCCTGGCCAGCTGGATTTAGACCGCTTGCTTTTAGGGCCTAATAACATACTAGCGTTAGAGTATTTGAGAGTCATAGAAGAATTAAACCTCCCGCTTACACCCTTTACCATAAGCAGGAAAGGCCCGGACTATCACGATCCGAACTTATCGACTCTGGCCAGTGCTACCGCTATTCGCCAGGCCTTATTTACGGGCCAATTCGGAGAAGATATCCAGAAGACTATGCCCCCGGCCAGTTGGGAAATATTAAACAGAGAAATCAGCTCTGGCCAGGCCCCGGTTCTAAGCGATTCCCTGGAACAAGCTATCTTAAGCAGATTACGTACCCTTTCTATAGCGGAAATAAAGCAGTTATGCGAGGTATCAGAAGGTTTGGAATACCGAATCTATGAAGCATCGCGAAGCTGCGGGACCCTGGCCAGCCTTCGGCAGTATATAAAGACCCGGCGTTACAGCCTCACCAGGATCAACCGCATACTATTATACAGTCTTCTGGGAGTAAGCAAATCCCTGGTGGAGGAGCTTGATAAAGAAGGTCCTGCATATCTCCATGTCCTGGGTCTTTCCAAGCGGGGCCAAGAAATTCTCCAGGAGATAAATGCCCGCAGCGGCTTGCAGGTTTTGAATCGGGGCAAAGATGTTAAACGCTTCTACGAAGAAAATAAGGGGTATCCCCCAGGTAGCATGCTGGAACTTGATATAAAGGCTAGTGATATCTACCGCCTGCTGATGCCCGATCCTGCCGCTAGGACTGGCGCTCGGGACTTTACCACCTCACCGATCCGAGTATAGACCATCTATAAACGGCTCAAATTGGTTAATTCTTTCAATTCGGGAAGTTTTGCTAAAGCAGCTTCCCTTCCCAGTTCTATAAATTCCTGGGTCTTATCAAAGTCCCAGGAGTTATAAGCAGCTACAGCAGGTTGTATCACTATGTCCGCTACATTGGCAATAGTCTCCACTTGCTTATTCTGCATGATGTCCAGGGCGGTCAGGATCACATCCAGAGTATTTTTGATGATAACTGTCTGGCCGGTCCCAAACTTCACATCTACTGCAATGATCAAATCAGCCCCTAATTGAGCAGCAGCTTCTACCGGCACGCGATCGCTTACAGCTCCATCCACCAGCAGCATATCATCCTTTTGGACGGGCCTAAATATCCCCGGAATGGATATGCTGGCTCTTATAGCTTCAGCTACTATTCCCTCTTGCAAGATTACCCGGCTGCCAGTATAGAGGTTGGTAGCCACCATATATACGGGAAAAAGTAACTCCCTGAAGTCTTTATTTTTAGTCAATAATTTCACAAATTCATTGATTTTGCTGCCATTAATAAAGCCCAGGTGGGAAACCGTGACCTCAAAAAATCTCCCCATATCCATGTTTTCTAATAGTTTTCCCAGCATCTTGATATCAGCTCCACAGCCATATATCCCTCCAATCATAGCCCCAATGCTGCTCCCCACGATGAAATCAAAGGGGATTTGGTTATCCTCCAGCACCTGTAAGACCCCGATGTGCGCCAATCCTCTGGCACTGCCCGCACCTAATACCAATGCAACTCTGGGTTTATCCATTATTTGCTTCACCTCCCGCTTGTTTGCGATACAGTAGAACTTGGCACAGTGCTTATGTTCTTCTATTTATATATATAGCATACATATGTATGGATAAAACTAGTCCTTTTCAATGATTAAATTCACACCGCAGAGGAGTTATATCTTGAAAACTTACAGCCGGATGTTTTTTCTGGGTATAGTACTTATTCTAACCTTCTTTATGATCATCAATCCACGTGAAACTGTGAATGCGGCTGGAAAAGGCTTTGAATTGTGGTATGCAGTTATAGTACCTGCTCTATTGCCTTTTTTTATTGCCGCAGATCTACTGGTAAGCCTGGGTTTTGCCCAATTTCTGGGTGTGATTCTGGAACCGATCATGCGTCCCCTATTTAAATTACCTGGCTGTACTTCGCTGGTGGTGGCCATGGGTTTCACTTCCGGCTTTCCCATCGGGGCTATCTTAACCAAGCGTCTGTATGATGATACAATGATAAGCGGACCGGAAGCAGAACGCCTGGTATCTTTCACCAACAATTCCAGTCCCCTGTTTATACTCGGCGCAGTAGGGGTAGGTATGTTTAACTCACCTATGCTGGGCTGTGTTCTGGCCATATCCCACTATCTTGCTAACCTGTTGGTGGGATTAATATGGGGATTAACTGCCCCACAGAGACTGCCGTTAAAAAAAACCGCCCCCCGGCAGCTTTTCAGAGAAGCGTTCCAGATGCTGGTTGAGTATAAAAGCGATAAGTCTCCCGGCATACTCCTCAGCCAGGCCATCAAAACTTCCATCAATAATATACTGGCCATAGCCGGCTTCATCATAATTTTTTCGCTGCTAACCCGAATGTTATCGGTATGGGGTATTATGCATTTCATCGCCGTATTTTGGAGCAAAATACTTTTTTTTCTCCATCTTCCTTATCAGACGGCTTATGGTATAGGAATGGGAATGTTTGAAATAACTATCGGATCACAGACTATTGCAGCATCCAGCAACCCTGATATTCTCGGCCAACTACTGGCGGTGAGTTTAGTGCTGGCATTCAGTGGCTTTTCTATAATAGCCCAGATCATGGGCATTGTTTCCGATATGCCGGTCCGGCTTTCCTTTTATTTAAAATCCCGTCTGATGCAAATGTTTTTTTCCCTGATCATAACCTGGACCGGGTACCGTTTATTTCTTAGCCAGGACGCAATTTTCGCGCTGTCTTTTCCAATTGAAAAAGCCCTCTACTCATTCGATGCCTGGCATATATCCTTGTGGTGCATGGCAGCGTGCTTGCTGATCGTAGCAATAATGATGATATTTAGTCTGAGCCGCAACCCTAAATAGAGCCTTTTTCGATTTCCCGGCGCAGTTCGTCCTTACCCTGACCTACAGTATCCAGACTGCGGTTCAATACCATTTCTATATGAGTAAGAATCTGCTTAGCATATTCATTAGCTTCTTTACGGATATCAGTAGCCACTTCTTCAGAACGTTCTACAATCTCTTCGGCTATTTTGACTGCATTGCGGGTAATCTCATTGTCATCCACCATGCGAGCTACCTTATCCCTGGATTCATCGACATACTGATCCGCCTGACTGCACGCTTCTTTGATTATCCGTTCCTTCTCCGATATAACCAGTCGGGCCGTTTCCAGTTCCTCGGGCATGATGGCTCTGATGCGATCCACTCGATCGAGAAAATCGTTGCTGTCAATAATAATTTTACTGCTTGATAAAGGTACCTTTTTGCTCTCCTTGGCCAGTGATTCCAGATCATCCAGTATTCTGTATATTTCCATCATATTTTAATATCCTCCTCATTCCTATTATAATAATGCAAGGTGGACTCACCGTAATCATTCTTGCGATATCTTTTCAGGTTTTTCAAGTCTTCGGGCAGCTCCTTTTTGCGGCGAGTTCTAATAATAATTTTGCCCTGATATTCTATAATGTCAGCCAGATCCATTCGATGCAGAATTTTGCTAAATATCCCCTCATCAGTAAACGGAGGGTCTATATATATTAAATCGAATTTCATGGCCCTTCTCTGCAGAATATCTATCGCTTTAAATACATCATTGCGGTGGACTTCATATAGTTGCCGGTCAAAACCGCAATTAAGCAGGTTGCTCTTAATAACCCCGCAGGATCTGGCATCCTGGTCTATGAAAATAACTGCCGCTGCCCCCCTGCTCAATGCTTCAATACCTATACTTCCACTGCCCGCAAACAAGTCTAAAAATTGCATCCCCACCACATCAGAAGCCAGTACATTGAAAAGTGCCTCTTTCACCATGTCGGTTATCGGCCTGGTCTTTATGCCCCGAGGGGCCTTTAATCGCTTACCCTTAGCAGTCCCTGAAATAACCCTCAAAATACGTCACCTTTGCCTTTTAAATTATCCAGCACTTATTTCTAACATTTTATCACAAATTTTTTTTAAAATACTGTATATAATCTGCAATCAGGGGCAATGATATTAGTACCAGATAGATATTCTGGTAAACAAACCCTCCCCAACAACTTTACAAAATTCTCCTCTCCCCAA
>CAZHHJ010000139.1:0-6017 GCA_964531295.1 uncultured Syntrophomonas sp.
ATTTATAATAAGCATGGCTGGTTGCGCTGTTAGCAAAGGTAACAGCACTCCGGCACTCCCCATTGATAAGCAGGAGCAGACTAGTAGTTCACTTGCCGGGGAAGCAGAGGAAAAGGAAAAGGCTCCCATCCCGGAAGAGGATGGCGATTCGAGTGAGATCCAAACTGCTAATAATGAGCCGGCAGTTGATAGTGAAGCAGCTGAGCAGGTCAGTGATGCTAAGTTGCCCGCGGCTCCGGATAAATCACTGGATAAGGTTAAGCTGTTGGTAACTCGTAATTTCGGCAGTCAGGCCATATTACAGCAAACAGTAGCTATCGAAAAAAAGTGGACGGTGTTGGATCTATTGCATAGCGAATTAGAGGTCCAAACCAAGTATGGAGGAGGATTTATTGATAGTATCAATGGACTCCAAGGCCGCAGTGGTGGTTTGAGTGGAGAAATGCAGGATTGGTTTTACTATGTGAATGGGATATGCCCGGATGTAGGGGTTATAGACTATCCGCTTAATCCGGGTGAAATAATATGGTGGGATTATCATGCCTGGAAAGCGGGGCCGGCCAATGCAGCGGTAATTGGCTGTTATCCTGAACCATTTCTGCATGGTTATAAGGGGAAAATACAGCCCACCACTATCATGTGCCCTACCCTTGACCTGACTGCCGGACACAGCTTGGAGAAGGCTTTAAGAGCCAGAGGGGTAAGCAATGTTAAAGTCATGCAAATGGACCAGGGTCTGCTCGCTAAGCGGACCGGGCCTACTATAGTGTTGGGTGAGTGGGAGCAGTTAAAGGGGAGTTCATATCTGGCAGAGTTCAATCAGGCTTATAAGCGCAATAGCACTGGAATGCATTTTAATGAGGGGAAGCTGGAACTAATTGATATTAATGGTCAGGTCAAGAGGAGCATGGTTGGAAGTGCCGGAGTAATCGTAGCTACCGGGAGCGGACTGGGTGATTCCTGTCCCTTGTGGTTGGTATCTGGTACTGATTTGCCGGGCTTCCAGAGGGCTTTAAGTCTCTTGCTTAATAACCCGGAAAAAATTGCCGGCAGGTACAATGTTGCTCTAAGTGCAGGAGAAATAGTGTCGCTGCCTTTATATTAAGAAGAGAAGGGATGAATTTGTGCTAACTTACCAATTTAAAGATAACCTAATATTTAGACTGCATCCACTTACTCAGATGGCCTTCATTGCTATTGTGTTTATACTGTCATTAATATTTTCCCACCCATTATATCTACTGGCTTTATTATTATCAGTGTGGGTAGTCATTGCTGCAGCTGGTAATATAAGCGAGTGGAAAAAATATATGAAATTCAGCATTATTATGGTGGCATTCATCGTAGTGATTAATACCCTGGTGAACAGGGCGGGAAGTACTATAATATTCAGAGGCCCGGAAATACCATTATTAGGGCCATTGGATATAAGCATGGAAGCCTTGGTCTATGGGCTGGGGATGAGTGTGAGATTACTGGTTATTATCAGCATATTCTGCCTGTATACATATGCCGTGAATCCTGATAAAGCTTTAAGGCTTTTTAGCCGCTTGGGCGGGAAATCAGTTCTGGCTATAACATTATCACTAAGATTGTTTCCGTTAATGATGAAAGATTTCCAGAGAATCAGTGAAATACAGCGTTGTCGGGGGGTTAAGCTGGCCACCGGCAGCTGGTGGGAAAGGGCTAGAAATACCATTCCCATTATCAGCATAATGCTCTTATCCTCGATGGAAAGATCGTTGCAGTTGGCGGAATCCATGTTTGCCCGGGGATACGGAAGTGCTTCTCGCAGCTCTTATAATAAAGACTTGTGGCGTCCCCGCGATTATTATATTTTGTCACTTACTGCCATTGCTTTGCTGCTGGGGCTATATTCAGCTTTTAGAGGTTGGTCTGCTTTCGCTTATTATCCAGTGTTGGAGCAGATAAATCCTTTGGAATTACTAAGTGCAGGCATTATTGCTTTGATTTTGCTGGTTCCTGCTATTTTAAACTGGGGGTGGATGAAATGGCCGAAATTAAAATCCAGGATTTAACTTACTATTATCCGGAGACTATCAAACCTGCCTTGAGCAAAATAAATCTGGATATTGCCGAAGGTCAGTTTGTGATAATCGTCGGTAATTCCGGATGTGGCAAATCAACCCTTTTGCGTACTATTTCAGGCCTGGCTCCCGGTTTCTATAATGGCAAATTGCTGGGAAGGGTTTTGATCAATGGCATTGATGCGGCTCAAATGAGCCGGCACGAAATGGTACAGGAAGTAGGGATTGTATTTCAAAACCCGGAAAGTCAGTTGGTGATGATGAATGTGGAGCAGGAAATCGCCTTCGGCCTGGAAAATCTGGGCTTGCCTGATAAACTGATGAAACGCCGTGTAATGGAGATGAGCAGTTCCCTGGGACTATCTGTCCTGCTGGATAAGTCTGCTGCCGAATTGTCCGGAGGACAGAAGCAAAAAGTGGCTCTGGCCGGGGTATTAGCCATGCAACCGGGAATATTGCTCCTGGATGAGCCCACTTCCCAACTGGACCCGGTTGCTGCCGAGGAACTTTTAAATATCGTCAGAAGACTGAATGAAGATAATGGCACCACTATTATTATGATTGAACAACGGCTGGAACGATGCTGCCATCTGGCTGATAGGATAGTGGTTATGGAAAATGGCGGCATTTGTGCTGATATACAAGCCGGAAGCAAAGCTAATGACATATGGATGCATAAAATCCCCAGTGCTTATTTGCCTCCTTTGCCCAGGTTGTTTGCCCAAGCCGGCTACAAAGAACTGCCCCTGACCGTCAAACAGGGCCGGCAATTCCTCCATTCCTACCTCCGGGATCAAGGAGCCGTAACCATGCTTAATGCCTATGCAAATAAAGCGGTAATATCCGAAGTACTTCCTAGCCAGGAGCTGGTAATGATGAAAGATCTCTGGTTTACCTACCCCAATGCCACTGAAGCCCTAAAAAACGTTAATCTTAAAATAGGAGAGGGGGACTTTATTGCGGTACTGGGGGATAACGGATCTGGAAAAACTACCCTGTTAAAAAATATCAATGGATTATTAAAGCCCAGCCGGGGAAGCGTCAAGGTGGATGGCAGGGATACCAGAGAACTGAGCATAGAAGAGACGGCTAGTTCGGTCGCCTATCTATCCCAGGATCCCAATGACTATCTTTTTATGCCCACAGTTAGAGAAGAAATAGATTTTACCATAAAAAACTTAAACCTAAATGATGATGGATACGCTAATGAATTAATTCATAAGTTTAAGCTGGATCCCTATATCCATTCTAATCCCCGTGATTTAAGTACCGGTGAACGGCAGCGGGTGGCCCTGGCCTCGGTTTTGGTAAGCAAACCCCGATTGCTGCTGCTGGATGAACCTACCCGGGGACTCGATTATCAGCTAAGAGGACAGCTGGGCCAGCTTTTGCTGAAGATTAACCAGGAGGGTACAGCAATAATGATGATAACTCATGACGTTGATTTTGCGGCAGAATATGCTCGGGATATTTGCCTGATGTTTGCTGGGGAGCTGATAGAACATAGTAGTAAATATAAAGCTTTACAACACGCCACCTTTTATTCATCCCAAGTGAGCAAGCTGTTTAACAATATTGTGAATGATGTAATAAGCGTTAAAGAAGGAGTGGGGATGCTACTGGAACTGAGCAATTCGTTAAAAAAGGAAGCAGCCTCTGCTTTATGATAGGAGGAAAAGTATGATTATTAAAAAGCTACATGTTATTTGTATTGTTATGGCCTTGCTGCTAATCTTCAGCAGCGGGATGCCGGTATCGGCTTCTTCAGGAGCATCATTTACTGAAGAAATACAGAAGTCAGTAAAATACCTGCACAGCATGCAGAACCGGGATGGTGGCTTTCCTTATCGCGAAGGGCAGGAGAGCAGTCAGTCAGTTAGCTGCTGGGTTATCCAGGCCCTGGACGCTGCAGGAGAAGATGTTAACAATGATAAATGGGCTCCGGGCGGGAAAAACCCTATAGATTTTTTGAATAATTCTAAAAAGAGACTTAACAACACTTGTGATTATGCCCGCACCCTGATGTCCTTGAGCGCAGCGCATCAAGGCAAAATATATCATGGCCGTGATCTGGTTCAGGATATATTATCATTTCAGCAGGAAGATGGACAATTCGCACGTATAAGCGCAGGCGAAAAAGGGTTCATTAATTCTCATATGTGGTCTATTCTGGCTTTAGACTCGGCCGGAGTGGAAATACCCCGAAAGGATCAGGCCCGACAATGGCTGATTGAGCAGCAGAACAGCGATGGAGGTTTTGGATGGTGTGAAGGAATACCTAGCGATGCTGATGATACAGCAATTGCCATACAGGTTTTGATAGTCCTGGGTGAAGATCCGCTTAATTCAGATATAATTAAAAGCAGCCTTTCTTACCTGAAAAGCTGTCAGGGAGAAGATGGAGGATTTAGTTCTGGATATCTGGCTGGAAACAGGTCCAATGCCAGTTCAGATGCCTGGGTAATTCAAGCCTTGTTGGTCTCAGGTCAGGACCCAATTTCCTCAGCTTGGTCAATCAATAAGGATAATGCCCTTACCCACCTATTGGATCTTCAGCATGCCAGCGGATTCTTTTACTATATGGCAGACACTGTCGCCGGCCCCACACAGACTACTGCCGCAGCCTTGCAGTCATTAGGCAGGATCAGCGGTACAGATAATCACCAGGCTCCAGCACCAGGCCCGGGAGCAAGTCCGTTGCACACATTTTCTGATATATCCAAGGCTCACTGGGCTTACCCCGCAATGATTGAACTTTTGGAAGCTGAGGTTATCAAAGGTTACCCGGATAAAACATTTAAGCCGGAAAATCCAGTGAGCCGGGCTGAATTCGCGGCCATGCTGGTTAAAGGGATGAGCCTGGCCAGTGATGCATTTTACGGAGATACTGGATTCACGGATGTAGCTCAAGATTATTGGGCTGCTCGCTATATAATGCTCTGTGTACAAAAAGAATATATTAAGGGTATGCCTGGAGGAGTTTTTCAGCCCGGACAGAATATAAGCGGAGCTCAATTGGCAGCTATACTGGCCAGGACTTTGCCGGTAGAAGTGCCAGCAGCAACCGGCCCCAGCTGGTACACAGAATATGTTAAAATCGCCGCCGATAATGGGCTGCTATATCCAGGATTCGATCCGGAAAGGGCTGCGAGCAGGGCCCAATGCGCTTACAGCATAGTCAAACTAAGGGATATGGCGCAGGTGAATTGAAAGGTATTGTGATATAATGGATAAGAATAGTTTCCTTTTCCGGGGTCGATACATACTAGTCGTTTTAATGATTGTTCTATTGCTGGCAGCCACCATAATCCCGGAAAATCCTTTATATAATCTTAATTGGGCCCTACTCTCTACTATAATTGTATTTTTGTGCATTCTGGCATTTTTTTGGCAGTTTGAGAAAACACAGGTGAATTCCAAAATGATCGCTCTGATTGCCACCATGTCTTCTCTAGCCGCAGTATCCAGGATTGCCTTTAGCGCTATAGCCGGCCTGCAGCCAGCTACCTTCATTGTTATGATAACCGGGTATGTTTTTGGCGCTAATATTGGTTTTATGGTGGGAGCTACCGCTGCCCTGGTGTCCAATTTGTTTCTGGGCCAGGGTCCCTGGACACCCTGGCAGATGTTCTGCTGGGGAATGTGCGGGGTCTTCGCTTCTATGCTAGCGCTTAAACAAGAGAAATTTACTTTGTTGAGTTTTACTGTCTTAGCGGGATTATGTGGTCTTTTTTACGGTTGGGTCATAAATATTTGGCACTGGGCCGCTTTTATGTACCCCCTGAACGCCAAAACATTTCTGGCTGTATACCTGTCCAGTGTAGCATTTGATGTAATTCATGCAGTGGGGAATGTAGTTTTTTCGGTACTGTTCGCGGGGACATTCTATCATATACTGTGCCGGTTCAAAAAATATATTTAACCGGAATTTGCCCTCACACCAGCCTTGTAATTTTCAGTTTCCTTTTT
>CAZHHJ010000140.1:0-5866 GCA_964531295.1 uncultured Syntrophomonas sp.
TTACTGGTGGATAGTACCGCTCAGGGGGCGTTCATTTTTCCTGGCCCTGGTCAGCAGGGGCTTTTAGGCCAGGGCCTGATGCAGAAAAATGGGAACGGCCAGGGCGAGGGATTAAAGCAAGGCCAGAGACTTGGGAATAAAGCAGGGCAATTGCAAGTAAAGTAGCTTTAAAACAGTTGATGTATTACTGCATGATGTTGCTTAATTATGGTCCCCAAAAAACGGCAACAGCTGTTTCGAGTCAACTGATATACTGGATTGCTTCCCAGCCCCTATATATTCAGAAATTATTCAGTAATTTTTGCACCAAAAGTTGAGTAAATTATTTGACTATAGGTATAGAAATATAAAAAAAGAAACATTTTGCAGGGTTTGTGGTTTTTTTAGCGAATTATTGTTATAGATATAAAAATTGAATATTATGCTCCGAGCCTTTTTACCTAAAGATTATCCATGGTATTTAGGCCGATAGGGGTAAACGGGAAACGGTTTACCCTCCCTTTTGGAAAGGAGTTGGTTTAGCTGTATAAGTTGGCGAAAAACATTTTGCCTATTTACTTAAAACAGCAAAGAAATAAACTCCTGTCCGTACAGGGGTTTTTTATTACTGAATTATTATTAGTGTTATTTTACAGTTACATTAGTCAAGTATCCCAGGTTATTTTGATGCAGTATTAACAATTGGTGTTTCCTAATAGATGGTTTCAGCATATTTCTTAATACATATAAGCATAAGCAAAGGAGTGAATAATGTGCAAGCTGTAAAAAAGAAATGGTGGGCTGGGCTTATGCCTATCCTACTTGTAGTATTTATCTTAACCGGTCTTTTCATACTACTGCCAACAACGGCTGCTTATGCCGTCGGACACGAACTTACCATTTCGGGGCCGGGACTGAACAATCCAGAACCTATAAGCATTACACAGGATCAGCTAAGGAGCATAGTGGCATTGCCACCAGAGCTGCAGGCGATATACGGTAAGGAATATTTAGAACAACATGATGAATGGTATAGCACAATCAACACCTGGCCTACCAAGAGCTGGTATAGGGGAAAGGGTGTCAGGGTAAACCACCTGCTTGAAGCGGCTGGGGGACTTAATGCCCAAGCTACACAGATTAGGTTTACCTCGGCAGATGGATTTCAAACCACCTTTGCCTTACAGGAAATTCTGGGAGAAACAATTTATCGGTTTCCTAATTTCATGAACACTGGCCTGCCTGGCCATCTCATTGGGGATGCATCAGAGGCGGTGCCAGTTGACACGATCATCGCTTACTTAAGTTGTTCTGCTCAAACTGTGGATGAAGTCATGAACGATAGTTGCTTGAGTGCTGGAGATGCTAACCTCCTTATATTCGGTCAACGAGCAGTGACCCAGCAGACCAATGCCAGATTTGTTAAATATTTAAAAAAAATTGAAGTACTTACTACTAATCCCGTACCTCAATGGGATGAGCCGACAGCATCAGTAGAGCCTGGAGAGGTACCGGCAGGAACCAGGGTAGAACTGAAAAGCAAGTACAATGATGAGGATAAAGTCCATTATACTCT
This sequence comes from uncultured Syntrophomonas sp., assembly GCA_964531295.1. Taxonomy (GTDB): domain Bacteria; phylum Bacillota; class Syntrophomonadia; order Syntrophomonadales; family Syntrophomonadaceae; genus JAAYJK01. Next base: position 1,556 of record CAZHHJ010000140.1, read on the forward strand.
GGATGGTAGTGACCCAACCATAGAAAGCCCCATGTATAACTGGATTGCCAGCCGCTGGTGGTCTTCACGAGCGGATGAACTGGAAGAAATTAATCGTCCCATTGAAATAACCAATAACACTATCATTAAGGCTTTTGTTACTGGTCCCGGTAAAGCAGATAGCGATATCGCTACTTTTGAGTATACTATTCCATTCTCACCAGTCTCTCCAATCTCCATAGATGAGAATAACCCGGCTAATGCAATCCTAAATCAAGAATATGAAGGTTATACCTTTACGGCAGCAGGCGGTGTAGAGCCTTATAGCTTGGCTATTTCTGAGGGATCATTGCCGGAGGGAATGATTTTAAACGGGGCAACACTGGAAGGTACACCTGCTGAAAGCGGTGTCTTTACCTTTACGCTAACAGTAAGCGATAGTGCGGAACCGGCAAATTCACTTAGCCGTGAATTTACTTTGACTGTATATGAAGAAGTCTTAACTCCTCCAACCTTGACAGCTGATATTTCTGGCAACACTGTGGGTAAAGCGATAGAGCTAACTTTTGATAATGATGAGTTCTGGCTCCAGGCCATTACTGATGTGACGGTAAATGGAACCTCTATTAGCGGAAAATATAGCACTGCTACTGGTGTAATTACTATTGATTCTGCTGTGTTTAATGTTGCCGGCGATTACGCAATAGTCGTCATTGCTACTGGTTATTTTGATGCCATTGTAACCCAGAAGATTACTGCTACTGGTAATATTCCTAACCCACCTGACGGGGACATTGTATTAACTATTTATGGAAATGGAGTAACAAACCCTCAGGAATATACTCAGTCCCAGTTGGAAGCTATGCGTCAGTACCAGGAGGTATACAGTTGTATTAATACCTGGCCTTCCAAGATGTGGTGTGTAGGTGAAGGGGCGAAATTAAACGATTTGCTGAATTCGGCGGGGATGAAAGGAAATGCCCAGCAGATTAAAATTTATTCTCGTGATGGTTATTATATGACCTTAACGGTGCAGGAACTTCTGAGGGACCAGCGTTATCGCTTTCCTAATTTTAAAAGCGGCAGCGGTGATGCTGATGGGCATATTCCCGGTTCATCATCAGGTGCGATACCAGTTGATCCTATACTCGCCTTGGTCAGCGCTATGGGAACTGATAACCCGGCTTATATGAACAAAAGTGAAGCATTGCTGTTAATGCTGGGTCAGCGGGTTGTTACGGAACAGACCGGTCCGCAGTTTGCAAAATATATTAATAAGATAGAAGTATTAACTAATTATCCGGATAAATGGAATGAGCCGACGGCAGATCCGGACGGAGGTACAGTACGGGCAGGAACGAAGGTAGAATTGCATAGTCCCTATGATGATGAGGATAAGGTTTACTATACTGTTGATGGCAGTATCCCCGATCTAAATAGTTCGATGTATAACATGGTAGCTAAACGGTGGTGGGGATCAAGGGGCGAGGAAACTGTTAAAAAAATTAATAAGCCCATAGTGCTGACTAAAGATACTACCATAAAAGCAATAACCATAGGTCCGGGTAAGTTGAACAGCGGAGTGGCCGAATTTACCTACAAGGTCATAGGAATGGTGACAAATATCAGTGATAAGATAATACCCAATGAAGGGGGAAAGGTAAGACTGGGAGAGGAAGCCGTCATTGAGATCCCCGCTGGAGCCTTAACTGGTAGTAGTCCGGTAGAAGTGAAAATAGAACAAGTGAATGAGCCTCCTGTTGCACCTACGGGATTTAAAATTCTTGGCAACGTTTATGAGTTTAGTATAGACGGTGAGACCAGTTACAGTTTTAACAAACCTGTGACCATCAAGTTAACATTCAATACTGAGGAATTAGAAGCTGATGAAACCTTGACGATTCACTATTATGATCAAAAAGAAAAGAAGTGGATTGATATTGGTGGCGAGGTATCAGGTAATACCGTGATTGTAAAGGTGGATCACTTTACAATGTTTGCCATAATGGTGGCTGACAAACCAGTGGCGACTAAATTAATCAAACCGGGTGAAGGGGGTACAGTAAATCTGGGAGAGGAAGCTATCATTGAGATTCCCGCCGGAGCCCTGGCTGGTAGTATTCCGGTAGAAGTGAAAATAGAACAAGTGAATGAAACTCTGGCTGCACCGGCTGGCTGTAAAATAATTGCTGGAGTATATGAGTTTAGTGTGGATGGCCGAACCAAATATAACTTTAATAAGCCTGTTACGGTTAAGCTTACATACGATTCTGAAAAGCTTGGCCCTAAAAGCTCCCTAGCCATTTACTACTATGATGAAAACGGGAGAAAATGGTTCAACATTGGCGGCCAGGTGTCCGGTGATACCGTGACCGTTCAGGTCGAACACTTCACGAAATTTACAGTAATGGCAGCAACCGATGCAGCCCAAGTTGTCTTAAACGATATTAGCGCTCACTGGGCAGAAGCAAATATAAAAGAATTAATTGCCCTGGGAGCTATAAGTGGTTACCCGGATGGCACCTTCAAACCTGACAATAGTATTACCAGAGCCGAATTCGTCTCCATCCTGGTAAAGACATTTGACCTAGAATCCCAGCATGGAAAAGACTTTGCTGACACTGTTGGCCATTGGGCTGGAAAGGCCATTTCCACTTCTGTTTATCACGGTGTAGTTAAGGGTTATGGCAATAATAGGTTTGGGCCTGATGATTATATTACGCGCGAACAAATGGTGCTCATGATTGTGAGGGCGGCTAAGTTAACTCCGGTAATAGAAGAAATAGTATTCTCAGACAACAGCAGTATTTCCGCTTGGGCTAGAGAGTTCTTAGCAACAGCAGTGAAGGGCGGAATAATAAATGGATATCCCGATAATACTGTGCGTCCCCAAGGTAATGCTAGCAGGGCGGAGGCTGTTACAGTTATCGTTAATGCCTTACCTATGCATAAGATGGAAATAGGCGCTGATTAAAACAGATTATGCTAATTTTTATATCGGCGCTAGAGTTGTTGAACTTTTTTATCCGTGCTTACCGCGTGCACCTATGGGTATGTCCTACGGACATGGGGAGACCAAGAAAATGGAAATTGATAACCCAGAGGGTAGATGAGGGAGAGTATGGCTACATATTTTAACAGTTTTACAAAGACAAAATTTAAGCTCTTGCTAATTGCTTTGCTTCTATTTATATTGTTTTCAACTACCCTGGCAGCACCTAATTTTGCTATAGCTGAAGCCGCCAAAACCATTGAGATCACTGGCGAGGGTGTGGCTAATCCGCTTACCTTGTCTTTGCATCAACTGGAAGCGATGCAGCAATATGAACACATATATAGTGCAATTAATACCTGGCCAACCAAGCGCTGGTATACAGCAAGAGGGGTTAGTCTAAGAGAATTGCTCACTCAGGCCGGAATTAAGGAGAATGCTACTCTGGTTAAGTTCGTATCCAGTGATGGTTATGATGTGACCCTTACCGTTAAAGAATTAATAGAAGATAAACGTTATTATTTTCCAGGCTTAAAAGAAAATCATCCTACCGACGGAAGTATTCCCGGGTCTTCTGAGGGTGCCGAAGAGGTAGAACCCATTCTGGCTCTATTCAGTGCTGAGGGTAGTGATGACTCGGCTGCTATGAACGACCGGGACGCGCTATTTCTCGTATTAGGGCAACGGGCTGTATCGGAACAGACGAACCATCTGTTTTTGAAATACATAAGTAAAGTCGAGGTTCTTACTACTACTCCTGAAAATTGGGATAGCCCGAAAGCCAATATACCTAGTGGAACAGTTTTGCCAGTAGGAGCTGAGATCGAGCTAAGCAATAAGAATAACAATGAGGATAAAATTTACTACACTACTGATGGCAGTACTCCGACTATCAATAGTCCCATGTTTAACTGGAGTGCCAGCCGCTGGTGGGACCAACGCGGTGATGTCAAAGGCGTTAACAAAGCCATCGAAGTAGAAAAAGATACTATCATAAAAATGATTACGATTGGCCCGGGAAAGCTGGACAGCGAAGTGGTTACATTTAAATTTACCGCCGATTTAACCGGCAAGGCGGTTGATCCAACTAAGGTTTCGGGTGGCCCACCCATCGGACTGACACTCGATAAAAATAGAATCGATCGACCGGTGGGAAGCACTTTCCGTTTGGAGGCGACTGTGACTCCCTTCAATGCCACTAATAAGGCTTTGACCTGGAGTTCCAGTGATACCAGGGTTGCTACAGTAGATAAGCGCGGCTTGGTTACAGTTGTTGGACTGGGTACGGCTGTCATTACTGTTACTACCGTAGACGGTAAATATACAGCTACCTGCGTTGT
>CAZHHJ010000141.1:0-5841 GCA_964531295.1 uncultured Syntrophomonas sp.
GACCCATAATCACAGCATAAAGGTGAAAGTTGAATTAATTATAAAGGAAAAGTATATTATTATTAGAATAATATAGAAGAATAGTTATTTATATGCGTAGGGAAGGAAACGAATTAAAGATAGATCAATAATAAAAATGAGATTCACAGGAGGTAGCCGAGTATGAATATAGAAATCAATGTTCTGGTAGAAAACACCACCATGAGTTCAGCCCTGATTGGCGAATATGGTTTTGCTGCGCAGTTATTAGCTGGTAAGCACAATATCCTTTTTGATACTGGTTCCAATGACGCTCTTTTCATAAATAGTGCTGCTCTGGGAATAGACCTTTCGGAAGTTGAAGAGATAATTATCAGCCATGGCCATTACGATCATACCGGAGCTGTGATGGCTTTCCTTAGTCAATACGGGGGAAGAAAGATTTATGCACATTCGGATATTTTTCGGCGGCGATTGAGCAGCAGGATGGGGGGAAGAAAGATCGATATAGGCTGCAAATTCCCATATCCAGAGGCTGTTGATGCAGGTGCAGAATTCGTTTTTACTGACACCTTCACCGAGATCCATCCGGGAATATATTTGACGGGAGAAATCCCCAGATTAACTGAATATGAAGACGTGGGAGGAAATTTCATGTTTGAAAAAGATGGACAGTTGCATAAGGATCTGCTGCCCGATGATATGGCAGTACTTATCGACCACCCGGAGGGTCTGATTATAATGAGTGGCTGTTCTCATTCGGGAATGATAAATACCCTGGAATACTGCCGCCAGAAAACTGGCCGTTCCAAAGTGCTGGCTTATATAGGCGGCACTCATTTAATGAATGCTTCTCAGGAGAGGCTGGAAAGAACCATAGAAGCGCTAAGAATGTATGAGGTGCAGAACCTGATTGTCGGGCACTGTACCGGCTTTTATGCAGCAGCTGAACTGTTTAAGCAACTCGGAAGACAGAGACTTATTAAAATGGATGCCGGCTTAAAATACATTTTTTAATGCTGGTATTTTAATTTTCATATAATAGCTATAGCAATAAGATAAAAAACAACATATTAATAATGGAGAGGGTAATGAATACTAAGGAAATAATGGGGGATTTAGCAGGTGAATTTTAATCGATATAAACTTAAAAGCAGGGAATTAAGAAAAACGTGTAATCCATCCGGATTTAAATTTAACAGCACAGCTGAAATCAAACCTCTAACTGGCATAATAGGCCAGGAGAGAGCCTTAAATGCTATCTCGATAGGATTGGATATAGAGAGTGAGGGCTATAATATTTACTTGGCCGGTCAATCTGGTACCGGGAAAACTACTCTGGCCAGTAAGATGCTACACGAAAAAGCCCGTCAGAAACCGGTACCTTTTGATTGGTGTTATGTTTACAATTTCAAGCATCCCGATACTCCTGGTGCATTGAAAATCCCGGCTGGGATAGGGAAAAAACTTAAACAGGAATTAGCTTCCGCTGTCGATGAGGCCATTGAAGCGGTAATAAATACCTTTGCCAGCGAAGAATATACCACGCAAAAAAATGTGATATTTAATGATTTCGTAACGGAATCAAATGCCCTATATTTGCAACTGGACCAGGAGGCCCGCCTTCATGGATTTAGCATCACCCAGAATCAGCAAGGCGGAGTAAATACTATACCTATTAATAAAGATGGAGAAGTGATGGGGCAGGACGAATATGTGGGATTGAATGAAGAAGAACGGGCCGCAATGATGGGGAATAGTGCACTGGTTCAGGAAAAGATGAACGAGGCCATGAGAAAGTATCGTGCTATGGAAAAGAACATGAAAGATAGGTTTAAAAGCCTGGAACAGGATGTCGCCCGGCAGGTTTCCCAGCCCCACTTTGACGATTTATTTAACAATTACCAGCAGTGCCAGCCAGTGCTGGAACACTTGCGGGAAGTACAGCGGGATTTCCTCAAGCATCTGGATGTTTTCATACAGCCAGAAGAGAATCCTGCGCTCAGCTTTTTCCGGCATATTGATAAGCGTTCATTTTTACGTCGTTATCAGATCAACCTGCTGGTCGATAATTCAGAAAGCTTGCATGCGCCAGTTATCTTTGAAAACAACCCTACTTTTGCCAACCTTTTCGGGCAAATAGAATATGAAGGAGAATTTGGGGTCCTGGCTACTGACTTTTCCAAGATCAAGGCCGGATCCATACACCGGGCCAACGGCGGGTATCTGGTCTTGCGGGTATACGATCTACTGAAAAATGATCTGGTATGGGATACCTTAAAAAGAATTATTAAAAATCAGGAAATATCAGTGGAAAATATATCCCGGATGATTGGCATTACTAACACCGAGACTTTGCAGCCGGAGCCTATTCCTTTAAATATTAAAGTAATATTGATAGGCGAATCCTTGTATTATTATTTGCTGCATCAGTATGACCAAGAATTTTCCAAACTCTTTAAAATCAGGGCTGACTTTGATGATGAGATGAATCGGAGCAAGCGCCATGTAAATGATTATGTTCGTTTGATCAGTTCGGTTTGCGAAACTCAAAATTTGAAGCATTTTACGCCTGAGGCAGCTGCAGGCATAGTGGAATATGGGAGCAGAATGACCGATGATCGGCAGAAATTGAGTACCTCCTTTAACAAACTGCTGGAATTGATCTATGAAGCCAATTGTGTGGCCGACCATGCCGGATCTGACTTAGTAAAAGGAGAACATGTGCAAAAGGCTATTGAACAGAGAGTATACCGGAATTCACTGTCAGAAGAAAAAATCCGAGAGGCAATTAACCGGAATGTTCTAATAATCAATGTGGAAGGAAACCTTATCGGTGAGGTTAACGGCCTGGCAGTATACCAGGCGGGCGAATATAGATTTGGAATACCGGTAAGAATAACTGCCAAGACATTTATGGGTGAAAAAGGACTGGTTAACATCGAAAGAGAGATAGCCATGAGTGGCCAAATTCATAGTAAAGGGATTCTTACCCTCAACGGCTATTTGGGTGATCAATATGCCCAGGATAAACCCCTCACCCTTTCAGCCAGTCTTACCTTTGAGCAAAGCTACCAGGGGGTGGAAGGTGATAGTGCTTCCAGTGCTGAACTCTATGCTCTAATCTCCAGTCTGGCCGGGGTAGCAATCGATCAAAGAATAGCTGTTACGGGATCAGTGAACCAGAACGGAGAAATACAACCGGTGGGCGGTGTAAATGAAAAAATCGAAGGTTTTTATAAAGTGTGCAAAGAAAGGGGATTGCTAGGGAATCATGGCGTTATCATCCCGCAAAAGAATGTGCCTAACCTGATGCTGGATAAAGAGGTAGTGGAAGCAGTAAGTAATAAATTATTTAATATATGGGCGGTCAGCCATATAGACCAGGGGCTGGAAATATTGACCGGATTAACGGCAGGGGAAAAGGATGAAAAGGGAGCTTTTCCGCCCGAGACAGTTCATTATCTGGCCAACCAGCAATTGGAAGAATGGAGTCTTAAAAGAAAAATGCATATTCAGGAGAATGCCATGGGATTAACCCGCAAGACTAAAAAACCGTTGGGAAGCAAGGGAAGAAGGAGGAAAAGAAGTTGAGACAAAATAAATTTATAGTAGCGATACTTTTGCTGCTGCTTTTGCTGCCCCTGGGTGGATGCAATTATGACTTTTCGCAGATTTTGGGTATCCCCTCGGGACAAAGTCAAGCTGAGTTATTCAAGGTTAGAATATATTTTACCGATGGACAGATCATCGAATCTTACATAAAGGAACTGGGTATTCATAAGGATGGAAAAGTATATGTAGGAGGTTCCTCGCTTAATTACCTGTATGATGCCCAGGGAAATATAGTGGGCTCTTACAATTATCAGAGGGTATTGTATATCAAAGTTATCCCCGCGCAGAAAGTTGAATCTTCCTAAAGGCTAAAGTTATGAAATAGAATAACCGATAAATAACAGGGATATGTCGAACAACCTCGCTCCCTGTTTTCTTATGCAAAAAGCAGTACAGTGTAGGATCTTTGAAAGAGGTGATAAGATAGCAAATTGGACTTTTAGAGAAACGGTGGAGGTAATTAATATGAATTTTATTGAAAACTTGCTTCGTAAGATGAGCGTAAGGGTACGCCTGATACTTGCATTTACTCTTATTCTAACCAGTGTAACAGGACTTATGGGGGTATATGCCACATCGGTAATGTCAGAAAAGATCACCTTTTCAGCCCAGGAGAAGCTAAGCTCCGACCTTGATATGGGTTGGCAGATGTTAGACTACTACTATCCGGGAGATTGGAATATAAAAAACCAGCAGATGTATAAAGGCAGTGTGCTAATAGAAGAAAACTATGACTTGATTGATAAGATAGGTGAACTGACGGGGGGAGACACAGTCACCATTTTTAAGGGAGATACCCGCGTAGCAACCAATGTTATGAAAGATAATGAGAGATGTATAGGTACTCAGGTTTCAGATGCAGTTGCTGAGGAAGTATTGAAAAAGGGAGAAAGATATATAGGCCGGGCCGAAGTAGTTGGTACCTGGAATGAAACCGCTTATGAGCCTATTCGGGATAATGCTGGAGAGATAATTGGTATATGGTATGTGGGTGTGCCAGCTACTGCATATGAAAATGCAGTAAATGAATTCAGGAATACCATGGTCGTTTATTCCATCATAGGTATACTGATAGGATTTCTGGCTGCTTTCTTGATTGCTTTTACTGTCTATACTCCGCTGCGCAGGATAAGCGATGGGGTGGAACTTATCACTCAAGGCGATTTAACTTATAAGGTTCCGGTTAATGCTAATGATGAGCCAGGTAAAGTAGCTGCTATGGTGAATAAAATGGTGGAGAGTATGTCGGGTTTGATTGGAGGAACCAGGCAACTGTCTGAACAGGTGGGAAAAGCCTCCTCGCACATAAACGGACTTTTAGCTTCCAGTACCAAAACGGTCGGTGATATGTCAACCCAAGCAGAAAAAATGAATGATGAAGCAATGCGGCAGGTGGAACTAGCGGGAGGTTCCAGGGTAGTGTTGAGTGAAATGTCAGCAGCCATTCAGCAAGTAGCAGCCAATTCCAGTGATGTGTCTAATTTTGTGGCAGATGCCAGCTGCAAAGCTAAAGAAGGCGGCGAAGAGGTAAACAAGGCAATTCGACAGATGGATGTCATCAGTTCGGCTGTTAATTCTACGGCAATGATTGTGGAAGGTCTGGGGAAAAAATCGGAAGAGATAGGGCAGATAGTAGTACTGATTACTGACATAGCCAATCAAACTAATTTGCTGGCCTTGAACGCAGCTATTGAAGCAGCCCGGGCCGGTGAACAGGGGAAAGGATTTGCGGTGGTGGCTGAAGAAGTCAGAAAACTGGCGGAAGAATCAGGTCAGGCAGCCAGCCGTATCTCGGAATTAATAAAGGAAATGCAATCAGGAGCAGGTAACGCCGTGAATGCCATGCAGGAAGGAACCCGTGAGGTCTCCAATGGCATAGAAGTAGTGGCTCATGCGGGCAAGGCCTTTAACGAGATTATTGATGCGGTAGCTAGCGTTAATATGCAAATCCAGGAAGTCTCGGCGGCCAGCGAGGAAATGGCTGCTAGTGCCCAGACTGCATTTGATTCTGTCCAGGAGACTGCCAGCGCGGCCGAAAACACCTCTGAATGCGCTCGGGATATCAGCCGCTTGACGGCAGAACAGATGGCCGGCATCGATCCATGTCATGCTGGAATTGATTCACGATTTGCTCCCGCCAGGCGTTCTCAACGTTGTAAACGGTTTCGGATTGGAAGCGGGCAAACCTTTGGCTTCGAGCAGCCGAATCGCCAAAATCGCCTTTACGGGTGAAACAACGACAGGCCG
>CAZHHJ010000142.1:0-5830 GCA_964531295.1 uncultured Syntrophomonas sp.
TACTAGTATAAAATAAAGCAAGGGTGTTATCTTTTAGTAATTTAAGAGGTAACATCCTGCTTTTTGTTAGTTGTTTTTTCAATTAATAAATATTGTTTGGACAATATGCTAAAAGAGGCTGTATTAAAAACATGTTATAATGAACATTAGTAGATTAATGTTCAGAAAAGATTATTGATATTTTATGAGGTGATGGTTTTTGAAAAAAACTGCTTCTTCAAAAGCAATATGTTTTTTTATGTTAGCTATATTACTAATACTGCCTGGTTGTTCCAGCAATGTGATAAAAAATTATGAAAACAAAACAGACATATCCACAAAAACACCAACAAAAGGTTCATTTTACGATTATGAATTAATTTATACCTATCATAATACCGATTGTGATCCGGAAGATTTCGCAAATGTTGCTGAACTCTTACAATCAAAAGACAATCTCACCGTTTTAAATACAAATTATAAAGATGACAATGGGGTTTTACAGATATTCTTCCAGCTAAAACTATCGGAAAAAGAACCCGACTACACGATTAATTTTACAAAGCAAATGCAGGATGCGGTTGTATTGTTTGCTGTTTTTGATTTTATCAAAGGGGTGGAAATTAATTTTACCCAAGCAGATTATACTTTTGGTGGCGTTCCCATAACTAGGGCAGATGCTGAAGCGATTTTTGGCGAAGCGATTGCGCCATTTGGAACCACGAAGGAGAGATTTATGGAGGAATTCCCAGATAAAGTACAAGCGGTTGTATGGGAGCCAGGGATCATGGATACGGTAAACTACTATCATGCGATGGGTATTGAAAAATAAAATAGACCTATTGCTATATCAGTAGAACAGTAGTTTCTTTTCATCTGGGTCATAATACATATTAAGGGCTTTAACACACTGGGGAAGTTTTACAAACTCATGTTTTATGGAAAAAGACATACCTTCTTCCAGCCCACCGCCGATTTCTATCATACCTTCCCCGCGGGTGCTTTTCAGCATTTTATTAAGCTGATTTCGCTCGTCTATCATGATATCCGATTCTTCCTGCAGGTTCATATATTCGGGCAGCCTTTCTTCTAGCAGGAAGAGGGAGCTAACATCATTCTGCCGGCTGCGCAGATTACGAATAGTAGCAGCATATTCCCTTAGGCGGGCTTCCAGGCGTTCTATACTGCGATTGAGTTCATGGATTCTTGCATAATATTGCTTTCTTTCGATGCCTTCAACTTTTAAATCCAGCTGCCGGGCATTTTTCACCCGGGATGCCTTGATCTTGGTTTTAGCTGATATTATATTATTGCCCAGGATACGTCCTTTACGTCCCTGTATCAGGACTGAATCACCTGCATTAACAATACAGCGTACAATGTATTCATTTATTACCACGGAATGACCAGCAAACACAGTGGCGGCTTGAACGAACTTAGCTTCCACGTTTTTATGAGCGGTGATCAGGGCTTTACCCCGGCCTATAATTCCAGCCTTTACAAAAACTGATCCCTTGCGGGAGTTAATCAGGGCATTTCCCACTCCCCCGCGAATATCGATATCATGATCGGCCTCAACCTTGAATCCATCGCAGACATTACCGCTGATTAGAACTTTACCCATGAAATCTATATTGCCAGTTGAAAAGTCTACATCACCAGATACCAGGTATAGTTTACTGACGTGTAGTTTATCATTGATCCAGGATAGGGATCCTTCATGTTCAGCCAGGGCCTTATTTTGAGTAATAATAACCCCCCGGCCTACTTTGAATTCCATATTTTCTCCTGCTGGAGCTGCTATTTTCCGGCCATAAACGTCAGTGCCGGAACTTCCTTCGCCAGCAGGTTCCCGAAGCGCTAAAACGTCGCCTGCATATATGGGTATAATCTTTCCCAGTTCATAATAATCCACCATACCATTGGCCAGTAGCACAGGCTTGGGGGTGGGCTCCCTTTCGTAAAAATATTGTATCCTGGCATCTTGCCCCTTTACTGGGTTAATGCCGCTAGCTACCAGGGTGGGAGCGGAGGGATTGTTTAAAAAGTTCTCAATTGCTTCCCTATCGATCCCGAAGACAATCCCCTGATTTTCAAATTCAGCAATAATGTAGTCGACCGATAGATTATCAGGGGGTCTGCAGTCTATGCTTAAGAAGACCAGCATATTATCTTCCGAGACTTCTATTAGCAAAGCAGGCAACTCCTCATTATTTCCTGAGCATGGGTTTTGATCTGAATGCATTACAGGTGTTTTTATTTCCAGATCCCCTTCATTGCTTGCCAGGTCATGAATTGTACTATCTATAATTTTAAACTTGATCATTGAATTTCTCCTTATCATTTATGCAATTAGCCCCAACTTAGTCGAGAAACAAATTTCTAAAAAACAAAAAAATAATTTATACATTGGCCATCATCAATAAAAAACATTTGAATAAGCGCCTGCCTGCAAAAGAAATCATACTATATATATTTTCGTGAAAGAGCGCAAATAAATTTAATGTCTTAAAATAAAGGATTACAATATTATTTTGTAGTATTAAGAATTAGTTGGGGGTGGAATCGTGACCGTTTTAAATATAATAGCTATCAATGGCAGCCCTAATGAAAAAGGCAATACCGCTTTTTTGTTACAGGAAGCCTTGAATGAATGCAAGATCAGGGGAGCGAAAGTGCACACTATTTACTGTCAGCAGTTGATGGCAAATGAGGAAATGCCATTTTGTATTGCCTGTTCGTCTCCCTGTACCGGCAAGTGTTATGAAGATTCTGAACTGCAGCGGGCCTTTAGCATTTTGTCACAGGCAGATGCACTGATAGTTGGGAGTCCAGTATATTTCGGCACGCTTAGTGCTCAGCTGAAAGCTATGTGGGATAAAAGCAGAAAAATCAGGACTGAAAAAAAACTAATGAATGTAGTAGGGGGCGCCATAGCGGTTGGTGGCTCAAGATTTGGAGGACAGGAAACCACCTTGAGGACCATACATGATATCTTGCTGGTACAGGGCATGATAGTGGTAGGTGATGGATACTATCAGGATGATTGCGGCCACTTCGGGGCGGCAGGTCAGAATCCAGTCTGGGACGATGAAAATGCTATAAAGAGGGCCCGGATATTGGGCAGAAGAATATTCGAAGTAGCTCGGGCTACTGCTCATTTAAGAAGACGATGAAGGATACCGGATTAAAACAAAGATTCGCGGTAATCCTTGGTCCCAGACTGGGGATTCTTATATTAACAGGCTGTTTCAAGAAACAGGACAGCTTTATAAGTCCCGCAAAACGCTTTAGAGAGGTGAAGAGGAATGAACATCAGGACAGAGATTGAAAAACGAGAAAAACAAATGCTGGCTTCCTATGCCACTCTGGCAGTAAACTCCAAGGGCAGGGAAAGAGCGGAAGAAGCGGATCCAACCCGCTCCTGCTTTATGGTCGATCGGGATCGAGTAGTTCATTCCAAATCCTTTAGACGTTTGAAAGATAAGACCCAGGTATTCATTGCCCCACCAGGTGATCATTATAGAAGCAGGTTAACACATACCCTGGAAGTAAACCAGATTGCTAAAACTATAGGAGCCGGTCTCAATTTGAATATAGATTTGATAGAAGCTATAGCTTTGGCTCATGATTTAGGACATACTCCCTTCGCCCATGCCGGGGAACAAATATTGGATAACTTATTAGATATTGGTTTCCGGCACAATGAAAACAGCATCCGGGTGTTAACTCGGGTAGAACAGCACCGGACCGGCAGAGGCTTGAATTTGAGCTGGGAGGTGCTGGATGGAGTAATTCATCACAGTGGATATGATTCCACCGATAAAAGGGCCTCTACCCTGGAAGGCCAGGTAATACGGCTGAGTGATAAAATTGCCTATGTTCAGCATGACATAGACGATTCAGTGCGGGCGGGGCTGCTGTCTCTGGAGGATCTTCCCGCGAAATACCTGGATATATTGGGAAAAACCCATAGTAAACGAATAGCTACTTTAGTAAATGATACCATCATTCATACCCGACATATGATTAATGAACAAAAAGAAATAGCAGTTAAACCATCTCCAGAAGTCAATAAAGCTCTCAAAGGTCTGCGCAAGTTTATGTTTGATTCTATATACAATGGTTCTGTCTGTCAGGCTGAACGTACCCGGGCCGGGTTTATCATCGAACATTTATTTCAATATTATAAAAAAAACCCCTCGAAAATGACTCCAGTATATCTGGAAATAGCTGAAGAAGAAGGCTTGGATCGTGCGGTGGCAGACTACATTGCGGGAATGAGCGACGAATATTGTATTTCATCTTTCCTGGATATTTATGTGCCTCGTTCTCTGGTTCCTGAGGCCAGGAAAGCCTGGGAACGAGGACTCCAAAGTGATAAAAAATAAAATAATTTGATAAATTTCGTACAATTAAAAGGAATTTTATTAAAATAATAGAATAGTAGGTGGATATGGTGGCTAGATACTATAATGATCAAACATTAAACGACATTGTGAATAGATTGGACATAGTAGATATAGTATCTGAAAACGTAAAACTTACCCGTAAAGGCAATCGTTACTGGGGCTTGTGTCCATTTCATGAAGAAAAGACTTCCTCCTTTTCTGTAACTCCAGATAAAAATCTGTTTTATTGCTTTGGGTGTCATGCCGGGGGCAATATATTTACTTATGTAATGAAACGGGATGGGATTGAATTTGGGGAAGCGGTGGAAATTCTGGCCGGTCGGGCCGGAGTTCAACTTACTGTATCAAGCAGAAATAAAAAGGCTGATCAGATTAGAAAGAATGTTCTAGAGATTAACCAGGCTGCGGCCCAGTTTTATAATCAAAAGCTCTTGTCCGATCCAGCGCCAGTGGCCTTTGCTTATATGCTTAAACGTGGTATAAACCGGGAGACTATAGAAGAATTTAAAATAGGGTATGCGCTGGATTCGTGGACTGCGCTGGAAGAATATCTGTTTAAAAAAGGGTATCCGGAACAATATATCAAGATATCCGGTTTGATTAAACGGAGCAGCAGCGATAGATATTATGATCTTTTCAGAAATAGAATCATATTTCCTATCAGCCAATATAATGGAGAAATCCTGGGTTTTGGAGGTCGAGTACTTGATGACAGTCTGCCCAAGTATTTAAATACTCCCGAGACCGAATTATATTCCAAGCGAAAAAACCTTTATGGTTTATATCAAGCCAGAGAGGCAGTGCGGAAAGAGAATGAGGTGCTCCTGGTAGAAGGCTATATGGATTGTATTAAGATTCATCAAAATGGGATGAAAAATTGTGTAGCTTCCCTGGGGACTGCCCTTACTCTTGAACAAGCGGTTCTGTTAAGGCGTTATGCCGAAAAAGTTATTATTCTGTATGATGGTGACGAGGCAGGACAAAGGGAGACCATGCGGGCGATAGATATCCTTCGGGAGCAGGAACTACAGGTAGAAGTTGTTACTCTTCTTGGGGGAAAGGACCCCGATGAGTACTTAGAATTGTTTGGAAAAGAGGAATTTTCACAGTATATCAAGAATAATAAAGTAACTTATCTAGAATTTAAGATAAATCGATATATCAATCAAGAAAAAGAGATAAATTTGGAGGTACAAAAGAAAATAATCAATGCGGTAAAAATGGATATCAAGATTTTAACCAGTGAAATTGAAAAAGACTACTATATAAAAACTCTGGCCAAGAAATTAAGGCTAGAAGAAAACATCGTATACCGTGAAATAAGCGCAAAAAGCAGGGATAATCGTCCAATTGCTGAGAATAAAAGTAAAAAATATAGGGATAATATTGAATACGGCAATTATAGCTTAGAAGAGAAAATATTGGTAGCTATGCTCAAA
>CAZHHJ010000143.1:0-5814 GCA_964531295.1 uncultured Syntrophomonas sp.
GCATCAGCTGCTTCAATCGCCGGGACCAAACCTCTAGTTTCAATCATTCCTAATGCATCTTGTGACATAATATCTTCTCCTTTATCATTAATTTTTTAAATTGTTTCTACTTTAATAGATGCCAATTAATCAAAATTGAAATCGTCGTGCTCATGGCGTCTAATAACTTCGTCTTGGAGTAGCGGGCTTAATCTTGTAAAATATGCGCTATAAGCAGCCACGCGAACCAGCAGGCCTTTGTAACTTTCCGGATCTGCTTTGGCGTCTAACAAGGTTTGCTTATCTTGCAGGGTAAGTTGTACATGCATTACTCTGTTTTTAACCAATGCCTCTAAGAATCTGATCAAGTTATCCCGGCCACTTTCTCCCCCAACCACTTCCGGCGAAAATTTTAAGTTCAACAGAGTACCGTTACCCATGCGCGCGCTGTCCAACTTACCCACGGATTTAATTACAGAGGTCGGACCGTTAAAATCGTGACTGCCCGCACTGTTATAAATTGGGTTTATGCTGTTTGAGACAGGCTCGTAGGCACGGCGACCGTCGGGAGTTGCTGCTAGAACAGACCCTAGTCCGAGATTGCCCCCGCCACACAAGCAACCGGCAAGAATCTTTCCCCCGCGAGCGTTTTGATATTTACCAAATTCATCAATGAATGAGTTAATAACAAAATAAGCGATCTCGTCAGCATAATCGTCATCGTTGCCATAGTGGTGTACTTTATCGCTGTTGATCAACTCATAGAGAGCGTCGTATCCCTCCCAATTGCTATGAAGTGCCTTAAGCAGTTCCGCTCCGGTTATTTGCTTTTCATCAAAGATAAGCTGTTTAATCGCACATAAGCCATCAGCAACAGTAGCTGGACCAACAATTTGCGGGCCCAAGAAATTGTAAATGGCACCGCCGGCGGAAACATCTATGCCCTTATCTATACAGCCATCTATAATCGCAGATACGTAGGGCAATGGTTTCAAGCGGTTGTGTACAATATCTTCCGCATTAAGAAAGGTAACTGCCTTGTTCACCCAATATGCCAACTGTGCACTATAGGCTTCAACCACCTCTTCGTAAGATTTGAAGTCCGTTAGGCTACCGGTGCGTATACCCAAACGCTCGCCGATACCACCGCATATTTCCCACCGGGGGCATCCGGGGCCACAGTCGATGCAGCGCCCATCATTGATAGACAGCTCGAAAACCTTGCCGACACTGAAATAACAGGCGTCGTGTTCGCCGTACTCCCTGCCAGCGATAGAGGGTTCAACGCAGCCGACGATAGAGTAATCGCGTGCCTCGGCGAGCGTCCTGCCAGCCTCCAGAGAATTTTGTATGATGGTTTCATCATTAAATAGCTTGGGCTGGCCGGTACCGATGCGAATGACATTTACGGTCTTAACCTTGAACTCCCAAGGAGTATTATCATGCCAGCGAACAGATAGCCACGGGTCAGGAGTATAGGTATGGGCATGAGCTTCAAGCATTATATAGGACAAGTCATTAGTTGCATCCCTACCTCGACGATCAAGTCCACCAACCATAACTGTGGTACCTGCTATACCAGATTCGGATTGGAACAACCCTGTTGCTTTGTCACGTAATTTTAAGAGCTCGTATAGCTTTATACACCAACTTTCTGTTATTTCGGCAACGAAATCTTTGTTTACTACACCGTTCTTCATATCCCTCTCATAGAATGGATAAAGCATCTGATCAAAACGGCCATAGCCGATGGAGTGCCCGTTGGAATCAATCACGATAACATTGGTAGCTAGGTGGTAGAGCTGCATGGCTTCCCAGAAAGTGCGGGGTGGGTTCTCAGATACCCACTCAACGTTTTCAGCCATTTGCAGAAGCTCCTGCCGGCGAGCGTGATTGCTCTCCTTAGCAGCCTTTTGGCGAGCCACCGCGCCGTAGCGCTGGAAGAAATCCCTTACACTATCCAGCATAATTAAGATAGCGTTATAAAATTCCCGCTTTTTAATATCATCTGCATTTGCAACATTAAGGTCACCCAACTTCTCTTCAACATCCCTGCGGATACCAATAAAGCCCTTGTTAAACAAAGTCTTATAGTCCGCAATAAAATGTCCGATGCCGCCTTGTAAATGAAGATTGGGGTGGAATACCGGCCTCGCCCCTGGTAAGACTGACCCTTTCTTTTCCTCATCGTTGAGTATTTTATCGACAGCTTCCTCAACCGTGCGACCTTTCCAATAGTCACGAATGGCTAAAATATCTTGTTTGGCTTGCTCGCTTATGGCGAAACGATCCTGATCGCGTTCCTCGAAGGGGAAGTTAATCATTTCATCAACAATCCATTCCAGGGAAAATTCCGGATAGAGTGGCGCAGATCTAGGAGGACATCCCATATCCCCAACGATTAACTCATCATCATACACATCCACAGGCAGATTATGCAGGAGATAAGAAAGCACTTTAGCCGCCTTTATAAGAGGCGGATCATTTTCATATTTTTGAAAAGCTTCGGTAATTAGCACCGCTCTTTTGGAATCGATAGTATCCTCATAGGAGTGGACTCTCCTGAGAATCTTATTGATTCTCGGATAAGGAGAAATCTCTCTTTCCCCCTTCAAATCCATTCTGGGATACTCTTTATCGAAAGGATCATTACCGCCTGTACCAAGCTTGGCCATTTCATCATTCAGAGCGATACTGGATAAGTCAGATACCTGGGAAGAGTTTTGTATCTGCTTAACGACCTTGGCGACAATTTCGGATATCTGTTGTGTGGTATACTCCATAGTAAATCCTCCCTAAATAGTTTGCTTGAGATTTGCTTGCTTGAGATTTGTTAAGTATCGTTATTACGTAATCCGTATAACGTTGCCCTAAATTGTCACCTCCTGACTAGTTTGGCAATGCGATGAGTATATTTTTTAATAACATTTGTTAAGCTCAGCATAGAAGAATTTATCTGTTTTTTATATCACCACAGGCGAACAGAACCGTGACTTTCCTGTTAAAGATGATTTTCAATATCATTTAACATCTAAGCTTCTAACCCCATCTGTCATCAATCATTACTTTTATGACATATTTCTTTGTTAATGGAAAAACTATAGTTGTAAGATAAAAATAGCAAAATTGTAAATGAAGATTACCTAGGAATGCAAAATCCATTACGGGCAAAAATCCAGCTCTTGTATTGACCAAATGCAAGTAGAAGAAATTGCTGATTCTGGATCAGATCCAGAATGTCAAAGGTTCCCTTTTCTTCACTGCGACAGGGAACTGAGCTTTAGGAGATGGTCGGCAAATCAGGCGGGGCTAAGCTATATTTTTGCCGATGACTCCCGTGCTGGAGGAGATCATCCGCAAGTTAGCAGATAAAACGTAGGGCATCGTTACATCTGCATTTCAAGAAGGCCTTTAAAACGATCACTTTAGACAACGGTATAATTTTAGACTGCCATACCACGATGGAAGTCTAAAATGCACCCATAAGGTTGGACATAAATTTTGAGAACTAAGATAAAATGGAATCATGATTAATAAACAATAAAAGTACAGACCCGAGGAAAAGGCCAAAATAGTTGTTCTCCGGGAGGAAAACAACTGGGTAGAGATCCCTAATAAATACGAAGTAAGCCAGCAGTTAATAAGCCGATGGAAATCCTATTTTCCGGCTAACATGCCTTTAGTATTTGGCAAAAAGGCCAATAAGACTGAGAACCTAAAAGGTTGTACCTCTTACGTCCAGAGAGCCTATTAAATAAGCCGAAACAATGATTAAAGAATGCGTTTACCAACATAAATATGTAAATGGACAACAGGGAATAAATAATGTCACCCCGTTCCCCATCTATAACAAAACCCTTCATTAATAATAGATTATTATGTCAGGATTCGTGTGTATCAGGTCATATATTGAATCATTAGGTTCGCAAAAGGCCGCCAGAGACCGAGTGTATAGCATTATCCCATACTTGTAATTCGCCTTTCCATATCTTCAAGGCTTTGAAACCCGTAAATGCTGGCCATATGCATAAGTGTCCTTTCACTGAGATTGATAAACATTGACCGCGCCTGGTAAATATCCCGAAGACATAGCGACAGGGTTTTCACTGAGTAGGTTAGTAATTCCCCCCTCAGGTATGTATTGACAGAGGTCCAAGTACCATCTTCATTTGTTGGACGCCCCAATGACCGGATATTGGGATAACGCATATCAAGTTCTGCATTCCACTTAGAATATATCTCCATTATCTGTTCCACAAGCTGAACTGCCTCATTTGAAATGGGCCGCAAATCATTTTTAATTTCTTCGTATTCTGAAGGATTTGTGACTTTCATCATATGTGCATATCGCTCCGCCGCCATGTTTACTTGTTGACTTTCAGCCAGTTGCAAGTCAGCTAGATAACTGGACAGTGTATCTTCACTCCAAGCCGAATGCTGAGATTCGCGCATGATTTTAAAAGTAATGGGATCCTCCCTGCATCCTTCCGGATCATCTATTGCGGTAATTGAAATCATCATTTTCCACTCAAAATAAATAATTTGTTCTATAAGTTTTTGTTTCGTCATCTTGATACCACCTTTGTGTCTAAATTTATTCTAAGTTATCGTTGCTCTTCAATGAATGTTATTTTAGCAAATAGTATCCTATTAACGATATAACAACATATGTTCAGAATAATACTATTTTGTTCTGGTTGAGTCTCGTATAATGGTATAAAAAGATATAGGTGTTCCCAATACAGCTCACAAGCAGAAGTTCTGTTAACCGTCATTTTGTAATGCCCTAGTCAGAGACACTGCCCGAGGACTGTAGAATGCCTAACCTATTGCCATTTATATATTACATTTTGTAATGTGTATTATATGTGACTTTGAGCAATAAAAAAAGGCCAGAGATTTTACTCTCCAGCCCATTCTTGCTATTCTCCCTAAGTAACATGGGGACGGTTCTGTTGTTACTGTCCAATCGACTAATCGACTGTATTTACGCCAGATCTATTAAACTCTGTTCACCGTTTAATAACCTAGACCGCTTAGGCGAGCAATTTGTCGCAGGCGTAACTAGTGCCGATTCTTTTCATTATCTTCGATATTTTATAAACAATCCAAAGCCAACAGCTAATCCCTTTATATCCTCTTGTTACTTTAAATACGTGTCAATACACCTTCAGGATTTGGTAGTTCATTCACATTTATATCGTTGATTTTACAAAAATGTTCAAAAAAGGTCTGTGCATCCGCCCGTTCTTGAGGTTTCTCCTTTAAAGGGATAATATCCCGTAAAATTTGAGCCATCCATATGTTATCAAAATAACGTTGTCTTCCTGAATTCCATATCATTTTATTAGGAAATTTGCTATCAACATAGTAGTTCCAAAAAAGTATTTTCTCTGATTCCTGTTTTGAAAGACGAAGTCTATATTCTGGATGAGCTGTTATATATCCATCTTCACATAGCCTTCCATTAAAGGATTCATTTACCATAAATACACCCAAGATCTGCCTCTCTTCTTCTGACATATTAGGTTTTCTTCTAGTCAAAAGACATCCACTATTTTCATTCATTCGGGAAAATTGTCTAAGCTGTCCTTTTTTTTCTCCGCTTTTAATTTCCCCAGTGAAAACCCTCCATTCTGTAAAAATTTTATCTTCTTCCTCTTCTCCACACCAAAAGACGGATTGTATTTTAGGATGAATTTTCGAATGAATTTTATGGCTTTTCATCGTCTGTCTTTCTTGTTTCAAAATATATTGCCGTTTTTGTTCTAAAACCTTTTCTTTTTTTAATATTAAAAGAAATGTCTTTAATTGTGTCTATTTCACCATTTAAAG
>CAZHHJ010000144.1:0-5777 GCA_964531295.1 uncultured Syntrophomonas sp.
TCGGGAATTTTCCTATTTCATCCAGGTTATAATATTTTTCAATATGTTTTCTGGATCGTGCTATAGTCACTGTATCCAGCAGTTTGAAATAGTCCACATCCATCATTTCCACAAATGTGTCGGTGGTGCGCTCTGCCTCCCGCAGCTTTGACCACTTGTTAAATACTCCCTGGGCCTTACGCAAAACCATTTCAAGACTGTTAAGGCCCATATCCGCAAAAGCTTTGTCATTTCCCTCGGTGATAAATGATATCTGATTTTTGATATCGTTCATGCGGTTATTTACAGGTGTGGCGGAAAGCATCAACACCCTGGTCTTTACACCTGATCGAATGATATCGTTCATAAGCCTCTGATACCTGGTAATCCTGTTTTTAGTAGCTGGATTATTTCTGAAATTGTGGGACTCATCTATAACTACCAGATCATAGTTCTGCCAGTTGATGGTCTCGAGGTTTATATCACCTGATTTACCGGAATATCTGCTCAGGTCGGTATGATTCATTACATCATAGCCAAAGCGATCTTTCTCAAAGATATTAAGCTTATCGTTGCGGGTATAAATGGTCCAGTTTTCACGCAGCTTTTTGGGAACCAGCACCAGTACCCGGTCATTTCTTGATTCATAATATTTTATCACGGCCAGAGCAGTAAAGGTTTTACCCAATCCAACGCTGTCGGCAATTATACAGCCATTGTATTTTTCAATCTTATCGATTGCACCCATCACACCGTCTTTTTGAAATCTATACAGCTTGTTCCAGATGATGGAATTCTTAAAACCCGTACCTGCTCTGACGATGCGTTCTTCGGTCAGTTCATCGAGGTAATCGCTGAAAATATTGTAAAGGGTCACAAAGTAGATAAACTCAGGAGTATTCTCCTTGTAGAGTATCTGCATCTGATCTAATACCTTTTGCTTAACATCTTCAATGGCAGTTTCATCTTTCCACAGCTCATCAAACATTCTCAAAAAATGCAAAGTAAAGTCTTTACCATAAATACACATGTTGCTATCGATACGGTTTGATCTGCTTATACCTAATCCGTCGGTAGTAAAATCCACGGTGCCATTTATAGAAACATTATCATCAGGATTTTCTATGTAAATTAATCGGGGTTGAGCTGGATTAGGGTGTTTGAGAGACTTTATATCTACCTTATCTTTTAGCCATCCAGCACATTCCCGTGCTATATGCGATTGTTTGAGTTCATTGCGAAGCCTTATCTCGAATTCATTTCCGGAAATACTTTTCTCATTTTTATGTATAAAATATTCTCTTACGATCTCAGAATCCTTTTGGATAAAGGTAGGCTCGGTAAAGATAAATCGCATCCTATCTATTTTAGAGAGTTCCTTCTTAAGCTCATTGAAAGCATAAATCGTAAAATAGGCTGAGATAACGGATATCTTCGATCCTTTTCTCAGGTTTTCTCGCAACTCATCGGAAACCCTGCCATTTTGTTTGTTATCAAGCATTTTTGGTTGTTTCATAATAATCATCATCCTGCCTTGAATGTTGCTGCGCATATAAGCAAAAGAAAATCTAATATTTTCTGCCCAGTTTAGTGTGTTTATGAAAGAAACACACTCTATAATTTGAGCTACTGCGTCCCTGGATAGGATTCCCGCCCCATTGTAGACATGGCCGAACTTTCTCTTTCATTTACATATTCTGCTATATTACGGTAAATCCCTCTACAAAAATGCCTTTTGCCAAATTCCATAGATAGTTGTTTACATAGATACTAGCCCGTTGGTAACGAACCTGGGAATGCGACGAGCCGCTGCGGAAAACCCGGTTAGCGCATAGCCAATCCTAATTCCACCTCCACCCATCTCCCCACCGCTACAAAAAACAACCCGCATTCAGCTACCTCTCCTCCACCCAGCTGTTCCCAGGACTGGCGGTAGAGTTGGAGCTGGGGAGCATAATAGTCGGTCAGTTCCTTAAGATGCTCTTCGTCTTCGATGTAGTCGGTTTTGTAGTCGGCAATGATCCAGCCCTGGGCTTCCTGGAAGACGAGGTCGATCTTGCCGTTGATGATTTGCTCGGGTTGGGTTGCCCACCGGTCCCCATTTACTGCGGAGAAGGGGACTTCACTCAAGCGGCGGGGGCTGGCCATGACTCGCTGCCAGAAGGGGGTTTCTTCGATCTGGCTCAGCAGGGTCATTACTTCCTCGGCTTCGGCAGGGTCCCGGCCTTCCTGCTCCAGAATCCGGGTTATTGTTGATTTGGGATAGTTCGGCTTCTGTACTGCATATATTTCCAGCAGGCGGTGGATGACATTTCCCCAGGACATCCCTTTGCCGGTCATTATTCGTGGGGGTTCCGGCCCTATGCTCTTTAATGTAGTCACTGAATCGACGGTATAGCTGGCAGCGTGTTCCGGTCGGCCGGGACCGGGGAATTCATGCCGGGCCTGCTCCAGTTCCTCCAGCGGTAAATCCGATTCCTGCAAGAGGTTTAAGCTGGGTATTTTATCCAGGTCGGTCCCATCCAGCATGGTGCAGGCCGGCAGCTGTTTGGACAGCAAATTCCAGGGGCTTTTTCCCGGTTTATCTGGATAGCTGCTGATCAAGAGCAGGTTTTTGGCCCGGGTGGCGGCTACATACAATAGGCGCAGTTCTTCGGCTGCACTGTATTCTTTTTCTGCTGCCTCATATTCTTCCCATCCCTGGGGGCGAGCCAGTATTTCTGAGTAATATTCCCCTATTGGTCGGGTAAGCTGCAGATAACCCTGGGGGATATCACCTTTACGATCGATATGAAAAGCTGGCTTTCCATTGATCTTTTTGCCGGGATTGGCCAGGATTACTACCGGGGCTTCCAGGCCTTTGGCCTTGTGCAGGTTCATCAAGCGCAGCGCATTTTCGTTCCCGCCCTCCAGGCTGATTTCCTCTTCCACTCCGTTCTCCAGCAGTTCCTGCAGGTATTCAATCAGGGCCGCCAGCGAATGCAGTTCTTCTTGCCCGACTAGCTCCAGGAACTGCTGGGGAAAAGCCGCAGCTGCTTGATTGGATTGTCCCAGCATGGAAGAGGGGATGATTCCCGCTTCTTCCATGACTTTTTCCACCGCGGTTCGGGGCGGCAGGGTCTGCATCCAGGTCCGGTACTGCTGCAAAGTATGGAAGGATTCTGCCAGCCGGGCTTTAATATCTGCTGCCAGTCCCTCCGGTACTGCTCTTTGAAAATTAAACTCACCCCCGGCTTTTTTGAACTGGTAAAGATGATTGTCGCTGATTCCAAAGTAAAAGCCTCGCAGGACGGCCAGCAGCTTGACCGGGTCGGTGGGATCCTGTACTGCCCGCAGTATCGCCAGCAAGTCATGCAACTCGGGGGAGGATGATAAGCCCTTTCCCCCGGTGATACAGTATGGAATTCCTTTTTCCTCTAAAGCAGCCGCATAAAGGTCCATGTTCTCTTTGTAACGCAGCAAAATCATGAAGTCCTCCGGGCGAGCTAATTCACTGCAGCCGGCTTCTATTTCCTCCCGGCTACGGGCCAACTTCATACCGCTTTGCATCGCCCTGGCAATCCAAGCCGCAATCACCTGCGCATCCTGGCGGGCGATATTATCTTTGGTCCCTCGGCCCTCCACCACAATTTCCAGGGCTCTGATCCCTCCTTCCCGACCTGCTTCATCCGGTCGGATCATTTCCAGACCTTTGAAACCGGCCTGGCAGGAAGTGGTCTCTTCTGGAAAATGCTCTTGAAACAGCGGGTTAGCCCATTCCCCGATGGACTGCAGGGACCTGAAATTGCTGGTCAAATACAGGATTTTACCCCCGCTGGCTTCAAAGCGACGCTTAACCTCATAATAGATATCGATTTCAGCCCGGCGGAAACGGTATATGGACTGTTTAGGGTCCCCCACCACGAAAAGACTACCGGGGCGGGGGGTTATTTTTCGCCAGTCCCTTTCAGCAGTCTCCTGCCCGGCCAGGTAGAACATAATCTCCGCCTGCAAGGGATCAGTATCCTGAAATTCATCGATCAAGATACAGCGATAGCGATTTTGAAAGTATTCCCGCACCTCGGACTGCTCTTTTAAAAGCCGGACGGTATCCAGTAATAGGTCCTGGAAGTTCAGAACTCCGGCAGCTTTTCTTTCTGCTTCATAATAGCGGGCAGCCTGCAGGAGAAACTCCAAACATATATCATAGCGGTGTTCCCACCACTGCTCCAGTATGGGTTCCAGATAGCTGATTTGAAAGTCATCAAAATGATCCCGCATATCTAAGGCGGTGTCCCGATCACTCCAGCGGTTTTGAGTAATCGAGCCTTTTCTATTCATGATAGTAAACAAGCGCAGTAACTGGATATCGATATCCAGGTCATAGATTCTCTGCCAGCGCAAAGCGGTTCGTAATATCTTCTGCAAATTATCCCAGCCTCTCTCGGGTTCCCGCTGGGGAAGGGCAGAACGGGCCGATGCCAGCAAGCTGTCCAAAGCTGAACGGGCTTCCGTGAGTTCCGGAGCCGGGCAGCTCCCCTGCTGGCCAAATTCTACTTCCGGATAGGCGCAAATCACATCAAACATACTTCTCAGGTCTGGCAGGGCTATATCAATTTTCTCTAGGCTGCCCAGTTTTTCAGGATGAATATTCAGAAATTGCACATACTTCTGCCAGGCCTCTTCCCGCAGGACTTTATCCTCTAAATCGTCAATTTCCTTGAACTTAGGGTCGAGCCCTGCCTCCACTGGTCTTTCCCGCAGCAAGGTACCGCAAAAAGAATGAATGGTGCCGATGAAACATTTATTAATATCCAGCAGGGCCTGGGCCAATCTCTTTTTCCGCTCAGGATCTGCTTCCTGGGCCAGGGCTTTTTCCAGGGCGATTTGAAACCGCTCCTGCAGTTCGGCGGCTGCTTTGCGGGTGAAAGTCACGGCGGCTATATGCTGGACCTGGCAGTGCCCGGTGCTGATTAGAGCTAGCATGCGCTCCACCAGGCTGCTGGTTTTGCCTGATCCGGCTCCCGCTTCGACCAGGATGCATTGTTCCAAATCGCTGGCTATAGATTGGCGGGCTTTATAATCTTTTACCTGCTTATTCAAATTCGCTCAGCTCCCTTCTACACTCCAGTCCCATAGTATTATCGTCTTTAAGCAGGAACTTCATCTTTTCCACCGCTAGGCGATAACGACATACTTCCTGATAATCGCAATAAGTACAGCTCCCTACATCAGCAGTCGCTAAAAACTGGCCATCAGCCATCAACTGGCAGAGCAGTTCCAGCACCCGCTGCAGCTGCCTGCTAACACGGGGCTGCCGGTAAAAGCGTTGGCCTTCACCTTTATCGGAGGGGAAATAGTAACCAGAGACATCTATTACCGGATCATCGATCCCCTGCTGACGCAGTATCTCCACCGCGGCCAGGCTGTATATAGCGTGCTGGATCTGCTGGCCCTGGACAAAATGTCCGGCCTCGGAGTAAGCATAGGTGCTGCCGGTTTTATAATCCCAGACTGCATAGAGATCATCCCTGATGTGATCGATACGGTCGATGATACCGCGGATAGTAAGTCCCTGCTGTCCGGGCAAGGGTATCTGCAGGGGTCCGGGCAATCCCCCCCCTGCTCGCTTTACTGCCTCCTCACCCAACCCAAAAGGTGCTTCCAAACAGACTGCCTGGTATTCGCTTTCCTCTTCACATTTCAGGAATATTTCGCAGCACAATAGAATTTGCGCTACTTCAAATTTAAAAACGGCCTGGGAAGGAGGAGTAATTGTTTCCCGGTATTCATTTATAATATTCCAAGCAATTTCCTGG
>CAZHHJ010000145.1:0-5740 GCA_964531295.1 uncultured Syntrophomonas sp.
AACCACCGAACAGATCGGAGCCCTGACTGGGAAATTAGGGAATATAAGAAATGTTACTGTAAAGAGCGCGCTGACTAGAAGCCAATAAAAAAAATAAAAATGTAAACCTGATAACGAGGTTGATTCTGAGTTAAAGGGGGTGAGAATGGTCATAATTTAGCTTACCCTAAACGGGTGAGTTTTTTTTATTGCGCACAAGTTATGCCTTGGCATGCCTGGTTTTTACCACATCGAAATACTAAAGGAGGGATAAAGATGGAAGCGGCCAGAATAAAGGAATGGATGGATAGTGTTATCAAGCCAGAACAGGCACAAAAATATATGCAGGGTGAAAAGGATTTTATAGATGAGGACTATATCGAAAATATCCTGCGGAAGAAGAGTCGACCAGAAAAGCAGGAGATAAGGGATATTATCAGCAAAGCTCTGGAATTAAACAGATTGGAACCCGAAGAGACTGCTGCTTTGTTAAATTGCCAGGATGAGGATTTGTGGCAGGAGATGTATGCAGCCGGATTAAAGATTAAGCAGCAGGTTTACGGACGCCGGATTGTCACTTTCGCACCGCTTTATATAAGCAATCTGTGTGTAAACAGCTGTGTATACTGTGGCTTCAGGAAAGAAAATCAGGAGAGCATCCGCAAGCAGCTCAGTATGAATGAATTGCGGGAAGAAATTAAAGCTTTGGTAGAGCAGGGGCACAAACGCTTAATAATGGTCTATGGAGAGCATCCCAGTTCAGATGCCCGATATATTGCTGAAACGCTGAAGGTCGCATATGAGACCAGGATAGGGAATGGAGAAATACGGAGGAGCAATGTAAACGCGGCACCTATGCCCATAGAAGACCTGCGTCTGTTAAATGAAGTGGGTATAGGAACCTTCCAGGTATTCCAGGAAACTTACCATCACCAGACCTATAAAAGGCTTCATCCCAAAGGAATAAAAGCTGATTACCGGTGGCGTCTCTATGCCATGCACCGGGCACTGGAAGCTGAAGTAGACGATGTAGGGATAGGTGCCCTGTTTGGATTGTACGATTGGAAATTTGATGTAATGGGACTCTTGATGCATACTATAGATCTGGAAAAACACTTTGGCGGTATCGGCCCTCATACTATATCTTTTCCCCGTATGGAACCCGCAGTCAACACCCCATATATTGAAAAAAACTCTTATAAAGTCGATGATGAAACTTTCAAAAAGCTGGTTACAGTTATTAGATTATCAGTCCCTTATACCGGAATGATATTGACTGCCCGTGAAAATGCGGCGGTGCGGAAGGAAGTCGTACAGGTGGGCTGTACTCAGATTGATGCCGGATCTAATATTGCCATTGGTGGTTACAGCGAAAACAATCCTGACCATCACAAACAGCAGTTTATCCTGGGAGACAACCGCAGTCTGGATGAAGCTATCCGGGATATGGCCTCGCTGGGATATATTACTTCCTTTTGTACGGCCGGCTACCGGGCTGGAAGAACCGGGCATATCTTTATGGATATTGCTAAACAGGGCAAAGTAAATCATCTTTGTATGCCCAATGCCATATTGACATTTAAGGAATACCTTTTGGATTATGCCAGCCCCGAGACCAGGATGGTGGGGGAGGATTTAATCGGCAAAGAATTGCAGGCTCTGCCTTCCAATACCATACGGGAAAAAGTTCTTGGTATGCTCAGCAAGATAGAAGCAGGAGAAAGGGATCTGTACGTGTGAAAAAGGTGATAATAATGAAGGCAATAAATAAAACAGAAGACTACAACCGGGATGAGCAGATGTTGAAGCCAATACAGGAATCTATGCTCCACGTTTATCCTCAGCTGAAAATACGCTGGGCCAGGATTCTGGGGCGGCGCTGGTCTCATATAGGCGGAAACAGCGGCGGGGTCTGGTTGGGTAGTAAACAATACCGGCTGAATAGTGAGTATGGAATTTGTATCGATAATGCCGACGATCTAAAGCAGGATGAATTAGAGAATCTAATCAATCAACTCCAGGAGAAAATGCTTGATGATAGACACAGCTAACCTTATTGGTTTTTTAGAGTCCAGGGATCCTAATATATTAAAGGCATTTATTGACCACACTGAATCCATACGCCGCCAAAGGATGGGCAGCGAAATTTATCTCCGCGGCTTGCTGGAGTTTTCCAACCACTGTGAACGGGATTGTCTGTACTGCGGGCTAAGAAAGAGCAATGATTGGGTTGTTCGGTATCAGGTGAACAGAATCGAGTTTATAGAAATTATTAAGTCCGCTTACCTTCAGGGTTACCGGTCAGTATGCTTGCAATCCGGGGAATTAGACAGCAACACCCAAATAACCTGGTTGACCGATATTGTTAAGAGCATCAAAGAGATCAGAAGCAGCTCGGATAAGCACGGGATAGGGATCACTTTGTGTGTAGGAGAATTAAGCTATGGTCAGTATCAAAAATTATGGGAAGCTGGTGCCCATCGTTATCTCCTGCGGATAGAAAGCTCTGACCGGGACCTGTTCAAAAAACTGCATCCACCGGCTCAGCGTTACGAAAAGCGGATTGAATGCCTGGAAGCTCTAAAAGATATTGGCTTCCAACTTGGAACCGGAGTGATGATCGGTTTGCCCGGCCAAAACGCTGAGCACCTCACCAGGGATTTGGAGTTTTTCCAGGCGCTGGATGCGGATATGCTGGGTATGGGTCCTTATATACCGCACCCGAATGCCCCTTTATCCAGGACCAAAGCCAGGAGCATACTTGATCCTTACACTTCCACCTTAAAAATGATTGCCCTGGCTAGAAGTCTTATGCCGGAAATAAACATTGTAGCATCTACCGCCCTGCAGACCATTAATCCTGAGGGGCTGAAAATGGGCATAAGAGCAGGTGCCAATATTGTTATGCCTGTTTTAACTCCTCCCCGATATCGTGAACAATACCTGTTGTATAAGGACAAAAAGCATACTGCTCTACAGACCATAGAACAGGAATTAGCGGAAATCAGATACCAAGTTAAACTTGACCAGTGGGGAGATCCAGCCCATTACTTCAGAAGGTTGGGAAAGGAGTATCCTCACTGCTGATTATTCATCAACCGGCAGATCTTTTGTTTTGTATAGAAAAGCAAAATAATTGATCTGCCAGTATAGTTAAAGGGAGGCATGGACATGAGTTTAAATGAAACCCCACGGGCCAGCAGGCCGCATATAGGTATATTCGGGCGGCCTAATGCCGGCAAGTCTAGCTTGATAAATGCTATAACCGGGCAGGATATTGCTCTTGTGTCAGAGGAAGCAGGCACTACTACTGATCCGGTATACAAATCTATGGAAATACCGCCTTTGGGGCCCTGTGTTCTGATCGATACCGCCGGGATTGGTGATGAAGGAATTCTCGGTCACCTTAGGGTAAAAAAGACCCGGGAAGTGTTGGAAAAAATAGACTTGGCCTTGATACTCCTGGATCCTTTACTGGGATGCAGTGATGTTGAAATAGCCTTGCTTAATGAATTAAAAAAACGTGAGCTGGCTGTAATAGCAGTTATGACCAAGGTTGACCAGATTGCAGAGGATAAACAAGACATAGAAAAACACCTTGATATTCCCGTTCATAAGGTGAGTTCAAGGACCATGGAAGGGATAAATGAACTTAAAGACTTAATAGCAGCAGCAGCTCCGGCTGATTATCAGCAGCTCACTATTGTAGGAGACATAATACATCCGGGTGATCTGTGCATTCTAGTTGCTCCCATTGATAGTGCTGCACCACGGGGAAGATTAATACTGCCGCAGGTTCAAACCATAAGGGATATTCTGGATCATGATGCCCAGGCTCTGGTAATAAAAGAAAGCGAATTATTAACTGCCCTGGCCTCCATCCAGAGGCCCCCGGCATTAGTCATTACGGACTCCCAAGTGTTTAAAGAGGTTGAGGCGGCAGTTGATGAAAGCATACCCCTGACATCTTTTTCCATACTGTTTGCGCGATATAGGGGGGATTTGACAACCTTAGTAGAGGGCATAAAGAGCATCGAAAATCTGAAGGCGGGGGACCGGGTTTTAATTGCTGAAGCCTGTACTCACCACCGCCAGGAAGATGACATTGGCAGTGTGAAAATACCTCGATTATTGCGGCAGAAAGTGCAAGCAGACCTGGACCTGCACTGGTACAGCGGGAGCGGTTACCCTGATGATCTGAGCGACTACCGTCTCATAATTCATTGCGGAGCCTGTATGATTAACCGCAGGCAAATGCTGGCCAGGATTCAACAGGCACAGGAAGCCGGGGTGCCGATTGTGAATTATGGAGTGTTCCTGGCCTATATGCATCGGATACTGAAACGAGCTTTGAGTCCCTTTAGCATCAAATTTGACTAATATGCGGCAGCATTAAAACTGCCCGGCGGGGATATTGATGGTGGCCTTTACAGGTAGGTGGTCTGAAGCTTCGGATTTGAATATGCGAAAACTGGAACACTTTGATTTATCATCAATAAAAATATAGTCGATACGCACTCGAGGTGAGTCAGACGGAAAGGTATTGCCGTGTAGTCCGGAATTGTGGTGGAAAGTATCATGCAGATACTCAGATAGCATCTGCATTTCCCGCATTAAGGGAGTGGCATTCATGTCTCCTGCAAGTATGGCAGGAATGGCAGAAGCCTGCATTATGGGTAAAATGATATACTTCAGATGACGGTAGCGGGAAACCTGGTTCAGTCCCAGATGCATATTAAAGATGCTGAAGCGGACTCCATCCGCATCTATATCAGCCTGCAGGCAGCCTCTTTCATCACGGGAATCGGGTAAAATATGCGGGGTTTCTTTTATTATCGGGTATTTGGAAAGGACAGCATTGCCCACCGAACCAAATTTCAAGCGGTGAACAGGGCCGAAGGCATAATTCATGCTTAATAAGCCTGCTAAGGCATGGGCTTGCCTGGATACACCTGGCACTCCGGGTACCATTTCCACTTCCTGTAGGGCTATAATATCTGCACCTATTTCACTTAAAACCCGCTGGATTTGATTCAGGTCCTTGCGGCCCTCAATTCCTATTGCTCGACGAATATTGTAGCTAGCCACTTTTATAACCGCCAATCAGGAAACCTCCTCATGATTTGGAGTATATAAATCTATATGCGCCCAAGATAGATTATTTAACAAAAATGAATAGAAAATCATAAGAAATTTAATGTAATAATGGATAATAGAGGGAGGCAGGGCAAATATGTCCTCCTTTCAGCAAAGAACTACTGCTTGCAATAGTAATCCTTTGAAGAATTATAATTAAGCATCAAATATCCAAGCCTGAATTTCGTAGCAAGGTAATCAGATGTTCCTCATTGGGGAGCTTATTTAGGCTGATGGGCAAATACTTTATCCCGGCTGCCTCAGCAGCACTCCTGACAAAACGATCCTCCAGCACCTGCTGTTTTTTGCGTGGTTCTCCTTGCCCTTCACCGATTATGATAAGAACTGGCTGCAATTCATCCTTCTCGCAAATCAATACATCTACATACCTATTTTTTATGCGGTTGAAGTACTCGGTGCGGTTGTCTGCCTCAAGTGATACGGTAACTACATCTTCCAGGTTAACCCGGGGAAAAGCAACATAGGGGCTGTTTTGCAGCACAGTGGTAAAAAGCTTATATAGTGCCAGTTCCCGCCCGGACAGGAGATAATTCCGCTTGCGGTAGGGTAAATCATCCATGTTTATCCAGACATTGCTGAGATCGATAACTTCTCCATTTCCGCC
>CAZHHJ010000146.1:0-5674 GCA_964531295.1 uncultured Syntrophomonas sp.
CCCTTTAGCCCGAATCCGTCAGCTAACCTCGCAGGCTAAGAGGGGGGAGAAATGGGAGTTATGTTTTATTCTTCTGTGTAGCTTCACTGAAACAATCCCTGCCGCGTTCAAATCCCCTATTTAGTTTTAAGTGCCTCAAATATTAACTAATTTACCATATGCCAGCAGTTAACTGCCCGTTCTTAAGTATAGGCAAGTTTAAAGCAACACATACTAAGCAGCAAAGGAATGATGCCATGATAGAAGTGAAAAATTTAACCAAGATTTATGGTAATAATGTTGACAAAGCCCTGGAAATGGTGAGAAAGGGCTTGAGTAACGAGGAAATAAAAAATAAAACCAGGCAAGTAGTAGGGGTCAGGGATACCAATTTCACTGTGGAGGAAGGTGAAACTTTTGTCATCATGGGCCTTTCCGGCAGTGGCAAATCTACTTTATTGCGCTGTATTAATCGTTTAATTAAGGCCAGTGCCGGCCAGATATTCATTGATGGCAGGGACGTATTAACCATGCCTGCTAAAGAGTTGGAGGAACTGCGCAAACGAAAAATGGCTATGGTTTTTCAGAGCTTTGCACTTCTTCCCCACCGGACTATACTTGACAATGTTGCCTATGGATTGGAGATACAGGGCCTGGATAGGGAGAAACGCCTGGCTAAAGCTGCCCAAGTAATAGAAATGGTCGGTCTAAAAGGATGGGAGGAGTCTTATCCTGATAACCTTAGCGGTGGTATGCAGCAGCGGGTAGGTATAGCAAGGGCCTTGGCGATAGATCCTGATATTTTATTGATGGATGAGCCATTTAGTGCCTTAGATCCGTTGATCCGTCAGGATATGCAGGATGAGCTCCTAGGGATACAGGAAAAGCTGCAGAAAACTATTATTTTTATTACCCACGATCTGGACGAGGCTCTTAAGATAGGGGATCGTATTGCTTTGATGAAAGACGGGGAGATAGTGCAGATCGGCTCACCGGAAGATATTCTCCTATCACCTGCCAGTGAATATGTGGCGCGTTTTGTGGAAAACGTCAACCGTTCACTGGCCTTGACGGCTTCCTCGGTAATGGTAAGACCCCGTTTTGTGGTTCATCCCAAAGACGGACCCAGGACGGCTCTGAATTTTATGGAAAAACATGGGCTCTCAACCCTCTTCGTCCTGGATCGCCTGGGTAAGCTTAAAGGATATATCAGAGCCGAAGATGCTTCTGAAATTGCCTCACAGGGCATCAAAGATTTGGAAGGCATCATCCAGACTGATATGCCCACTTCCGGACCTGATAGTCCACTGGCAGGTCTGTTGGAAGTCATGGCTTATACTAAAGTTCCTATCGCGGTTGTGGATGAAAACCAGAAACTTCAGGGAACGCTGGTAAGGGGATCTGTTATTGCGGGGTTGGCTGGCGGAAGGGGGGAAATGAATAATGGATAGCATACCAAGGATTCCGCTGGGCGAATGGACTGATAATTTGATTGTCTATTTACAGATCCAGTTTGGTTCGAGCACTCAAGCATTTTCTGATGGACTGGAAAGCTTTATAAAAGGATTGCAGGGATTTTTAAATGCCCTGCCTCCAGAGTTAATTATTATCGTTGTGGCAATTTTGGCTTGGTGGCTGGTAGGGAAGAAAATTGCTATATTCGCGCTGCTGGGTTTGTTTTTTATCTATAATCTGGGTTTGTGGTCGGTAACCATGGACACGATTGCCATGGTCCTATCAGCGGTATCATTATGCATGATTATCGGAATACCTCTGGGAATACTGGGGGCCAAAAACAACACTGCTCACAAAATTATCATGCCAGTACTCGATTTTATGCAGACCTTGCCTGCTTTTGTATACTTATTACCTGCTATCCCCTTCTTTGGATTGGGTGTCGTACCCGGAGTACTTACAACTATCGTGTTTGCTATGCCGCCAGTTATAAGGCTAACTGCCTTGGGACTCAAGCAGGTGCCCGAGGAACTTATTGAATTAGGAAAATCTTTTGGCTCGACATTTTTTCAGATGTTGTTGAAAATCGAACTGCCCCTGGCCCGCTCCACCATGCTAGCTGGTATCAACCAGTGTATAATGCTATCTCTTTCAATGGTGGTAATCGCATCAATGATCGGGGCTAAAGGTTTAGGGGGTGTGGTATGGAGAGCGATTCAAAATCTAAAAATGGGGATGGGTTTTGAGGCCGGGGTGGCCATAGTGATTATCGCCATTATCCTGGATAGAATAACCCAAAGCCTGGGTAAATCAAAATAATGGAAGGAGTGGATTTGGCTTGTGGAAGAATAAGAAGCTGATCCTGATGGTAACTTTGTTGATGTTTGCGATGTTCAGTGTTATTGGATGTGGTGGAGAGGATAAAAAGTCTGGAGAACAGGATGAATTAAGCGTAAAGGAAAAATTTAACGGTAAAATCATCGGAATTGATCCTGGTGCAGGCCTCATGCAAGCTACTGAAAAGGCAATTGAAGAATATGGTTTGGATTATGAATTGGTAGAGGGTAGTGGAGCAACTATGACCGCTAGCTTGAAGCAGGCTATTGATAATAATGAATGGATAGTAGTAACTGGTTGGGCACCTCACTGGAAATTTGCCCGCTACGATCTGAAATTCTTAGAAGATCCCAAGGGTACTTATGGACAAGTGGAGACCATTAATACTATGGTAAGGTTAGGACTTAAAGAAGATATGCCAGAGGTCTATGAAGTATGTGACAATTTTGCCTGGAACAGTGAGCAAATTGGATCAGCTATGGGATTGGCAGAAGATCTGGGCGACGATGTCACTGCGGCTCGCCAATGGGTGCAGGAAAATATCGAGCTGGTCAATAGCTGGCTGCCGGCAGGTTACGATGCAGCAGTTACAGTTAGCAGTCCTACCAAAGAAACCGTAACTTTGCTCTATGTTGAGTGGGCTTGTGCCAGGGCTGAAACCTATGTAATGGCTGATATACTAGAAAATATAATGGGTTATAAGGTTGAAGCGCTATCGGTTACTGCCGCTGCTATGTTTGAAGGCCTGGCCAATAAACAAGGGGAGGCTACATTTACTGCCTGGCTTCCGATCACCCATGCTGATTATATGGCGAAGGTGGGGGAAAGTGTAGAGGACCTGGGACCCAACTATGAAGATGCTAGAATCGGTTTGGTGGTGCCTGCTTATGTGGATATTAACTCCATAGAAGAATTGACAAACTAACTGCCCACTTTAGCAACAGCACAAGGGGGTTCACCTCTTCATAGGTGAACCCCCTTGTTTTTACAAAATCGTCTATAGTCTGTGTGCCTCTATGCTCTTAAGCAGGGTTAAATGGGGGCATCGTGATCAAAATAATTAATGTGCATGGCTCTGCGCACTTCCACCATAGTTTCTTTGGCTACCGCGTGAGCTTTCCTGGTTCCCTCGATCAGAATGTCTTTAACCAGCCCGGGATTGCTTTCATATTGCCTGCGTCTCTCCCTCATAGGTTCCAGTAGTTCATTGAGCCTGGCCGCCAGTTTGTTTTTACAGGCTACACAACCGATGCTTCCGTTGCGGCAGTCTGATTCAATCTCTTTAACTTCTTTCGCGTTAAACACAGTATGATATTCAAAAACGCTGCAGATTTCTGGGTGGCCGGGATCGGTTTTTCTTATCCGGGCCGGATCGGTTATGGCAGTTCTTATCTTAGTATTGACCTCTTCCGGGCAATCTGACAGGAATATGGCGTTGTTCAGGCTTTTGCTCATTTTTGCCTTACCATCCAATCCAACCAGGCGGGGTACATCTCCCACCAGTATTTCAGGTTCAACCAGAACTGCCTGGTATAGATCATTAAAACGTCTGACAATTTTCCTGGTCAGTTCGATATGCGGTACCTGATCTTCGCCTACCGGGACCAGATGGGCTTTAAAAATACTGATGTCAGCAGCCTGGCTCACCGGGTAGCCCAGGAAGCCATAGGTCATATCTTTAAACCCATGTTGGGCGGCTTCACTTTTAACGGTAGGATTATGCCGCAGGACATTGACTGAAGTAAACATGGAATAGTACATGGTCAGTTCATGTATTTCTGGAATCATACTCTGAATAAAAATGGTTGACAGTTCCGGGTTAAGTCCAGCGGCGAGATAATCCAGGGTTATCTGATATATATCCCGGGTGAGGTTTTCTCCCTTTTCCCAATGGGTAGTTAGGGCCTGAACATCAGCAATGATTATGAAGCTATCGTATTCATCCTGCAATTTTACCCGGTTGGCCAGGCTACCCACGTAGTGTCCTAGATGAAGATTGCCGGTTGGTCTGTCTCCGGTTAGAATCCTCTTTTTAACTTCCTGCATATGATATCGTCCTCCTGCTCATGGTTTTAAAAGTATGCATATGAAAAGCCTCCTATCCACCAAGGGACGGAGGCTATCAGCTATCCGCGGTACCACCCTAATTGACAAATATGTCCGCCTCAATCCTGTTAACGGGGGAAACTGGCCCAAACTGATCTGCCCATGCATTTCAGGCGGCAACTCAGAAGCCCATTCAATGGAATCATAGTACCGGTTCACAGCTCTTCCAGTTCTCTGTGACTATAATGTCTCCATCTACTGTCCTTCTTAATGGTATTTAAGTATTTAATGTTATTAAAATACCATTAAGCAAGGCTTTATGCAAGTCCAAAGTCCAAATTACCCGTAGCAGTTGCTTATATTGCAAATAGTATGATTATATAATATTATGATTACAGACTATTTGTGATTAAATAGTACTTTTTGCGCGTATTTTTTTTGTATTTTCAGATAAAGGAGTATTTACAGATGAATAGATTGAATGCATACGTTTGTTTTAATATGCGTGCCGCCATGAAGAAAATTGACCGTTTATTTAACAATGAACTTGAGGATATAGGCATTAGCATACCCCAGTCGTTCATACTGTTCTGTTTACAGGAAGAAGATGGACTAACTCTTAAGGAAATAGGCCGTCGTACACTTATAGACAGTTCATCTATGACTGTATTGGTAGATAAACTGGAAAAGGATCAACTGGTGAAAAGACAATTGGATTTACAGGATAGGCGAGCTATAAGGGTATTTATAACTGAAGCGGGCATGGAGATGGCGGCAAAGATTTTCAGCGTGGTATCAGCTTTGAATACCCTGCTATTTGATTTATTAGGTGAAGGAAATCAAAAAGAATTTATCCATGGATTAAATAATATTGTTAATGGAATCGAAGATTAATGTGATAGGGGCGGTTCTTGCTCTCGTCCCCTTTAGTTGCAAAAAGTAGACGGCAAGGACCGTCCCCGCTGTCAACTTTTGTTCTGCTGTTTCATCATCATGAGCAGAAAAGGCATTACCAGGTAAATGCTGGTAGTGGAAGCGGCTACAATGCCGGAATCATTTATGATTAAGGCCACCAGTGCTGCAGTAACTATAGCAACAAAACCTTTAAGAATAATGGGACGGCGAGCAAAAAGCTCTTTCATAGCTCCTACCGGGAAGTATATAAAGGTGGCCAGGACCAGTAATATTACGATAAAGACCCGGCTCCAGATAGTATACCTGATCAGCTTAATGTTGACCTGCAGTTTACGCATTATTATGGTCAGGGCTTCCTGCCAACCACCACCCACGATTTGATTGGCTGCCCGGCCAATATGTGACTGCAGTTCAGTGGGGCGGTGCATATCATAATAACTAA
>CAZHHJ010000147.1:0-5628 GCA_964531295.1 uncultured Syntrophomonas sp.
GAGGAATCTTAGGATTACTAGTCGAAATGCATCATAAGCAATCTCTCCACAAGGAATGATGCACCCTGGGTATTATAGAAAAAATAATGGAAAAAGTGGATGACCTGCGGGGCGGTATGACTCGCGAATCGCGCAAAACAACTTATGAGCAGATTCGCTCCGATTCTTCACCGTCTCCATCGTTTTATATACTGGTCTGTATCTCTACTATAATAGCCACCTATGGTCTGCTGGCCGGGAGTACTGCTGTGGTAATAGGTGCCATGCTGGTAGCCCCCTTGATGGGTCCCATTTTTGGTATTGCCCTGGGGTTATCAAATGGTGACAATACCCTGCTGAAAAGTGCCCTCGTTTCAGAAGTTTTTGGAATTATACTGGCAATCAGCATAAGTTTCTTAATAGGCCTGGTTCCCCTCCGCCCTGATTTCGGTCTGGAAATCATTTCTCGAACCCAGCCTACCATCTACGATGTTGTCATTGCCCTGGCATCGGGACTGGCTGGAGCCTATGCCCTGGTACATAAAAAAATAAGTCCCGCCCTGCCTGGGGTAGCCATTGCCACCGCTCTGCTTCCTCCCCTGGCTACCTGCGGTCTTTGCCTGGCAGCCCAGGATTACCAACGGGCCCTGGGAGCATTTTTACTGTTCGCAGCCAACCTAGTGGCTATTGAATTTGCTGCTGCTGCTGTGTATGCCCTAGCCGGCCTGATTAAATTTGGAGACCACAATGGATCGGCTCTTTTGACTTTCTTTAAACGCTTTGCTCTAAGTTTCATCATCCTAACCATCATGGGGATTTTCATGACCCAGACTCTAGTCCAAGTGCTTAATGAACGTACCCTGGCAGATCGTTTAGAAAGCGTAGTATCAGCACAGGTTAAATTAACCTTTGGAGCGAGCCTGGCTGAACTGCGTTATGAAAAACAGGGTGATACCCTGCAGATTATGGCGGTGGTCATGACTCCAAGAGAATTCAACGCCAAAAGAGTGACTGATATTGAAAAAGTTGTACAGCAGGAAGTAGACCCGAACAGCCATTTAATTGTGCGCTCCCTGATCTCCAAGGATGCCGATCGCAATGGGCAGGTTTTTATTACTGATGACGAAAAGAAGAAACTGAATCAACAGCTAAGTCTAAATGAGCTTCAGAATCAAACCATACTCACACTAAACGAAGAGCTGAGCCATATACCTGGAGCCTTAATTGATAACATAGACATTAAGAATCTTCTGGATGGAAACCATACTATCACCGTTGAAGTGGACACCCCCACTCCAATTAGTCCTGACCAGGTGTCATTAATGCAGGAAAAATTAAATAGAAACTTAGAACAAAAGGTGCGCTTGATAGTAAGATCAATCACTGCCCAAATTGCTGATGACACCAGATTCCTTTATGAGGAAGAAAACGAGCCCCTGTCGGGAGAAAATCTGACGTTTCACAATAAACTGGAGACCGCCATTAAGAACCAGCTTTATTTACAGAAGCCAGCCGGCAAACTGCTGGATTTTTATTATGGTGAAAAAGGTGATGGTCTTTTAGTTCTGCTCCAGGTTCGAACACCTGATATCATGGGCCCCGATGACGTGAAACTAATGGAACAGGCCTTGCAGCAGCAGGTCGATAAAAGGATCAAGGTTATTATGCGCTGCGTGGTAGGTGTAGACGCTTCAGCTGATTATTATCTCA
Source organism: uncultured Syntrophomonas sp. (assembly GCA_964531295.1). Taxonomy (GTDB): domain Bacteria; phylum Bacillota; class Syntrophomonadia; order Syntrophomonadales; family Syntrophomonadaceae; genus JAAYJK01. The sequence goes on from CAZHHJ010000147.1 coordinate 1,690, forward strand.
AAGGCTATGATGAAAACCTGGCCAAGGCTCTTCAATAATGGACAGAGAAGGTTATCCACCCCGTGTAGTCTCGAAAAGGTTAACACCAAGACCCAGCCCCCAATGCCAACCTCATTGTTCAGTGCAGTATACTATTCCCAGGGTGCCAGGACCTACATGTGAACCTATAACTGGACCGATGGGATATGCCTTTACTTCTCTGGCGAGATTAGCACTTAAGGTTGCAGCCAGTTCATTCGCCCGCTGCGGATCATGAATGTGATGCACCAGCAGATGTTTTAAGCCATATTTACTGCCATCTTCATGCAGTATGTCTACCATGCGCTTGACGGCTGCTCTGGTTCCCCTGACTCTTTCTTTAACATCAGTCATGCCATCATTGACGTAAAGAATTGGCCTTATCTTGAGCAACGAACCAATTAATGCTGAAGCTCCGCCTATCCGCCCGCCCTTAATCAAATATTCTAAAGAAGCGGGAACAAAATAGAATCTTACTTTTTCCCTGATTTGCTGAGCCGTTTTTATAACTTCTTCCATATTTTTACCGGCTTGGGCAGCTATGGCGGCTTCAACAACTTGAAGACCTAATGCCATGCAGTTGGTTTTGGAGTCTATTATTTCAATGACCGCTTCCGGGAACTCCGCTAATAACATTTTTTTCGCATGCAGGGCAGATTCATAAGTACCGCTCATTTTAGCGGATATAAATATACCCAGCACTTCCTCCCCGCGCATGATAATTTCCTTGAAAGTATCATGAATTATTCCCAAAGGAGGCTGTGAAGAAGTAGGAATCACTCCTTCTCTCTGGATTCTTTCATAAAAATGATCATATTCCACTGCATTTTCTTCAAACGATTCTGTGGAAAAATTTACGCTTAGGTTTATTATCTTTATATCCAGGTCCTTTTGGGTTGTTTCCTGAATGTAGGATGTACTATCTGTGACCAGCTTAACTGTCATTACGATATCCTCCTCCTATTTCATTCTCAAATTATTCGACAAACATCAAGCTTTATTCCTGCTTGAACTTAAACTTCTTTGCATTGCAACTTGCATTTGAGCCTGGTCGTTGGCTCTCATTTAGGAGCAGGCTCCCCGGGGATTGCAACCTCTTGATGTTTATACCCCCAAACTGCTGGCATAAATATATTATCCAACTCTATGTTAAATGAAATCCATTAATGGTTAAAGCTTATACGGACGGAGTAATCGCCTGCCCAGCCTATTAATCAGTTTTTTGCTAATACCAAGGGCGTTCCTCCATATCTGGGGAAACGCCCTTTATGCTATCCTTATCCATTAATATCTGATTTTATCTTTATTATTCATTATTTGATCAAGCATAATGCTAATAATGCACTGGCAGCGCCCATTAGTCCGGTAATGTAACCCGCTTTTTCCCATCCAGTTCTATTGGTGTTCCTTTCTCCCTCCCGATTGGCATCATTTCTATCCAGACGGCTCTCGCAGATATCTATCCTGCCCCTCATGCCGTTATAATCGCGGATCAAGGTTTGGACTATTTCTATTTTAAGCGATACTTCGTCTATTTTTTTATTGGCTTTGTCCACCTTTTCCTGCAGTTGCATTATCAGATTCCATTGTCTATTTTCATCCACATTCAATTGCCCCTCCCCCTGGAACGTTTTTACATTATCATATGAAATGAGTTGGATTCGGTTTACATTACAAAAATCGGCCCAGAGAAAGCAGGCATGCTTGACTAATAGAATAAAATTCTTGCGCCTGGTACAAGTTATTAGCAGGAAGGAGTGGATTGCCATGAGAACAAGTGATACTAACAAACTGATCGGCACCATAATTAATGTGAAATATGGGCAGGTTATGACTGAAGTAATAATGGATATAGGGGATCAAGCAGTAACCGCTACCATCACTGCAGGGGCAGCAAGTGATATGAAACTGCACGAGGGTGATCAGGTTTTTGCGGTCTTTAATCCATCTAATGTCGCTTTGATAAAAGGCTAGCTGAACAGGGACAACGGAGGCCTGTGTTATTCATAGCCATGACAATTGTAAAGCAACCTATTCATAGAAATAGAAAAGAGCCGACATACATTTTATGGTTCTGCCGGCTCTTTTACTTTGGAGGTTTTTCGCTGTACATTCAAGACCTCCCTGTTTTATTTTATCACCCTTTGAAGCTCTGCTCTTAGTTCTAAAAGGTAAATTCAATAATTTTAGGGCTACGGCTTATAGCTCGTACGGACCCCATTTTCCTTAAAAGGTTTTCCTTTTTGAGAACTAAACTTCACTTCCCAGGTGATTTTAACTATTTAAGCTTTTCTTAGTATTATTGTATTCATTCAGTCAGAATATGTCAATGATTTTCCAGCAGATTTCGGCTTTGTGATCGTTTTCTTTTTCTTAATGTCGTAAATTTGGTATATAGCTTAACTGCGTCATACCTGCTAAACTGGAGTCTAAATTCCTTTTACATTTTATCCGCTATTCTTGAAAATAAAAATAAACCGGTAGCCCCAACCATCAAGGTGAGGATTAATACGATTACTCCCACCTTATTATTCTTTATGAATTCTATTACTCTTTCAATCATAGTTCCACCTTATGAATATTAATCCTGTCGTACTTTCCTTTTAATTCTACCCTACTTCCTGTTTTTCCTGCTGCAATAAAATGCAGAGTGCTTGAAGCAAAATAGAACTCGATTATACAAGGTTTTTTATTTGCTGGATATTGCGCCAGGGAGAAAATACCGAAAACTGCCCGAGATCCGCGGTTGAAAATTGAAAGCCCGAATATTGTCGGGCTTTCAATCAAATACATACGCGACTTTCAGTATTTTATGACGTCTTTTTAATGATCTTTTTGTACTCAAAAGCCATTCTGTCCTTATCAATCATCCTATTAATTAATTTTATTTTTTCCGTTACTTTGATTTGCTTGCTGTGCAAACTATTCCTCCAGGGTGAAGCGCCAGGCGCACAACCACTCATCTGGATGTTCATCCGGCGGGCAACCGATACATTCTGTTTTTATACGAGAATCTATGGCTCGGGCAAAATAGCTGTATTCCACCTGCCCTGCTGATTTACAGGGATAATCGTCGAGCCCTTGACGCTTCCGAGCCGACTGAACCCGGCAGTCGTTCATCTGGAAAACCAGGCTGTTAGGGCTTTCCTCAATAAATGATTGTACATTGATCCTGGCATACATCCTGAACTGCAAAGCTTTTTTCAGGCCTTCCAGTCCGGGGTTTTCAGGCATATCAAGAAAACGCTTAATGGACCAGGCTTCAAAGGGAGAATATCTAGTCCAGCATGAATCATTGCAGCGCTTAGCGTCATTCATGCCATAGCTGAATTCTACCGCCTGAAACCAAATCCCATCGCCAGCCAGCCAGTTGTTCCCCAAATGGGTTAACAGTTCCATCATTCTCTCCCGGGGTAAATCTAACAGGGGTTTAGGTACTCCTTCAAGCATTTCGAAACCAAAAATTTTGGCCAATCGGTTCATCTGTACCTGATAGCTCTTCTGATATGCACTATCGAAAATATCCAGAGCCCTATCAAACCCCATCTGATGGTCTACTTCATTAAACCACATTGCATGGTGTACAATAGTACGGTGCATCATGTCAACAGCCAGGCGGGCCAGATCGGCCTGCTCCATTCCCTCGTCCCACATTTTGTTAATACTCATCTTTTCTCCTCCTCCATAATTTTTGTCCTGAAAATAACAATCAGCATTTCTCCGCAGGATTTGTAAAGCGGATCATTAACTATCGCCTCTAATTTATAGATATCCGATAGTTAATAAATATCGCTGCCGGACTAAAAATATGTGGATAATTCGGATTATCATCCCATTTAAAAAAGGTTGAAATGCTCCTGGTACTTATGGAGATTATAAGAAGAAAAGAATAAAAATAGCTGGCTAAAAAAGGAAACTGAA
>CAZHHJ010000148.1:0-5602 GCA_964531295.1 uncultured Syntrophomonas sp.
GGTAAATAGAAGCTGTAATTTTCTTTTTTTATGTAAATATCCCCTGGAAGCCTGAAACCGCTTCCCCCGAATTTAGAGAAAAGATACAGCATTATCCCCCCTAAAATAATAATCAGGCCTCCCCATATCATTATCCGAGCCATGGCCTCCAAATTATTCATTCCCACCACTCCATTAGTATTTGCTCATAAAGAGACACACTACTGACTATGCTCTCTGGGCGAGTAAGGGTTATGTCTACTCAGAACAAGGAGCCTACCAGACCGACCTATGGCGAGACACCGCATCATGCTCGCCCATCTGCAAACGCTATTATATCCAAACCAGGCAAGGATGATGCTTTGTCTTAGCAAGGAGGGTAAGGCGATTCATAGCGTCTAAATAAGCTCAAAGCGCATGAATTGCGCAAGCAAGACAACATTCCGCCATTTGTAAGGCTAAGACCGGCCGATGGCGGAACAACGCTTCATACTTGCCCAAGCAGGCGCCTTAACAAGTAGTTTATCAAAATATCTAGCTATCTTGCTGGTTAAATACTTCTTTTAGCAACTCCCGGGGAGCATAACGCTCCATTTCACTATACAGGCATCCACAATACTGCTGACGGTAAAGCCCCATGGCCCTGGATAATTCACCGCTTTGCTTGAAACCCACTCGGAAGTCCCGGTAGAGAAAAGGTACCCCGTATTTTTGACCTACCGCTTCCCCTACTTCCCGAATCCAATGGTGTTTCTGATGTTTACTCACCAGGAGGGTGCTAGTGAAATAATCAAATTTTCCCCGCCTGGCAATATGGGCCGCCTGCTCCAGGCGAATTTGGTAGCAAAAGAAACAGCGCCGGCTCTCCCGGTAAGCGATATTTTGAAAATATTCCAGCGGGTTGTATTTTTCGTCATATATGACCTTTAAATCTGATATTTCGGCGTACTGTTCCAAAGCTGCCTTTCTTTTGATGTATTCAGTATAGGGGTGTATATTAGGATTAAAGTAATATCCCATCACTTCAAAGCCTTCCTCTCTAAGCTGCGGGACTGGATAAGTGGCACATGGTCCACAGCATATATGCAGTAAAACCCGGGACATAAGTTCATCTCCTTAACTTTAATCCTTAACAAAATTCTATTATCGCCAGCTAGCTTAACTCCTTTTCCGGCCGTCAGCTTTGATAAAGATTATATTCCGGTGGATATAATAAGAAACTCATTCCAGGACACTTATACTTCTGACAGTCTTTGTTATTAAAGACTCATAGATTGTTCTCTGTCAGGGCATTCAGGTCCGACTTTACTGTTCATCAAACAGGCCGGATACCTTAACACTGCCTCCAAAACTTGTATAGCCCAGGTGCCGGTAGGCGTGTTCAGTGGCTATTCTGCCCCGGGGCGTTTTTTGTATAAAACCCAATTTCAAAAGATATGGTTCGTAAATATCGGTGATAGTATCGTTTTCCTCTGATACCGCAGCGGCCAGCGTTTCCAGCCCTACCGGACCTCCCCCGAATTTAACGATAACCGCGTCCAGTATCATCCGGTCTACGTTATCCAGGCCAAACTCATCTATTTCCATTTTATCTAGGGCCAGCCGGGCCATACTGCAGCTTATACTTCCATCCCCTTTTACCAGAGCATAATCGCTAACCCTTCTTAAGAGCCGGTTGGCAACCCGGGGGGTTCCCCGGGATCTGCAGGCAATTTCCTGAGCCCCCTGTGGATCAATCTCCAGCCCCAGTATTCCAGCCGTTCTAATAATTATCTGGGTCAAATCACTTTCTTCATAAAAATCCAGCCGATGATTTATGCCAAAGCGGTCCCGCAAGGGTGAACTCAATAAACCCGGACGGGTAGTGGCACCAATTAAAGTGAAGGGAGGTATGTCCAGGCACAGAGTCCTGGCAGACGGTCCTTTACCGATAACTATGTCTATGTTGAAGTCTTCCATAGCTGGATACATTATTTCTTCCACACTTCGGTTCAAACGGTGTATTTCATCGATGAACAATACCTCGCCCGGTTCCATATTGCTTAAAATCGCTGCCAAATCTCCTGGCCTTTCTATAGCAGGCCCGGATGTCTTTCTAATAGTCTTTCCTATCTCGTAAGCGATTATGGTGGCCAGGGTGGTTTTGCCCAGCCCCGGTGGCCCGCTGAGCAGCACATGATCCATACTGCTGCCCCTTTCCTGAGCCGCCGAAATAAATATGGAAATGTTTTCTTTCACCTTATTTTGACCTATATAATCTTCGAGTCGCTTAGGTCTGACTGATGTCTCTGCTGTATCATCCTCTGCCAGTACCTGAGCTGATATCAGCCGGTCATCCTGCACACTTATTCCTCCATCCCCTATTTCATCTGCCGGGCTTTAATCTTCAATACTCTCTTAATATTTTCTTCTACACTGTCAGCTAGATCTCCAGCTGTTTTCAATTCCATTATAAGCCCGTAAACCTCACTGCGGCTATAGCCCAGGGTTTCCAAAGCTAGCAGCACGTCTTCCACTGCTATACCCTGAGTATCGGCAGCAGCCGGGATATTAAGCTCGCCAATTTTATCCCGCAGTTCAAAAATAAGCCGACCAGCAGTCTTCTTACCAATGCCAGGTATTTTAGTCAGACTCTTTTCATCTGCACTGGCTATGGCCTGATAAAAACTATTGGGTTCCATGAAGGCTAAGACATTCATAGCTCCTTTAGCACCCATACCCGAAACCCCCAGCAGTTTTTTGAAAAGCCTTAGTTCTTCTTTATCCAAAAACCCATATAGCTTAAAATCATTTTCCAAGACCTGCAAGTGGGTATAGATAAATAAGCCCTCCCCCATACGGGGCAGTCCGCTCAAGGCACGCTGGTGAAACAGCACCTCAAACCCCACTCCATTAATATCAATAATTATGGAGTCCGTTCCTATTTCAAACAAAACTCCTCTTAAACAGGATATCATAAAAACCCTCCAACTTTATCTGTACATTGGGGATAGCGCGGATGGAATTTACAGCGATGGCCCCATTCATGATTTTAATATTGCTCCCAGGCGATAGGAATGAATATGACAGATAGCAACTGCCAAGGCATCGGCAGCATCGTCAGGACGGGGCAACTCCCGCATAGCCAGTATCTTCTGCACCATAACCTGTACCTGTTTTTTCTCTGCTTTCCCGTATCCTACTACTGACTGTTTTATCTGCAGTGGAGTATATTCGCTCACTGCTATTCCTTCCTGAGCCGCAGTCATCAGAATTACCCCGCGTCCCTGGGCAACGCTTATAACTGTTTTGGAGTTTTTATGGAAGAAAAGCTGTTCTACCGCTGCAACGTTCGGTTTTACTTCCCGGATCAAATCAGATAGCTGCTGGTTAATAGCGAGCAGTCTATCCGCCATATCCATGGCAACCGGAGTAGTTATAGTACCATACTTAAGCAGTCTTTCTTTACCGGCCTGGTATTCAACTACTCCATAACCAGTTGTAGCAGTACCAGGATCTATTCCCAGGACTATCATTTAAAATCCACCTTTTCTATCTTTAGCTCGGCCTATCCATATTTAATATCGTAAACTATTATCTTCCAGACCGGAAACCCTTGCTTAACATTATAGCAAACATACGTTCATAAAATTAACAGAAAAAACGAAATCAGGCTTTATAGTTCTGTGATCCAAGCCTGGTTTTGATGATCTCCAGGCAAAATTACAAAAATATCAAAGCCTGACTACGAGCTTAAAGCTATTATTGGATATATTCGTCCAGGTTCTCCAGAGCATCATTAAGTGCCCTTTCACTGGCGAATTCATAATCGCCCTGTCTAATATCAACGGCTATTGCGGTCGGCAGCATTTCAATTTTAATTTTCGTAACCCGCAGCAAGGTATCATTGTTGGGATCAGGTCCTTGATATACTGCCAGTCGGCCCTGATATTCTTTAAGCCGGCATTTTTCTTTGTCTGCCGGGCACCAATCCTCTACCTTTTGCCGGATAGTCAAGGTATTTTCATCCATGGTCAGGGTATAACCCTTGGCGACGCTGAATTCCTGTTTTAATTCATGAATGCTTTTCCCCAGTAATTTATTTTGATCAGGAAAGCTGGAAATCACCACATGATGGCAGCGTTGGTATTCCTGTTCAAAAATTATCTCACTATCTTCATTGACAAAGTTTTTTTCCTGCTCCACTCCGATCACCGGCTTATTCTGCCCTGGTACAGCCGGCTTGTTTGCTGGTTCCAAACTAGCCAGCATGTAGCCCAGGCCAAAACTTATTAATAAACTGCCCAATGCAATCACTGCCAGGCCGTACTTATTCATAAAATCACCTCTTGCCGGTATTATTACCACTTTTTCTCAATATATACCTGCAGTCGATGCTATTCCACTACCTGGGGTTGACAGCGGGGACGGTTCTTCCTGTCAATTTTTTTCAGACTGAACGTGGTGCGGGGACGGTCCTTTTAACACGAAAAAGAAAAAAGCCGGCCTGAATCAGGGCCGGCATAATATGCGCCTTGGGAGCGATATCTTTAGATTATGATGCAGATAAGGCCGCCGCTTCCGTCATTTACAATACGCTGCAGGGTATCCTGCAGTTTTACCTGCGCGTTTTCTGGCATACGATGCAACTTGTTCTGTATACCTTCCCTGACCAAGTCATGCAAGGATTTTCCGAATATGTTGGACTCCCAGATCTTGGCGGGGTCTTCTTCAAACTCATCCAGCATATAGCGCACCAGTTCTTCACATTGTTTTTCAGTTCCAATTATAGGCGTAATCTCGGTGGTTATGTCAGCTTTGATAATATGGAGAGATGGGGCCTTGGCTTTTAGTTTAACTCCAAAGCGACTTCCCTGCCTGATCAGTTCCGGTTCCTCCAGAATCATTTCTTCGAGACGGGGAGTTACTACCCCATAACCTGATTCTCGGACTTCTCCCAGGGCTGAAGACACTTTGTCAAACTCCTTCTTGGCAAAACTCAGATCTCTCATAATACGCATAATATCCTGGGTACCGGCTACCTCAAAACCACTGACTTCACTGAGTGAGCGATAGAACAGTTCCTCTGGTACCGTGATATCGATTGATGCAGTCCCAGTTCCCAGGTTCATTTCTTCCATGAAAACATAACTGACATTCTCTATATCCGATAGCTTCTGCAGAGCTCCCTCTATGTCCCTTACTTTACGAATAGAGTTTAGTATCTCATGGATTGATGATTCCAATTCTTCCCGGAGCCAGAACTCTTCGTCCAGTTCTTCCACCCATCCCGGCAGTTTTATATTTACTTCCTGTACCGGGAATTCATAAAGAGCTTCTTCCAGCAGAGCATAGCTCTGTTCCAAGGTCATCTTGGCTGCATCCAGGGGCAAAACCCGCACTTCATATTTTTCACTTAGTTCTTCAGCTAGAGCAATAGTATCAGCATCGTAGGGTTTGGTGGAGTTTAATATTACAATGAATGGTTTATCTAGTTCTTTTAATTCCTGAACTACTCTTTCCTCGGCATCAATGTAATTTTTGCGGGGGAGATCACTGATGCTGCCATCGGTGGTCACGACAATCCCTATGGTTGAATGGTCGGTAATTACCTTCCTGGTTCCTATTTCGGCCGCTTCTTCGA
>CAZHHJ010000149.1:0-5551 GCA_964531295.1 uncultured Syntrophomonas sp.
TTGCATAACTCATTTTAGCCGAGGAATGAATTTACACACTTATATGGACTTGACTCTTTTATTAAAAATTATCATCCCAAGTAATATAATAAGGAATAATAATTAACTGTTATGTTTTTTTCTAAAAGACATCCGTTCATGGATCATATCAACTACGTTCCCCATATAATTACCCATCCTGATCATATGCAGAAGGATGTCTATGTCCTGCAGGGTTTGTTCACCATAATTATCTATTATTCTTTGAACAGCTTTACTGTCGGGGTTACCATCGCTTTCTGCCCAGTGCTGCGCATACAGTAGGGCGGGGGCTTCTTCTGGCGGACAATTATCAACGCTGCCTTCTAAAAGTTTGCTAGCTTCTTGAGCGCTTATGCCTTCCTGTAAAGCCAGTTGGGTATGATAATAAGAACAAAAACGGCAATCATTAACCGATGTCACCGCCAGCATAAGCCGCTCTCTGAAAGCTGGCGAGATACTAGTGTTTCGCATTGCTGACTTGATTTGTTTGTGGTTCTTAATGAAGAAAACCAACTCCAGCCGGAACTGTCCGAAGTTTCTGAAGGTTCTTTTTTTGGTCATGCCAATAGCTCCTTTTTAGTCTAAATATCCAGACGTCCGCCATTTTTCTTTAACCATTCTCGCCTTTCCTTATAGTCGGGCAGGATTGAGAAAACTAGGTTCCAAAAGTCTTGGGAATGGTTGGGATGAATTAGATGACATAATTCATGGACGATCAGGTAGTCTATCACTGGTGAAGGAGCCATAACCACCTTCCAGTTAAAATTTAAGTTGCCAAGCGAACTGCAGCTTCCCCACCTTTTCTGCTGGGTTTTGATTCTAACCAGGACTGGTTTTGCCCCTACCATGGGTTGATAGTATTTTAGCCGTTCTTGCATGTATTCCCGGGCTTTGATGCGGTACCAGACTTCGATTTCCTTTTTTATTATCTCTTTATCCTGGCTGGGGGTATTTACCATAAGTTGGTCCTGGTCGATGCTTATTTCCGGAAGTTTCAGATTTACATTAGTTGTCAACCGTAGGGAGTAGTCCCGGCCCAGATACATAAAGGACTCTCCGTTAAGCAAAAGTTTCTTTGCTGGCATCACCTTGATATTCTCAAGCTCATCGAGTTTCCGAACAATCCATCTGGCTTTACTTTGTACTCTTTTGAGCAGTTCATCCTCAGATAATCCAATGGGAGCCTTAACGCTAACTCGGTCAGGTGCTTCAAGTGATATGGATATGGTTTTTCTCTTGCTGTATGTAACATCGAATAGGATGGTGCTGTCTCCATATTGGAATGATAGCATGACGGTATTCTCCTATAATTAATTGCCTTATAAGGCCTTTTAACGAAGTGGACCTTTTAATAAGTGCTTTCGTTTCCTACGCTAATCTACTGGGAGCATATCAATAAAAAAACTTAGCTATTACAGAATATATTAAGAGGCCTTACATATAGTACTTAAGCTTAGATATCATGGCACAAGCCATATGCTAAGTTTAACAGAAAAAAGATTATCCCGTAAAGAATTGCTCCTGTCGGGATAATCTAAAGAGTGAAAGAGTGGGCTGAGACTAGTGTGATTGTTTTGGCTTGTTATTTCATCCAACTTGCTGAAAAGGATTTTTTATGATGATCAGTTCTTTAAATACACTGGCCATTTCATCTGCCTGAAACAACTTGTTCAGGCAGATATACAAGGCGATAAGATTATAGCTAATAATATTATCCATCTTATCAGTACTGATACTCCCCTCAGCCGCCAGCGGGATTAAATCCTCAATCTTTTCAAAAAAGTTGTTCATAAGCCGTGTAAAGAAAGGCTGCATTTCTTGAGCCTGCTCTTCAGATACCGGAGGATCAACTACCTGGCCTCCGTTATTATAAAAAGTCCATAGCATTTCATTTAAACGTGCATTAGCAGCTTTTTGGATCCCTTCATTAATCTCCAACTGCTCAACCGCCATCTTTTGATACTTCTTCTTCAAGTCTCCTTTTTCAAATTCAGCTAATTGCAGGTAAATATCTCCTACATAATGTTGTAGCATGGTGCCTAGCAAGTAAACTTCACTCACCTGGCAAGGACAAGGAATAAACTCCACTGATGTTTTAGCAGCATGGTTACAGTAATCCGCTTTTCTTTCTAATGCTTTTGCCATAATTACCAACTCCTTTTAAAAATTTTATTAGCTTGTGCTTTTACAAGGTAAATCTCTGCTGTCTTTTCATCTTGCTTCTCTTTTGCCTTAATCTATTGCAAATAGCATGCCAATCCTATCATTAATCATAGTAACAAGTATAAATCCCCATCATTCGGGGAGCTAACAAAATATAGCATTTACATTTTTTAAACCAGCCGATGCTCCGACATTGTGCCAAAACTGTCACGAGTAAAACGTTATCCGCACAAGAAGGTGACACTTTTGCAACATAATCATTCTTTTTTTGATGGTGGGATTTTTTATTTTTGATACGGGAAATGGCAGGAATCATTTGCTTATAGTGATGAGGGTATATTTTTTATGAATTCTAGCAGCTACGGGATAGCTGTGCATTCATAAAATGGCAGGTTCTTGCCTGCCATTTTATTTAATATAGATAGTATCCGACTTGAATGGTTTTATTTTAGTTACTGATATTTAGAGTTTTCATTTTGCGGTACAGTGTATTGCGTGAAATATCCAGTTCAGTAGAAGCTCGGGTCACGTTCCCGCCATGCATGTTCAGTGCCCTGATTATCTGCTCTTTTTCCTGTTCCAGGGCAAATAATTTCCGTGTTTTCCGATTGGAAAGCCGGGGAGTGTCGCTGGCAGTTCCGGGTGGGTTTTGCCAGGCATTTCCTGAATAGCCGACTGCTGCACTGGCAATTTCCCGGGGCAGGTGTTCTATATTAATCTGACCGTCCGCAGCAAATAGAAGGATTCTTTCCACCACGTTTTGCAGTTCCCTGACATTACCAGGCCAATCATAGTTCTCCAGGCATTTAATAACGGCGGTATCAATCCTGCTAATATGACGGTCTAATCTGGGAGCCATCTCCTCCAGAAAATGCTGGAAAAGCAATTTAATATCGTTACGTCTTCCACGTAAAGGAGGTATTAATATCTGAATTACATTAAGACGATAGTATAAATCAGCTCTGAACCTCCCCTGCTCTACCAAAGCCAGCAGGTCTTGATTGGTGGCGGCAATTATTCTTACGTCTATTTTAATAAGAGTATTGCTTCCTAATCGCAAAATAGCCTTCTCCTGTAGAGCTCGCAGGAGAGTAGCCTGCTGATCCAGAGGCATATCACCTATTTCATCCAAGAGGAGTGTTCCTCCATTAGCGAATTCAAATTTACCTGGTCTTCCTCCGCGTCTGGCACCAGTGAAAGCCCCTTCTGCATAGCCAAACAACTCACTGCTGATAAGTTCTCTGGGCAGGGCAGCACAATTCAGGGCTACAAAAGGCCCCTTTTTTCTTAAACTGTGGTTGTGAATAGCCTGGGCAAATACTTCTTTGCCGGTTCCGCTTTCAGCCTGAAGCAGAATATTGGAATCGTTAGTACCTGCCATCTTGGCTAAATTAATCGATTCTTTCAGCTGTTTATCTTCGCCTAATATAGAATCAAAGGTAAAATTGGCCTGGGCACCGGTTAAAGTGTTTACTAACTGATGTACTTGCTTAATAGGTCTCAGGATGATGGTTCCTCCACTAACCTGATTCAACTCATCAAATATAGCTTTCCCTGAGGCTGTGGCATGAATTTGCCCGTGTTTGCCATCCAGGAAAATCTCCTTATCGTAAAAGGACTGCCCGGTTTGTAAAAGTTTAAGGGTATAAGGTGCTTTCCCGCTAAAAAGATCAACTATATGGAGACCTAGTAATGAGTCGCCGGAATAACCGGTAATATTTTCAGACGCCGGGTTGAAATGCGATACTCTGCCCTGCTGATCCAGTACCACTACCCCGTCTGACATGGTGTCGAAAACATTGCTTAATTCAATATGCATGGTTCTTAAGGCCAACTGCTCGATGAGCAGTTCCTTTTCCTGATAGAGATGGCAATTTTGCGCTTTATTTAAGCCATTGTATACTGCTAATGCCATGTGATAACAGGAATTATAACCACAGGCGGCACAATTTCTGAAGTCTTTTTCCTCAAGTTTATGCATTTCTACATATATCTTTTGTAATTCGCTTTCGCTTGGGATTTTAAGCTTGTTCAGCTTGGATAAATCATGGTATTCATAATATTCAAAATTGAGTCTTTGAGTGGCTTCATTCAAAAAATCTTTAAGTTGCTGCTTATCCTTTTCATTAGCAGTTTTTATTTCTGCTCGTTTGGATACTGAGTATTCAACCTGAGATAATGATTTATTTATGCATCCTGGTCCCATATTACATCCGTTATCACAGCTAAGGATATCAACTATCAGAGGCATATGGGGACTGCCCTTCTTAATGGACTTTTCGAGTTCACGCAGGTAGCCATCATATACATCTGTTCCCCCCACTTTAGCAATGCTGCTGGCTGAAGTTTCCGGATAATGGTACAGGTAAGATTCTTTTAGACCGCCAGGTGTAGAAAACTGGGTGGCTATACCGGCGGGAACTATATTATCAAATTGCCCCTCTTCAAGAAAATCCAGATCGATATTATTATCCTGGAGGATTTTTTGCATTGACTGATAAATGACATTATATTTAATTATACAGCTGTCTTGGAATTCCCGGCGTTTAGCTAAACAGGGCGATATGAAAACCAGTTCACTATCAGGATGCAGTGACCTGACATAAACGGCCAGGTTATAAACCGGACTGCCTACTGTTGCCAGATATTCCATAAGATTAGGATGATGTAGTTCTATATACTTTACTATGGCCGGGCAGGGTTGGGCAATCAAAGGGGTTTTGATCTCGTCATTCTGAATGAGGTCATGATAGCAGGCCACAGTGATTTCAGCACCCAGTGACACATCATACACTTTCTTAACCCCCAGCATTTTTAATGCGGTGATTAATTTCTTTAATTTAAAATTACCCTGAGCCGAAGGAGCTATTAAGGCAATGATATCATGACCAGGCAAATCGGCCGTAAATTGGGGAGCATCATCGATGGCAAAACGGGCGCTTTTTTCAGCTATGCCGCCATGACTTTTTATGCAGGCCTCAATACAACGACCGCAACCGATACACAGATTATTGTTGAATTTCACGACGTCCCCGCTGCCGTCACTGCATATTTTAACCGGGCATACTGCTATGCACTGATGGCAATTTGTGCAATTTTCTTCCCTGATTCCAATTACTTCAATTAGATTGTGCATAGTACCTTTCTCAACTCCTCTTGTCCTCTCATGATTGTAGCTAAGTGATAGTATTAAAACCCTATAATGTCACAACATGACATTATAGGACAAAAAACATTACGATAATATTAATAATAGGAAATTACATAGTTAAATCATATCATAATATTGTGAATTTGATTAGATTGTAAGTGCAGTAAACGTGAAATATCGTGTTTTCTCCACCGGGAATCTGCAGCTTGGGTCGGA